>JALYLI010000172.1 GCA_030774335.1 Acidobacteriota bacterium | reverse complement strand
GGCCTCCTCCACCTCTTATAACCGCCCCGTTGGCTCGGTAAAAGCGGCGGACCATCCCATTAGTTATGGACTTTCTCGCTGCCTTCGAGCGTTTGCTCGGACCTCAGTTGCTTACCGTGAACTAAAGAACGAGAAGTGTCGCTGACTGCTGACACCTGCAACCGCGCTGTACTTTTTACTTCTTAGTGCGGCCTACATGATTACAAAATCGCATAGGTCGGACCAAAAACTCTTATGCCTTCAATACTAGGCAAGAGGTACCAGTGACCGTATCCGCCGGGCGGCGTACTGTAGCACCAATGGCCCTCGATTCGATATTCCCAGAGAAACACTTACCCTCCGACATCATTAAATTGGCCATCGACCAACATGGTCAGGTTATCAGGCTTTCGTACATGGAAATTGCGTCTGGCATAACCCGGCTGTTGCGCCAAGGGATTCCAAAAGAAGTTATCTGCCAGGTCTTGAACCAAGCCGTGGAAGCACTCGCCCAGGGCGCTGATGCCAGCCCTCGAGACTCGCAGTCTAAATAACCTTGCCGCTCGGGGCTGATGGGCGGCGCTTGGACTCACAGCCCACCGCTTTGGAGTGGCGCAGCACGCGCATTACGTCCTCGATGGTTAATCCTGCCTGTCCCCAGAAAAACCAGCAGTCATCTGGGGTTGCAAGAAGCCCGAATTTAATTAGATAGGTCGCCGGAGGCCGAAGCCTGTCGCCCTCCCATCTAGAAATCGACATCGCCGAAGCACCGACACGTTTGCCAAGCTCGGCTTGGTTTATCTTCAGATAATTCCGCAGTGCGATAATTAAAAGTTTTGCTTTTTCTCATTGATGTCACCACCATTGCCGGAAATCCGGCGTGAGTTTCGCCACTCGATCGTCACCAGTTAGCATCGACTTTCGCCGTCCTCGTTATAAAGTTATGAAACTTCCCAAACCCAAAAAAATGCGGACGACTGAAACCCATTTTTGGGCTTTAGTCTTCCGCAAAAATTAGTTCTGGTGAGCCGTGACCAATATCACAGCTTTAGAATTGTAAACTGTCAGTCGCTACAGGATTTTTAACCCAGTCGTTTTTCCCTGTCAATTAAATTGCCAAAAAATTACACAGTAAAGGTAATCGCTCAGACACAAACCTTTACTCATGTCAGCCTGTAACTTCGGGCGCTCCTTTCTGCGCGCCGCAGACCGATACAGGCCGTTTCCGTCGTTGCGCGAGCGCACTACTACCTCTTGCCCACGCGTCACCAGAAACAAAAAAGTAGCCGACCACACTGAGCACATCACCGAGTGGATTAGTACCCGCAATCCGTTTTCCATCCTTCTGCCGTCCCCCCCACTATAAAAAGAAGATTGGGCAGTTGCTTCCCGAAGAAGATCGGATTCTAAACATCCTGATGCAGATAGTAACGGCCTCTGCACTCGGTTGTTATACGCCGGCGATTTGTAGTGTCAAGCATATTTCACAGTTATTTTGAGAACTCTCCGCACGTGACATCGCCGAAATGCCGAGTGGGATATCGGGCGGCCAACGCTTCCGCACCGCGCCGCCCCGCCGTTCCTTCATTGCAGGGATTGGCGTAATCTTTCACTCAGAGGTCTGTTCACTATTAACATATAGCACTATGAAGTACTAGTTGCCATTACCTGATACGCGGCATTCCTGTGGGGCACGCCAGTTGGGCCACAAACAATTAGCTGGCCACACTCGATCAAAACGCCGCATTTGCAAAATAATCTGGAAATCCAGGTGCACCGGAATCTGAAGAAAGAGGATTTTACGCGCGCATGGAATTATCCCAATGGCGATAGTGCGACGCGTTGACGGAATACTCCGTGGAATCCTCGGGAACCGTGAGCAGGGGAATCCCGGCGGACTACCAGTCAATAAAGAATTTCCTTTTCGCCTTTTTCGGTGATCAAAGTCTGGAAACGCGCCACGATTTTGTCCCGACGGGCCATTACTCCATTCACTTCATCCTTAGTCAAATAGCCTCTGGTTTTCTCGGTCACTTCATTGGCTCGGAGAGTTTTTAGTTTTTCCAAGAGCCGGCGGTCACATTTGACCAGGTCTTTTGGAACTCGCAAATCCTTGCTGGTGCGGAAAGCACGGCTAAAATCGACGCGCCACACCGTCCAATCCTCACCGATCAGGACATTCGTTAGGTTGGGGTCGGAATCATAGACAAGTTCGTCGAAGACACGGATACGAAACATCTGCCGGTTCCACCTATCGCCGTCGGGAGGCTCGATCTTCTTGAGGAAGCGATCGGCTTCGTCCATCTTGACCGGAAGCCACCAGCTAATCGATCCGTTCTTGCCTTCCCATTTTCGCTCGACATAGACCGGCAGTATCTCCTCCACTCCCAGCAACTCGGCGAGGCGGTACGCCGCGATGTTGTATTTGTAGGAGTCCACGAAGTTGATTTCCAGCTTGCCTGCGCCGAGATCTTTCTGCGGCGTGTGCTCATCCACGGACTGGAACGAGGCGTCATGAGTAATCGCGCCGTTGCTGAGCGTGAGCTTCCAGGGGTGGGTGACGCCCTTGCTGGATTGCTTACTTTTGATGACGTCGGCGGTTTGCAGAAACTGTTTGATCTCTTCCCTGCTCAGCGCAGGCTCGTCTGCCGCTCGCACGCCCATCTGCAAAATGATGCAAGCCACGCCGAGTAAGAAAAGTTTCACCAGGCGTCTGGAAAATTTTCGCACGGGATGTCCTCCGAAATTGCCTAGACTGTACGCCCAGGGACCGGCGGACACAACTGCATCGTTTGATGCCAGGGCAAAGCGGAGGTTCCTGCGCGCGGCCGTAGATTGTGCTTTACACTTTCCATCTGCGGCATTATCCTCTCTGCGTTTCTATCCTTTCCCTAGACCAATAACTACAACGCGGAGGATGTTATGAAGCTTTCAGCAGCCTTGCTTTCCATTGTGCTTGCAGGAGCGGTTGTTACCGCCATTCCCGCCGGCGCCAAACAAGCCGCAACTGAAAAGAAAGAAACGGCCAAGAAGCAGACCAAGTGGCAGGGTAAGGTCCTCCGAATTTCCAAAGATAAATCCACGATGGATATTCATGGCGGACCGGATCCCTCGGTTGAGCAACGGACAATTTCTTATGACGACTCCACGCAATGGACGAAACTCGGGAAACCGGGGAAACAGGACGAAGTCGTGGAAGGATCGTTCGTGATTGTGCTGGGCCACGTGGACGATAAGGGTGTTCTACACGCCAAACGCATTGATCTGCGCTTGCCGCGATAATTTATTTGTTGCGCGTGGTGCGGTGCACCGCTCGAACGTTGATCTTTCGGCGGCGTTCTGGCGGCAAAACACCAACGCAATTTTATACTGTCGCCGAGGAACGTGATTTTGCGGCGAGCTCCTTGAGGCGCATCTTTGCTGTTCGCGCAGTTTCCCGTAACAACGGGTCCGGGTGCGCCAAGCAGCGCTCCAGTTCGTGTTTAAGGGATTCCATACCTAAAGTTCCGATAGCGTAGGCGCCGCAGGACTTTAGCCACGGATCATCGCTGGCGATTAATTCCGCAACCGCTTGCTCACGACTTACAACCGGGGCGCGCACGAAGCGCTTGGCTATTCCGGCTCGATCTTCTGCGCTGACCTTGCCATCCAGCAGCGGCACAAGCATGCCGCGCAGCTGCGATTTCAGCACATTTTCCAGAAATTCCAAGGCGTTGTCGTGAATGGTCACGTCGCTCGATTGCAGCCCGAAATAAGCGGAGTGCAGATCCATCCGCGGGTACAGCAGTCCTAGCAGCCGAAAGATTCTTTCCAGTTCCTGCTGAATGGATTCACGCAGCGCCCGGGCGATGGGTTCGTCGGCATTTCCAGGAATACGCAAACTTTCCAGAATTTGATAGGAGCGGTAGTGGCCCATAATTTCGGCCGCGAGCACGGTTTCCAGCAATTGGGAATCAAGTTTGATTTCAGGATGGGCTTGCTGAATCTTGTTCAGCGCAGAGATCACTTGAAAGCGAATCGCGGTATCCGTTTCCATTAAGTTATCCAGAAGCGCCTGTGCACCGGTCGCGGTGCCGAGACCCGCAAGAATCGCCGGTATGGCGCGCCGCGATGCGATTGGGCTGGACCCGTCGCTCAGGTGCTCACCGAGTAATGCGGCAATCTCATCGCCGAATCTCGTGAGAGCCTCGGCCGCGGCTCCGCACAATCCTTCCTTTGAAAGATGTTCCAATAGAATCGGCACAACGGAGAATTTCCGAAGCGCACCGGCGGAGCGCATGGCTTCGCGAGCGACCAGATGAGATGTGTCAATTAAGAGTGTGGCCAATAGCGGGTCAAAGGAATCAGGAATTTCCGAAAGCAGCCGCGCGACTTCCAGTCGTGTGCGCTCGCCGCTCTCGCCCTGTTCGCGACACATCTCTTCAAGAATCGCACGCGCGGCTTCAATGCTTTGCGCTACTCCGGGGCGCGCCAGGTACGCGGCTACCGCGGAACGCACCGAAAAATCGGCGATTTCCCCGGGTTTTTCCAGCAACGTGAGCGGATCGACATGCGTGTGATAAACCAGATAGAGCAGGGCCTCGCTTCGCACACCGTAATCAGAATCTTTGAGGAGTTGCTCGATGGACGGAAGAACCGACTTGTCGCCGACCGATGAAAGCAGTGAGATTGCTTTTCGCCGGACTTCCGCTTCCGGATGCGACAGCAGTCCCCGGACTACCGGGTGCGCCGCTCGTTTGCGTTCGACCTCAAAGAGACTCAGCGCGTAAAGAATTTCTTTTGGATCGGAGGTCAGCAGATTGCCCGCTAATAAATCCGCGGTGTTGCGATCCAGGGCCAGTGTGGTGGCTTGTTCGGCATCAAGCCGATGCCGGCTGATGGAATCCTTTAGAACGGCGACGTATTGTTTCCCGGCCACGTGAACAGCGGCCAGCCAGCCCAGTGTTAACCCCATGGCGATCCAGCTCAATTGACGCGGAGTCCAGTGCAGTTGGGCCGCAAAAATCAGCACCACGATGCCGGCCAGGCCATCTCCCATGCGCCAAACCACCGTGTCGATAAACCATTTCGCCTGCAACTTCACTCCTTGGGGCAACGGCAGGTACAGTAACTCGATAGTCGAGCGGTCAATCGAGTAGCGCAGAACCTGATCGCCGCCCTTGAGGAACAAAGCCGCGCCAACCGTGCCCAGCAGGGCCAGGCCAGCGGATCCGGCCAGCACGACAATCGGCAGCGCGAAGAGCATCGGTCCGATACCAAAGCGACGGAGCAGGCGCGTGGTCAGCAGCAGCTGGAAAAGCAAAGCAAGCAGGCCGGCGTAAAAATAAAAATTGCCGAAGAAAATTGCCAGGCTGTCGCGATCCGCGGAAGCCAGCTTGGCCAGCGCCTTGAATTGCCATCCAGTGAGGGTGGTGGCGAAGGAAGATATACAGATGACCACCGTGATTGCGCGGAGATACGGGGAAGACAGGATCGCGCGTACGCTGTCGCGTAATTCCCTTTGGCCCGTTCCGGCTATACCCTCCACGGGATCTTTGCTGGGCTCGCGCATTAGCGCGCCGCCTCTTGACGCGATGGCCACGAGCGCGGCGCAAATAAACGGTAAAACGGTCATGCACAGCAGCAGACTTTCGGTGCCAAACGACCTAGTAACAATTTTTGAAACATAACCCGCAAAAATCCAACCACAAATGCCGGCGCCGCCCACCATTCCAAAAATGCGCTTCGCCTCACGGGTGGTAAGAAGATAGTTTGCCAGCGTCCACACCTGGGTCGGCGCAAGCACCCCGAAGATTCCCACCCAGATGTAAAAAACCGGAGAAAGCCAAGTGGGGCGATAGTGGTGCGCGAGAAACCAGAAGGACAGGCTCACGAGACCAAAAAACATCGGGCTGGCTACCAGCAAGCTGCTGAGCGAAACATTCCGCCCCAATCGCAGGTACAGCACCACCAAAAACCCGACCAATACGCCGCTGGCGATGTCCGCGTACGGCAGCCGAATCGCCGGAAACTGTCCAAGGAAAAGCGCGTCTCGCGCTACCTTACCGATAACCGAAGCGCTGATAGTCAGGAAGAGGCAGGAACTTAACAGCAGTCCGCGGCGCAGATCCCCTCGTTGGATGTTCAGAGCCCGCTCGATCCAGCGATTCACTCTGGGACCTCTTTCACGCGCGATGCTCTGAGCTTACGGCTAATTTTCTTTGCCCGAAGATGTGGGAGTTTTCTCGCCGAAACGCACTTCCGGTTCATCCATGTATTCTGCCGAGAAGTTGACTCCGTCGCGGAGTTTGAGAGCCGAGGCCCGGCCACCCTTCCAGTAAGCGGAGAGCATACCGGTGTCAATCAGAAATATTTTTTCTGCAAACCGCGCCCGGATGTGGCGGGTCTTCTGCACCGTGTGCGCGACAACAATATGCTTCGCGCCATAGGCGGATAATATTTTTTCGATTCGCGCGGCACCGTCTTCGTCGCTCCATTCGTCGTAACCACGAAACCACAAGGGGCCGTTGTCGCGCATGCAAAGCCACGCGCTAAAACCGCGAAGCCCCAACAGTTTGGCGTGATATTCCTCAACCACAGAGGCGGCCGCCTGCCCATCCGCAAACAACTGCGCCTGCACCGCGATCGCTAATTCCTGGATGGTGAAAAACGGCAGAACCAGCTTGCGCTTAACCAGAGCATCCTTAGTTTTATCGAATTCCTCAATTTCTTCGCGCACCCTGGAATTCATTCCATCAAGCTTCAGGGAAGCCAAGTCGGGGTCGATTCCGCCATGCAGGAAAATGGTGTCGCCGATTTGCGCCACCGCCGCGTGCTTCCTCAACCAATTTCCATATTTTCCCTGCAGACTCATTGCTTCGCGATATTCCACGAAGCCCAGCGGATGTTTTGCCGTCCATTCCTCTTCGCTCGCGGAGAACTTCGGTTCTTTAATTGGCGCCAACAAAGCCTTATGGTCCGCCAGCCACGCAGCGTATTCTTTAAACGCGGCTTTACGGCGGTTCTCGGACTCGTTGTCCGCGAATGATGTGTAATCCTCGGCGGGAACGTAGCGCACGTCGCCCAGGATATTCATCACTTCGTGATTGCCGAGCAGAATCCGGACTTCGCCATCCGCAGTGGCCGCCTCCTTTTCGAGCGACATCAGCAGATCCATTACCTGGCGGCCTTTAGGGCCGCGATCTATAAGATCACCGGTCTGAATCAGTGTGGTTTTCCCACCGCTCCAGTGACCAGCCGCATCTGCCAGGCCAACGCGCTGGAGCAGAAGAGAAAAATCGTCAAAATCGCCATGAATATCTCCTATCGCAATCAGTACCTGAGGCGGTTTGTCGGCCGTTCTCGCGCTTGAAAACAGTACCGCGGAGGCGAGCAGTAAAACGGCAAGCGATGCACGCGTTCGGCGTAAAAAAACACCAAATGGAACGCTCAGCATCTGTCTTTTCCCTTTTGTGACCAGGCGGTACATTTTCCTAGAGACTGCTTCAGCAGGAGGCGCATTTTGGGGCTCGAGCCCGTCATGTTAGGTCGCCAAGTGAGACAAGTCAATCGCGCGTCATAGCGCCGCGTATTTAAAAAATCAAAGTGGGCTGTCATGCCGTTGGCGTCGTGGCGTGGCACAATCGAGCTTCTTGATGTGTGCAATCAGCTAAGTTCGAGATGGTATAAAACCGGAAGCTTCATTCCTTATGCGAAAAGCAGTCTGGACGAATATTCCAGTTCTGGAGAGTCTGATTCAATCCTCCGTGCGCGAACTTCAGGCCCACGACTACACGCCCAGTCAGCTGGAGAGTGCGCTCGCCACCGTGTATGGCGTGGATACCCAACTCATCGAGATGCGGGGCAGTCGTTGAGCTGGGATCGTGGACTGGAGATGGCCAAGCACAAGATCTTTACCGTGGCCACGGATGTGAAAGTCTGTTCCTGCGATCCGCAAAGTCCCCGGCAGCGTGGCCCGAACGAGAACACGAATGGCCTATTACGACAATACTTCCCTAGGAGAACTGACTTGTCCGGCTATACGCAAGTGGATCTGGACAAAGTGGCGCTGCGGTTAAATCAGCGTCCAAGAAAAACTTTAGGATTTCAAACTCCGGCGAGTAGACTTCAAGCAAGTGTTGCGTCGACCCCCTGAGCTGGCAGCCGTAATCGAACAAGTGGATTTGAGGCCTTTACCCTTGCCACGGGCACTTGTCCGGCTTCCCGACTAATCAGGCGTTGGTCCCTGGTATTTGTCCAGCCAGTCGAGAGTTTCCTTGATCATCTGGTCGTGGGGTGGAATGTGCCCTGCTTCAAAGACGGCGTGACGTTTGTCGTTCTCCGAGGTGCCAAGTGATCTGAACATAACATCTTGCGAGGTGTCAGGAGGGAAAAAGTGGTCAAAGCGACCGTTAATCATTAGCGTGGGAACGGTTACCCGGGGCGCGAAATTGATTTCATCCACTTCTGGGAGTTTGCTAGTAAATCCAAAACCACCACCAAGGAGCACAATGACCTTGATCCGTTTTTCGACAGCCGGAAGAATATTCCCAAGGTATGCTCCGGTACTGAGCCCGTAATACGCGAGGTTGTGAAGTTCAAGGTCTTTACGCGTTTCCAGATAATCGATAGCCCTTCCCAAATCCTTAGACCAATAGATTACGTGGTCTCGATAGAGGGCGGTCCCATCCGGGTTGTCAGACTCCAGCCCGTCGCCTCGCTCGTAATGGCTCTTATAAATGGGGTAAACCAGTGCACGCCCGCTCTTAACGATGAAGTCACACGCGAACAAGTCAAGATCCCTGCTAGACCGTTGCGCTATCGCGTACGACCCCGGAAAGAAAACGATGGTTTTATAGGCCGGCTTGGTATTTTTGGGCAGATATATATATGCGCTCATCCGCTCATTGCCGTAAGCAGCGTTAAACGTAACCTTCTGCTTTGTCCAGAATTCATTGCTCTCTTCAACAGGTTCGAGCACAACGTCGAGAGGAGCCGGATCGTAACGGTACATATTCTGAAAGATGGCAAATACTTTATCGGAAACCGGCTTATCTTTTGTAAAGTCACGCATCGTGAACGAAATTGAACTAAGCGCCGCTTGAGGAAAAGCCTTTCCGGGCATGTGCTTGACACACCGAAATCCATACAAAGGCGAGCGACCAAACGGTCTCATCGCGTCTATGTCCGCAAACATGTAAGGTGGCTCACTCCAACCGCCCCCGAGAATAAACCGCTTCATGCCCGTAGCGTTCCAGCACCATTCCTTGGCGTTACCCGCCATGTCGTAGGTCCCGAACGAACTCATACCTTGGTGGCTTCCGGCAGGTGAAAGACCGTGGCCTCCAAAATTGCTGAGAGGGGCAACGTCGGACGTGAAAGATGTCTGTGCAGCTTGTTGCCATTCATAAACGGTGGGGAGATTCTTGCCTGCAAAATCTGCATAAGCTGCAGCTTCATACCAACTGACGCCCGTCACCGGATAATCTGCCTGCCCTTCGGGATAAGTGCTCAGCTCCCAGGTTGAAGGCGCCTGTCTTCCTGTTTTGTCTTGAAACTTCAATAGGGCCTGCTCCCAGGTTAGGGAATGGTCGCCATCTACGAAGGATTCTTTCCAGTATTCGCGCTTCCTATATCCACCAGCGTCAACGAACTGTTTAAACTGTCTATTCGTCACTTCATATCGATCCATCCAGAAGTCAGGAATTTGAAGTTCCGAAACAGGGCGCTCAAATCCTGGAACATCCAGTTCGGCACCGCCGCCAGGAATTTCGACCATTCCTTCGGGAATGCTCCCACTTAGTTGTAGGGATAGTTTGAGGGTAGTGCCTTCTCCCGTATAAAAGAACGTTTTCCATCTTTCTCTGGCGACAGTCAGCGCTTCTACCGTTTCGAAGCCAGCCTTCGAAGCTTTCCAGCGCATTAATCCAAAAGGGATTTTCAAGTGATCAATTGGGGACCGGCCGATATGTTCCCAAGCTTTTTCATCGGCCCGGTAGAGCTTCATGTAAAGTTCAGCGCCCGGGGGATCCGTGTGTATACCAACCTCGAGAGAGATGTCCGGCCACGATTTCGCGAGCGCAGGATCGTTCGGAATAATCTTTTCTACTTGGCGAGCGAGTTCGAAGGCAGCCAGATCTTCTCCTTTCCCGGCCAGCCGGATAATTTCGGGAATGGCAGTTTCGCGAGCCCAGCGGATACGCGTGCTGCGCCGAACACTCCAGTTTAAGAGGAGAACCAAGCCGAGAAGCACGAGGAGTGCAGGGATGATGACCCTAGGCTTTCTCATTGATTGCAAGAAAGAGACGCGGCCATCGTAAGTCGCAGTCGGAAAGAAACTTTCCGGTGCGATTGGTGACGTCGTCCGGAGTGGCAGGGAACGTCCCGAATCCGTGTCGCGCTTCAATCTCTGCAATTCGGCGCGCAGGTCCGAAGCGTGCTGATACCTGACCTCGCGATCCTTCTCCAGTGCCCTGCAGATTATCTCTCCAAGCTTTGGCGTTATACCAGGATTAAGGTGCGCAGGTGGGACGGGATTACGGTTCAAGATGGCCTCGAATACCACCCCAGAAGTTGCGCCATCGAAGGGCAGTGCGCCGGTAGCCATTTCGTAGAGCACTACGCCAACCGAAAAGAGATCGGTAC
>JALYLI010000171.1 GCA_030774335.1 Acidobacteriota bacterium | reverse complement strand
GCCGCGGTGGAGCGCGAAGTTGCCGCGGGATACCAGCGCATCAAGATTAAAATCAAGCCGCAAAAAGATCTGGACTACATTGCGGCGGTGCGCCAGCGGTTTCCCGACGTGCTGCTCAGCGTGGACGCCAATTCCGCGTATCGTCTCGAGGAAGTACAGCACCTGAAGAAATTTGACGACTACTCGCTGCTGATGATGGAGCAGCCGCTTTCCTGGGACGATATTTACGATCACTCGCTTTTGCAACCGCAGATCAAAACCGCCATCTGCCTGGATGAGTCCATTCACAATTCTTGGCACGCGCAGGCCGCGATTGACATGGGGGCTTGCCGCATCATCAACGTGAAACTTGGGCGCGTGGGCGGGCACAGCGAGGCCAAGCGTGTGGAAGAAATCTGCCGCACGCGAAATATTGCGGTGTGGTGCGGCGGAATGCTGGAAACCGGAGTGGGCCGCGCCCATAACATTGCCATGTCTTCGCTGGCTGGATTTGTGCTGCCGGGCGACGTCTCCGCCAGCCAGAGATATTGGGACGAGGACATCATCGACCCGGAGGTGGAGGTTTCCAAAACCGGGACCATCGCCATTCCGTCCGCTCCTGGACTCGGTTACTCTGTGCGCACCCGGCGTGTCGAGCAACTGACCCTTCGCAAGGAAATATTTCGAGTGAGTAGCGCCCAGGTTTCTGTGGTGTAAGGTCGGCTATCTACATTCGTGCCATCGCATCGCGCGCGCTACATGCGCGCGCCAGGAGAACCAAAATCATGCTTCAAGCAACATCGCGCGTTTCCCGCAAGGTATCCGCCCTGCTCACCAGTTTCTGGCTGCTTTGCCCCGCGGTCTGGGCACAGGGCCCGGTGGTAAAACCGCCAACGTCGAAAAAAACGGCTCCTGCTGCTACTCCGAGCACCGAGCAGCCTCAAACTCACGCGGAGCTAACCGCGCAGGACCTCGCTGCGTTCCTCGATGGCTTCATGCCGCAACAGATCGAGCAGGCGGACATCGCGGGCGCCACCATCGCGGTGGTAAAGGACGGCCAACTGCTCTTCGCCAAGGGTTATGGATATTCGGATTATGAAAAGAAAATTCCTGTGTCGGCCGAGAATACTCTTTTCCGGCCAGGGTCAATTTCCAAATTGTTTACCTGGACCTCGGTTATGCAGCAGGTGGAGCAAGGCAAACTGCAACTGGACCGCGACGTGAACGAGTATCTCGATTTCAAAATTCCCGCGACGTTCGGCAAACCCACCACCCTGCGCGATATCATGACGCATCGCTCCGGCCTGGCGGAAACCGCGAAGGATTTATTCGTCGGCTCCCAGGACGAGTTGCGCCCCTTGTCGCAATACTTGCCGACGCATTTGCCGCGGCAAATTTTTGCGCCGGGCACCGTCCCGGCATATTCGAACTACGCCACCACGGTGGCGGCTTACATTGTGCAACGCGTCTCCGGCGAGCAGTTTGACGACTATGTGGACCGGCACGTTCTGCAACCTCTCAATATGGCGCACGCGACTTTTCGACAACCGCTGCCCGACAATCTGAAGCCACTGATGTCCAATGGGTACAACCGCGCCTCTCAAGGCGCAAAACCTTTCGAATATGTCGAAGTGGCGCCGGCAGGATCACTGTCCGCATCAGCGGAGGCCATGTCGCACTTCATGATCGCGCATTTGCAGAACGGCCGTTACGGCGACACGCAGATTCTAAAGCCAGAGACCGCCATACAGATGCACGCACGGCAGGAGGGCTGGCCTACGGCCATGAATGCCCAAGCTCTGGGCTTTTACGAAGAGACGCGCAACGGCCATCGCATTATCGGGCACGGTGGCGACACCGAACTGTTTCACAGCGATCTACACCTGCTGCTGGACGACAACGCAGGATTCTTCGTTTCCTACAACAGCGCCGGCCGCGCTGACGCCAGCCCTCGCGAAATAGTGTTTGAGAAATTTCTGGAGCGCTACTTTCCCGCGCCCGCATTGAATGAGAATACGCTGCCCACCGCCGCCGAAGACGCCAGGCAGGTCGCCGGTCCGTACATATTCAGCCGGCGATTCGAACACAATATTTTGGCCATGCTCAACGTTCTTGGCGAAGCCAAAATAGCTGTTGACCCCAAGGACAACACCATCTTTATTGATGACGCCTTCAAGAATGCCAACGGCGTCCCCAAACATTTTCGTGAAGTGGGCCCGATGCTCTTCCGCGATGTCGACGGCCATGCCAAACTCGCGTTTGTTAAGGACGCCAACGGCCGTCTCACCGGCTATATCGATTTTCCGTTTATGGTGTTTCAGCGTGTGGAAAACACCTTCGACAAGAAAATTGTCAACTACACGATTCTCGGGTTCGGTCTTGGCGTAATCGCGCTGACGCTGCTGTTGTGGCCTATTTCTGCAATGATAAGGAATCACTATGGCAAGCCGCTTACCCTTGATCCTCGCGCCCGGCGCATGAGACTCATTCTCCGCATCGTGTGCTTCCTTGCTGTGCTCTTTGTCGCCGGATATGGTATTGCGCTTTCCGCGTTCGAAAAGCCCGGCGGCCTCGGCCCGCATGCCGATTTCTGGATGCATCTGGTGCAGGTGGTCGGTGTGCTATTCGGGATCGGCGCGCTGTATGCAATTTTCGCCGCGGT
>JALYLI010000170.1 GCA_030774335.1 Acidobacteriota bacterium | reverse complement strand
GCGTAGGCCGTCGCAAACGTGTTGGTTATGTTCTGCAGCCGGAAATTACCGGCCATGGTTGAGAAGCCGTCCGTCTCCACCATGAATCCGCCGGACGTGGACGTCAGCGCGATGCTGAAGGTGAAATCATCGGCCACATCGGGATTCGCTGAATCAGGGTGGCTAAGCGTCAGTGTTCCTTTACCGTCCGCAGCCATGGTATAGGTGGAAGCCGGCGCCGCCGTGAAATTAAATGTGCTGAACGATCCGCCGTCATTCACGTCTTCGATGGCCATGGTGATGTTACCCTGCCCGTCGGCGTGAAAACTTCCTATGCGCGCGATGGACAAACCAAACACCGAATTTTCCGTTCCGCTCATCGAAAAAGCGTAAGTCCCGTTCAGGCTGGCGACCGAAAAATTGCCTTGCGGCCCGGGCCCCGGAGGTGGTGTGGGCGTGCGGGTGCTGCCGCCGCCACCGCAAGCCGCCGCAAACGAACCCAACACGAGCGCGCTGCCAACTAAAAAGCGTTTCGTTGCTTGCGTAATTTTCGCCGAGGTTTTCATCGTACACCTCCCGGCGAAACGATTCGTCCGTCCGCGGATCGAGATACCGGCCGCAAGAGCGTCCCATTCTTCGAACGCACCGCCACCGACTGCATTCCTTTTTGAATGGTGCGCGCCACAAAAACTTTGCCGTTGCCGAAGGGCACATTTTCTCCGGTGATGCTCACGGAATCGCCCGCCTGCAAGGAAAGTTTGCTGGCGGCGATTAATTTGGCGCTTCCAGCGTGCACGTCAATCGTTCCTGAAGAAGTCTGCATCAAAATGTGCGCGCCCATCGGCGCATTTGACACCGCGCTGTATTCCACAATTTTGCCGCTGATCACGGTTTCACGCGCCATGTCATACGCGCTGTTGGAGCTGCTGTGCACCACCGCGTGTGGGATTTGTTGCCCGTACGCTCCGGCACACAATATCAACGCCAGCGCAGAAAGCGCGGTGCAGCTTGCCTTGCACTTATTTATTTTCATTTCACACCTTTTGAATTATGAGCGCGCTCAACTTGAATCGAGACCCTTGACGAATGTCTGCTGACACAAACGCCCCATTGCTTAGATGGGCCTTAGAGGGAAGCGGCTGTGCGGAAATCTCTGCGGGTTCAGGAACAGCCACCTGAGTTTCGCAGTCTTGCGAGGTAAAAAGCCCACGCCTGATAGACAACATTCCCCAGGGATAAAAACACCGCCGCTGAAACAAAGTTGCACCCGGATTCGAAATGACGCATCCCCGCCAGCCACCTATATAGACGGCCCGAAAGGCCCATTAGCTGAGGGGGATGTCGCAGGCATGACACAAATCGATCGATTGTTGTTACTTTCTTGTAGATTTTCATATCTATTCATTAATTCCCTGCCGCCATCGAAAAAGTTCCGGACCATCACAGGTTTTCGATTGGCATGTCCCACACGTTGACTCTGCGTGTGGAGATTTTGCAATGCTTGTCGCCAGAGCCGAACGCTGGAAGGCCTACCACCGGTCTTAAGCATGGTTTGCGCTTCCGCGTTCCGGCCAATTTTCAAGATCTACAAAACCAATCTCGCGCGTTTCAATTTTTCATTCGCCGTTCGCAATTGACAGTTTTTCCCGTTGCATCCATAATTCCTTGTACGTCCCCTGCGGAGGGCCGATAAGTCCGCGCTTGAACTCGCGGACTGCAAGGATGGCGCCAAAATATATTTTTGTTACCGGCGGCGTTGTTTCCTCACTAGGAAAAGGGGTAGCTGCCTCCTCCATCGGATGTCTCCTCGAAAGTCGCGGATTTAAAGTCACCCTGCAAAAATGCGATCCCTATCTGAACGTGGATCCCGGCACCATGAGTCCCTTTCAACACGGGGAAGTCTTCGTAACCGAAGACGGCGCCGAAACCGATCTCGATCTTGGCCATTACGAGCGGTTCACCCACGCCAAGCTTTCGCGCGACAATAACTGGACCACCGGCCGCATCTACGAAACCATTCTCACCAAGGAGCGCCGCGGCGATTACCTGGGAAAGACCGTGCAGGTCATCCCGCACGTCACCGACGAAATCAAGGCCACCATCAAAAAAGTTTCTGAAGGCGTCGACATCGTCATCGTCGAGATCGGCGGCACTGTCGGCGACATCGAATCGCTCCCTTTTCTAGAAGCCATTCGCCAGATGCGCCTGGAACTGGGCGCCGAAAATACCCTGTTCGTGCACGTCACGTTGGTGCCCTTCATCGCCGCCGCCGGTGAACTGAAAACCAAGCCCACGCAGCACAGCGTGAAAGAAATGCTGGGCATCGGAATTCAGCCGGACGTTTTGCTTTGCCGCAGCGACCGCCACATCCCCGAAGACCTCAAAAAGAAAATCGCTTTGTTCTGTAACGTGGCGGAAGCGTGCGTCATCTCCATGCAGGATGTGGACACCATCTATGCCGTTCCCGGAGAGCTGGAACGCGAGGGACTCGACACGCAAATTCTTCGCCACCTGAAGCTCACTGAGAAACCCTCCAACCTGCAGCCGTGGCTCGATCTGGTCCAGCGCATGCACCATCCCGCGGGGGAAGTGCGCATCGCCGTGGTCGGAAAATACGTGCAGCTAGAAGACGCGTACAAAAGTTTGCGCGAAGCCTTGCTGCACGGTGGCCTGGCGCACCAGCACAAAACCGTTCTGGAATGGATCGAGGCGGAGGAAATTGATTCCCCGGAGACTGCCGCGGCGCGCTTACGCGGCTACGACGGAATTCTGGTGCCCGGCGGATTCGGAAAACGCGGCATTCAGGGAATGGTGCACACCATTCAGTACGCGCGCGAAAACAAAGTTCCCTTCTTCGGAATATGTCTGGGCATGCAGTGCGCCACCATCGAGTACGCGCGCGACATGGCCGGATTGAAGCAAGCGGACAGCACCGAGTTTGAGCCGCAAACGCCGCATCGCGTCATATATAAATTGCGCGAACTGCTGGGCGTCGACGAAATGGGCGGCACTATGCGCCTGGGAGCGTGGCCCTGCAAGCTGGAGCCCGGTTCGCTCGCGCAGCAGGCTTACGGCAAAACGGAAATCAGCGAGCGCCACCGCCACCGCTACGAATTCAACCGCGACTACGAAAAAACTTTGCTCGGCGCCGGCTTGCGCATCACCGGCCGCACTCCCGACGAAAATTACGTGGAAATTATCGAAGCGCCCGAGCATCCCTGGTTCCTGGGCTGCCAGTTCCACCCGGAATTTAAATCCAAGCCGCTTGAGCCCCATCCGCTCTTCGCCGCGTTCATTGGCGCCGCGCTCCAACACAAACGCAATAAATCCCGCCCCGCCGCGATGATCGCGCAGCCGGAACAAACCCACGCCCCGGCGTTGCGCGCGTCCCCGGGCGTCACCGCCAACTAATCGTTCCTTCCCGTGAGCGCGTGAACCCAGAGCGCTTCGCCGCGCCCAGTTACCGCGCGGTCCAGCCGCCATCAATCAGCAAGGTGTGCCCGGTGATCAGCGAGGCCGCCGGTGACGCCAGAAATACCACCGCACCTGCAACCTCCACGGGTTCTCCGATGCGATGCAACGCCGCGATGCGCTCCACCACGTCGGCGCGAAACGATGGGTCAGCCAGAGCATCTGCCGTTCCCGGCGTGCTGATAAATGTGGGGGCAACTGCGTTCACCGTGATGTGATGTACGCCCCATTCCACGGCCAGGCACTTCGTCAGATGCGAGATGGCCGCTTTGCTCGCGCAATACACCGACTCGGTAGGCAGCGCGGCAAAACCCGCCTGCGAACTCATGTTGATGATGCACCCGCCGCTGTGCCGCATCATGATTCGCGCCGCTGCCTGGCTGGCAAAAAAGGTAGCCTTCAAATTCACGGCCAAGGTGGTATCAAATTCCGCCTCGGGCACATCGATCGCCAGATTCGTGAATCCGCCGCCGGCATTGTTCACCAGGATGTCCAGCTTTCCGAACTGCGCTTCCACTTCTTCGTGAGCCCGCGCGATTTCGTTCAGCCGGGTGACGTCCATCTGTAGTGGCAGCGCGCGGCGGCCCATGGCCTCTATCTCCCGCACCAGCTCTTTCCCTGTATCTTTCTCGCGCAACCCCAGCGCCACATCAGCTCCAGCGTGAGCGAGAGAGAGGGAAATGGCCCGGCCCAATCCGCGGGCCGCGCCTGTCACCAGGGCCACGCGGCCGCTCAGCTCAAAGTTCGGAAATTTAGTCATGACCACACTCCCGGCCCGCTCGCAATTCACCTGGTTCGCGCTGTCGTCATGCGGACAGGTGCATCAGGACATCTGCCAAAGCGTGCAAGCGCGTCGCGTCGGCGGGAGTTTTCGCGGTGGCGGCACTTTTTTCGAACGACGGCGCCATAGCCTTCAACTTCGCCACCTTGCGCGGGCTCATGTGCGAAGTCTCTGCACTGCGGATGGCCTTCTGCAGCACTGTGAGTTGGTCTGCCGGCAGGGCCTGCGACCGGGACAACTGGTCCACGTAGGCCTTGGCCACGACCAACTTTGCGGGCCACTCCATCTTTTGCTGGTTCTGCACGTTCAGTTCGCTTACCCGAACTGACTTCGCCGCATCAATTTCGTTCTGTGTCAGAAATTTGGTGGGCGTCAGTTCAAAGACGTCCAGGCCGCGCGCGATCTCCGAACCGTAGATCGAGCCGTTATACCAATATGCCGACCACTCGCCGCCCATCACGAGCATCTTCGGATCAATCGGCCCACGGTCGAAGTACGCAATTTCGAAAGGCTGCGCCGGGTCGGTGAAGTCCATAACAGAAATGCCACCCTGATACCAGGCCTGCACTTCAATATCGCGGCCGGGGACGGGGATCAGCGAGCCGTTGTGCGCGACACAATTCTCTGTGTCGCCCTGCGCAGCGGGCAGTTTGTAGTAATTCGCGAAACTCAGTTTGTCATCCTTCAGACGGAAGATGGCATCCGCACCCCATTTGTTCGGGTCCTTCGGACGGCACCGCGCCCCCAGACCACCACCCCACTCGTCGGTAAAAATGACTTTGGTGCCGTCGTTCGAGAACGACGCGGAGTGCCAGTAGGAGTAGTTCTTATCGTTGACGGCATCCACACGCTTCGGATGTACCGGGTCCTTGATGTCGAGCAAAATTCCGTTCCCGGAGCACGCGCCCGCCGCCAACCCGATCGCCGAGTACACCGTAATGTCATGGCACTGATTTGTGTCCGCCGGCTTGTCCTTGCCCTTGTCATGAGTGCCGCCGTTGTTCAGGCCGTTCATTGCGCCGGTCCGCGCATCGATAAATACCCGAGGGCTGGAGATTACCTTCGCGTCCTGCGGCGCAGCCGCCGGAACCTTGATTACGTCAATACGAAACAGCGCCGTGTTCGGGTCCTTGTCCGGGGCTTCCCCCGAGCAACCGGCCAGTTCTTCGGCTTGACGCACAAATGATGTGCCGGAGACATAGACGTAAACATCGTCTTGGTCGTTCGGATCCATCACCAGAGTATGCGTATGCGATCCGCGGCACGTCTGCACCGCGGCCACTTGCCTGGGGTTCTTGATGTCTGAGATGTCGAAGATCCGCACGCCGCGGAAACGATCCTTCTGCGCTGCCGGCAGGCGGCGTTTTTTTTCTTTGTTCTTCTCTTTTTCTTTTTCAGCCCCTGCGGGCGGCGGAGGCTCTGGCGGAAAACCCTGGGCGCCGCAATCGAGGCGTCCATTGGGCATCTCCACCGACATGAACAGCAGGTTTTTATACACCGATAAATCGCCCTGCCCGCCCGGGCACACCACCGAAGTCAGCAACGCGGTATTGGCCGGCTTGGAGATGTCATAGATATTGAAGCCATAAAAATTCCCCTGGAACAGGTGGTTGCCCTGGAAGGCAACGTCCGAATTCGCGAAAGCAAGCTGCGCGATTACCAGCTGCAGCGGCTTGGGCATCTTCGAAATGTTGCTCATTCCCAGTTGGCCAATGGTTTTGCGCACCTTGGGATCATCGGGATCAATGGCCCCGAGTTGAAACGCGTCAGGCTTCTTGAGCAGCATGAGGCGCTTGATGCCCAGGAACGTTTCGCCCGCGTCGTACAGCCCCGGAGTCAGCCTCGCGCGCGGATCGTTCGCATCCGACCCCGACATTCCCGGCGGCAGCACCGGCGCCGGCTGCGGAGCAAACGGATTCTCGTCCTCATCGTCATCTGCATCCGCCTGCTTCTGCTCGGGCGGCGGGGTTGAAGGCGCGGGCGCCTGCGCATGCAGATTCACACCGAAAAATAAAATAATCGCGGCCCCCAAAACATGAAAACCAAGACTGGACATTCTGCTCATCGATTCTCCTCTGACGGTTTTTTTTTCAGCATGCCCTGCATAATCCTGATCTCACCGGTTTGCGTATTGTCCGCATCCGTCGCGAAGTTGAACACATCGGCGTCCTGCCCGGCCCCCGCGGTGTCGAACAAATCCTTCACCATTGTTAACGCGCCATTATGATGCTGAATCATCCCCGTCAAAAATAAGCGGTCGAACTCGGCATCCTTGGCCTTCCGCAGTGCCTCCATCTGCTTTGGCGTCAGCATGCCGGGCATCAGAGCCATCGGTTCGCCTGACATATCCATGTCGGGCATTCCCGACGCCGGCATGGAAACTGGCTCTCCCCGAACCGCCAGCCACCGCCGCATAAACTTTATTTCGTCCGCCTGCGAGCTGTTGATTCGCGCCCCCAGCGACCTCAGCTCCTGGTTCTCCGTGTGCGACTTAATCAGCGCGGTCATCTGCACCGCTTGGGAATGATGCGTGATCATGCCCTGCATGAACTGCACATCGGCTGGCGATCGAGGCGGCAGCGTGGCCTTCGTCGATGGCGGCAGCGTCCTGCTCGGCTTACCCGGCGCACCCGGCTGCACCACAACAGGCGTCGCAGTACCACCCTGCTGCGCGCGGGCAAGAGCGCGGCAGATTCCTGTGGGAGCGCCCGCGGCGAACAGCAGGCCCCACAGTGCCACACATGTTCTGGCAGAGTTGTGTTTGTGCTCGTGGCGAAAATGGTCAAAGGTCCACTTCGGCGCGCCACTAGACATTTTCAGTGCACGCACACCAATGAGAGTGGCGAAATGCAACGCCAAGAAAGCCGGCTCGCACTTCAAATCCTCCGGGTGCCTTAGTCATTTGCTGTTTGATCCGCTTCGATGGTGGAGTATCGGCTCGACGGATGGTCATATTTACGAGATGAAGCCAAGCCGATGGGGCAGTCAGAATTCGGATGGAACATTTTCTCCGGACCTTTGTGTTTCAGCCAAACGCGACAGGCGGCCAAAACCGCACCGGCGATCACGCCGCGGTCGCAGCATAGTCCAAAAATGTGCGCGATAGCAACGCCCGGTGAAGGATGGGGCGGGGCCTCATCGGCTACTTTTGTTTAGGATTCTATAAACAAAATCTAGGCCAGAGCAGAGCGGAGAACCTGTTCGTCCGGGCCCCGGCCAGCACAGCATCCGGCCAGCCGGCCGTCGATGACTACCGCCGGCACGCTCTTGACACCATGTTCTTTCGCTTTGGAAGCCACCTCGACCTTTTGCATGTCATGAATGACTACTTCGTGGGAAGATCCTGCGATCTTCTTCACAAGTTCAATGGCTTCCTTGCATGTTGAGCAACCCGCACTGAAGACTTCCATTTTCTTTCTGGTGTTCATATTCTTCTCCCGGTGTTTTGTGAATTAAATTTATTCCTCAACTCTTGCTTCGCAGCCGCGGCACATTGTTTGTTCCGAAGTTGATGCGCGGCGCGGCCAGGCATTCCACAGCGAAGCGGCAACAAGCGACCCGAATGCGATGTACATGAGGGGTTTTGATTCCCATACAAACTTGCCGGGCAGCACCGCGGCAGCAGCACTCAAGCCCAGCAGAAAAGGTCCGTATCCATGACGCTGTTTTGCTCGGAATGCAAGCGCACCCAAAGAAAGCCCAAGCAACGCCACGGTCATGGGAAGCAGATACACTGTCGAAATCAGAAAACCGAGACCGACGGAAGACAACAAAGCGGCATACGCCGGCCAGCACGCGGGGCACGCGAGCTTGGGAAGAAATGAGACGCCCACACCCGGCAACGTCATTAAATGCTGCTTCCACGCGCGATTCATGCTTCCTCTTTATCAAGACTGTCGAGAATTGGGCATTCCGCCATGGGCGCGCAGCCATCGCAGGCTCTGGTCAACTTCTGCAACGTTTTCTTCATGGACTCCAGGCTGCGAATTTTGGAATTTATATCCGTGATCTTGGCTTCCGCTCGATTGCGGATCGCCGCGCTGCCGGAGTTGCGCGAAACCGGCAGGGACAACAGTTCTCTGATTTCAGCGAGAGAGAATCCCAGCTCCTAAACACGCCGAATGAACCTGAGCCGCCGCGCCGCATCTTCCGGGAATTGGCGGTAGCCGGATGAGCCGCTTCTTGGTGGCTTGGGAAGAAGGCCGCGCCGTTCGTAGTAACGAACGGTTTCCAAATTTACGCCAGCTTCCTTTGCGAGCCTGCCAATGGTCAGTGACTTCATTCTTCCTCTCGCTTTCCGATGCAAGTCTAAACCCCGTACCATAGTCCGGGGTCAAGCGGTATTTTCTGGCGGATTGGGCAGACGGCCGCGGACGTGCGCGTCAAGCGACTGGTTTTGTCTAGTCGCATGCTGCCACGAGCGAAAAGTCGTACAAGCCAGGCGCCTCGCTGCGTTGAGCTTCGTGTTATCTTCAATGTTCCGCATGGTACACACTTCTGAAATGCATGTGGGACGGGAAGTTGAGTTGGGACCGCTGCGCCTGGGCGGCGGGAATCCGCTGTTTCTAATCGCCGGGCCCTGCGTGATTGAAAGCGAGGCGCACGCCTGTTCGATGGCGGAGAAGATTGCGCGCATCAGCGGTGACTGCGGCGTGCCTTATATTTTCAAGGCTTCCTATGACAAGGCCAATCGATCGTCGGTGAAATCGTTTCGTGGGCCGGGGCTGGTCGAGGGTCTACGGATACTGGGCAAGATTAAGAAAGATTTCAAGCTACCTGTGCTTACGGATATTCACGAAGCCGCGCAGGCCGCGCCAGCCGCCGAAGTTTGTGACGTGCTGCAGATTCCGGCTTTTCTGTCGCGACAGACCGACCTCCTGGTGGCCGCGGCGAAAACCGGACGGGTCATTAACGTCAAAAAGGCGCAGTTTCTTTCTCCCTGGGACATGAGAAACGTGGTAGAAAAAATTTCCATCGCGGGAAACGATAAGATTATTTTGACGGAGCGCGGCGCGTCGTTTGGCTATAACAACCTGGTGGTGGATATGCGCGCGTTCCCGGTGCTGCGGAAATTTGGCTATCCGGTAGTGTATGACGTCACGCATTCGGTGCAATTGCCGGGCGGGCAGGGGCACGCCAGCGGCGGGCAGCCGGAATTTATCGAAACTTTGGCGCGCGCGGGAGTGGCGGCGGGCGTGGATGGACTTTTTCTGGAGACGCATGACAATCCGGCCACGGCGCTCTCGGACGGCGCGAATGCCCTGCCATTGTCGCAATTGGCTTCCCTGCTGGGGCGACTGAAGCAGGTAGCGGAACTGGTGCGAAGTTGGGGAACGCGATGAGCCTGGATTGCGCACGCCGCGTGCTGAAGATCGAAGCGCAAGCGATCCAGGATGTGCTGGCGCGGCTGGATGGGAGCTTTGAGCGTGCCGTGGAAGCGCTTTTCGCGTGCAAGGGCCGCGTGGTGGTCAGTGGGATGGGCAAGTCCGGCCTGATCGGACGAAAAATTTCGGCGACTTTTTCGAGTACCGGAACGCCATCATTCTTTTTACATCCCGCCGAGGCGCTGCACGGTGATCTGGGAATGCTGGCTCGCGGCGACGCGATGTTGGCCGTTTCTTATGGCGGGGAGACGGAAGAAATTGTGCGGCTGCTGGAAGCGCTGAAGCGGCTGGAAATGTCACTGGTCACGTTAACGGGAAAAACGGATTCGACGCTGGCGGAAGCCAGCGACGTGGTCCTGGACGTGAGCGTGAAGGAAGAGGCGTGTTCCCTGAATCTGGCGCCGACGGCAAGCACTACCGTGGCGATGGCCGTGGGTGACGCGCTGGCCGTGGCGCTACTGGAACGGCGCGGATTTCGTCACGATGATTTTGCGGCGCTGCATCCCGCCGGTCGCTTAGGGAATAAATTATTGCGCGTCGAACATTTGATGCACGCTGGCGATGCGCTGCCCCGCGTGGCGCTCGATACCCCCATGCCGGATGTGTTTCATGAGATGAGCAAAAAAGGGTTGGGCATGACCACCGTGACGGAGCCGGACGGCAGGCTGGCGGGAATTTTGACCGACGGAGATTTGCGGCGCCTGATGGAAAAACATCGCGGGGCCACTCTGGAAATGTCCGCGGGCGACTGCATGACGCGCGGGGCGCAGACGATTGGCGCGCATGTGTTGGCCAGTGAAGCGCTCAACTTGATGGAGAAGCGCAAGATTACTTCGATCGTAGTCGTGGATGAAACCAAAGCCGTGCTGGGCGTCGTGCACCTGCACGATTTGTGGACACTGGAACTGATGTAGCGATTCGGATGCGGATCCGTGGAGGATTTTAATTGGCTAAGGCGGATAAGAACACCGCGGTGCGGGTGCCATCCCAGGTGGCGAAACGCGCGAAAGCGATTACGGTTTTTCTGATGGATGTAGACGGCACGATCACCGACGGCGGCGTAACTTTGCTTTCCATGGCGGACGGTTCGGCACGGGAAATTAAGACTTTTGACGCCCACGACGGGCAGGGGTTGAGCCTGGCGCACACGGCCGGGATTCGAACGGGCGTGATTACCGGGCGCGGAAGTGCGGCGCTGCAACGCCGCGCCAAAGAACTGAAGATCGAATTCGTGTATGAACACCAGGCGCAGAAAATCGCAGCCTTTGAAGAAATATTGAAGAAAACCGGTGCAACGGAAGCAATGGTCGCTTATCTGGGCGACGATTTACCGGACATCACCATTATGAAGCGCGTGGGCTTAGCCGTCGCGGTGGGCGACGCAGCTCCTGAGGTAAAACGCATAGCGCATCACGTGACGCGCGCGATCGGTGGAAAAGGTGCGGCGCGCGAAGTGGTGGAGCTGATTTTGAAAAGCAAAGGCATCTGGGAAGCGATGATTGACAAGGCGCGGGCCTAACTTCTGCGGCCTAAAAATTTCCGATTAAAGCGATACTGATAAGAGAGGCTTTCGATGTTGCATGCATGGCATGACGTTTCACCCGGCAAGGAGCTTCCGCGCGATTTTCAGGCAGTGATTGAGATACCGCTGGGCTCCAATGTGAAGTATGAGTTGGACAAGACCAGCGGCCTGCTGAAAGTTGACCGAATTATACACTCGGCCGTTTATTATCCGGCGAATTATGGATTTATTCCGCAGACCTATGCGGAAGATAACGATCCACTCGACGTTCTGGTGCTTTGCCAGGAAGCGGTACAGCCACTGGCGTTGATTCAGGCCCGCGCCATCGGTTTGATGACCATGGTGGATTCGGGAGCCAGTGACGACAAAGTGATCGCGGTGGCCACCGGCGACCCGGAGTTTAATAGTTATGTGGAAGCGCGGGACTTGCCGCCGCATCGCTTACTGGTGTTGAAGAGATTTTTTTCCGATTACAAGCAGCTGGAGGGCAAGCAGGTGCAGGTGGAGGATATTCGTCCCGCGTATGCTGCGATCGCGGTGATTGAAAAATCCCTGGCGCGTTATCAGAAAGAGCGCGACCGCCTGCGAGCCAACGACGGGCAGAGCGCGCCTAAAGCGGCGTTGCTGAAACAAAGTTGAAACTTGTGGTTTGGGGCTGAAGCAAGGCGCCGTGGCGTCACATCTTTTTAAAGAGATTTTCGAAAGCCTGCCGCGCATCCGTGGGGCGCGATGATGACGGCGGCGGCGACGTCGCAGTGGACGGCTGCGAATAAGAAGTCGGCGCGGTATCTTTCTCAATCGTCATTCTAAATTCATAAAACGTACAATTATTTTTGGCGTCCTTGGGCGTGATGCGTTCCGGAATGGGCTGCGTGCATTCAAACTGCACCCCGGAATCGAAAAAGCGGCACTGCTTGCAGGAATGCAATTCGAATTGGCACTTTGGGCAGGTTCCGTTGGGATCAAATCCAGGAGTGAGAACGGCGCCGCAATTGGCGCAGCGGCCACGCGTCACCGTGCCCACCATGCGGGGCGTTCGCGGGCCGAACTGATCGGCGCCGCGCGGACCTCCGGACGGCGGTTTACGATCGTGGTGAACTTTTTCTTTTTTGTCGTTCTTTTCCGCGTCGCGATAACCGCGGTGGCTGTACTTGCGATCCACAAACGCCTCCGTCCGCCAATCTGCACGGACTACTGCTAACGTAAACCTGCCGCTGGGCGCTTTCTGGCGCACAACAACTTGGCTAGAATCCACTCGGATTGCTACACTCGGCCGGCCTGCGCGATGTTACCCAAGAAGTTCGTTGCAGAGTGCTTACGGCCGGGGAGCAGAAGATGGGACCTATATGTTTTTAGCCCTCTGGGAGTTCGAAGTCAAGTCGGGTTGTGAGGGGCGCTTTCAAACCGTCTATGGGGCGCAGGGCGAGTGGGCCCAGCTGTTTCGCGCCGATCCAAACTTTTTGGAGACGCGTTTGCTGCAAGACCCAGCGCAGCCCGGCAAATACGTTACCCTGGATTTCTGGAAATCGCGCAGCGCGTACGAGTCTTTCAGGGAACTGAATGACACCGCGTATACGTTGATCGACAAAAATTGCGAGACGCTCACTAACTTTGAACGCTGCCTGGGAATGCTTGACAGTTAAGGATGCCGGGAAGCGCGGACGCGCGTAAAGAATTTACTTTTCTTTTTGTTGCTTGCCGATCCACGTCGAAACCAAACCGCTCGCGGGTAAATCCGGCTGCAAGAACTGTTGTGGTGTTCCTGCGGCAAGCAACACCGCTTCCGCAGCCAGATTGCCGCTGCGAACCGCACCCTCCATGGTGGCCGGCCAGCCGGTGGCCGTCCAATCACCGGCAAAAAATAACCCAGGAACTTTTGTAGCTTGCTTCGGCCGCCAGCGATCCACGCCGGGCTGCGGTGAGAATGTCGCGGCGACTTCCTTGATCACCGTGGCCTTCATCAACTGCGCTTCCTGCGCACGCGGCAGGGCCTGGCGCACTTCGCGCAAACACAAATCGATAATTTCCTGCCGCGATTTTTTCATCAGGTCGTAGGAGGCGCTGATGACCATTTGCAGATACTGCTCCTGATGGCTGTCCCCGCTGGCTGGCCCATAGAGTTGCGACTTATTGAAAATCCACTGCGTGTGAGTTTCGAGCAGCGTGATGAAGGGTTCATCCATCACTACGCGATCAAACCAGAAATGCACGCCGGTGATGGGCGCGGTTTTGATTTTGCTCAGATTTCCGAGCGACGGTTCCGCTCGGCAAATACTTTCTGGCATTAGCTCGAAAAGCGTGTCGTGCGGTACAGCGAAAACGTAAGCGTTAGCGAACTCTTCCCTGCCCTCGTCGAATTGCACGGCGCTGATTTTCGTTCCCTCCGCGACTAATGCGCGGACCGGCGAGCGCAAAGTCACTTCCCCGCCGCGCTCTTCGATGGCGGCTTTGCACCCCTGGTACAGGTCGGCGAGCGGTACGATGGGGACGCCCATGCGGTAGCCGGTGCTATTCATCAAAAACGCTTTCCAGAAAACGTCCACACCATAGCGCGCGTCCGTGCGCTCGAGCTCTTCATCGAGCGCGCTCACCAGCACCACCCGCCAGAAGCGCTCGATGGCTCCAGAGGTTTGGCCGCGCCTGCGCAGCCACTCAAGCATGGAGATGCCGCCGGCTTCGTCGAGATCGCGGGTCTTGCCTTTGGAGGCCAGAATATCGAGCATGGCGCGCGCGATGGACAACTTGTCACCAAGCTGCAGCGGCGCGAAGGTCAGAAATGATCCGCTCATGTGAAAAGGAGCCGGCAGGAGGCCGGCTTTCATTGTTCCGCGGCGTCCCTGCGGATCAAGAAAGACCAACTTGTTGAAAAATTTAATTTTGTGCACGGAGCCTACGCGACGATAAAAGTCCGCAAGGTTGGTACAGCAGCCGAGCGTTACGTGCTGGCAATTGTCAACGCGTTCGCCGTTGGGTAAAACGTAGGAGGTGGCGCGGCCGCCAAGAAATGGTTTCTGTTCGAACAGTCGTACGCGCCAGCCGGCTTCAGCCAGTGCGACGCCGCACGCCAGTCCCGCCAGCCCGCCGCCGATCACGATCGCGCTTTTCAATAATGTTCTCTTCCGTCAGGCGCCCGAATCGCGCCCTGGCAATGAACAACATTTTTTCGGCGCGCGAGATGCGCACGCGTTCCCTGAACACGCCGAAATCCAGCGACTCGATGCGCGCGAGGAGGGCGCTGTACGTGTGTGCCAGGAGCCAGAGCGTGCCGCGGCTGTCCTCTTCGATGAGACTGAGCAACTCGGCGCCTTCCTCGTAATACTGCCAGGCGCGCTGGGCTTCGAACCGCAATAGCTCGCGCATCCCAAGAGTTGTTTCCGGCAATCCGAAATCCGCGCTGGAAACACCGTAGCGGGCCATATCTTCCTGAGGAAGATAAATGCGGCTCAATTTATGGTCTTCGTGGACGTCACGAATAATATTGGTGAGCTGAAAAGCCAGGCCGAGTTTTTCGGCGAGATCCAGCGAGCGCGAATCGCGAAAGCCAAAGACGTGGGTGCAAGTGAGGCCCACGGTGCCTGCCACGCGATAACAATACTCCTTCAGGCGTTCGAAGGTGGGATAGGTATCGACGGTGAGGTCCATCTCGGCGCCGGAGATTAAATCGTGCAGGTAGCGCGAGGGCATTTGGTAGCGGCGCATGGTGTCGACCAGCGCTGGGAGGACGGAGGCACCAGCTGGCGGTGTTGTGCTTTGCGATTCCTGCGACTG
>JALYLI010000169.1 GCA_030774335.1 Acidobacteriota bacterium | reverse complement strand
TTGATCATGCGGCGCGCGCCGTCAACCACGACCATGGTGCCGTCGCTTAAGTAAGCGACACCCTGCATGGCTTCCTTGCCTTCGCGCTGGATCAGGACGTGCATGGTTTCGCCCGGAAGCACGACGGGCTTGAGGGCGTTGGCGAGTTCGTTGACGTTCAAGACGCAGAAGCCCTGCACGGTGGCAACTTTATTCAAATTGAAATCGTTGGTCACGATTTTGGCACCGGTGCGGCGGGCGAGTTCGATGAGCTTGTGATCCACGTCGGTGGTGTGCGGGAAATCGTCATCCAATACGCGCACTTCGACCTGGGGCATTTTCTGGATACGCTGCAAAACTTCGAGGCCGCGGCGGCCGCGCTGGCGCTTCAAGGGATCGGAGGAGTCGGCTACCATCTGGAGTTCGTGCAGCACGAATTGTGGCACCGCCAGGATGCCATCCATGAAGTGGGCTTCGCAAATTTCGGCGATGCGTCCGTCGATGAGCACGCTGGTGTCCAGTAGTTTCATGGATTCATTGGCGCGAGTGTCGCCAGCGTCTTCATCGCGTGTTTCCGTGGCCCAGCGTGCGCCGCAATGAATGCCGGTGACCAAGCCCAGGTACGTCAACCCGAGCACGCTAACAATTTCGAGGAAGGACTTGGCGGCGGCGGGTTCCGAGGTGCGGGAAATGATGAAGGTGAGCAGCAACGCGGCGAAAATTCCGGCCATCGCGCCGGACGCGCCGGCTATCAGGCCGCTGAGGGAGGCATGGCGGAGCCGTAATTCCGCCAGCAGAATGACCAGGGCAATCAGGAAGCCCGCGCCTGCGGCAGCAGCGCCGTGAAGGGCAAAAGGCGCCAGCGCGTAGCACAATCCGGCGATGGCAATAGTTAGCGAAGCGCGAACGAACCAGAACGCGGCGGGCATCGGCGGGCTGGGAGCGGTTGCGGCTTGCGGGGCCCGCAAAGAGTTTGGGGGCGCGGCGGCCTGGTGCGAGGGCGCGGCATGAGCCGGAGCAATGCGCGATGGCGTTACACGCACGGAGGGCATCGATTCCGTTCGAAGTTTGGTGTCAGGCGGTTTTCCGTTCATGCAAGAGTGATGAGGAATCTTTCCGCGAACTATCTTACTGGTGTCGTGCGCAGAATTCGCGGCAGACGTTTATATACTCTGTCGTTACCCAAGAGGTCAAGGTGATATCGGAAATTATGCGGACAAAATATGAATGGGGCCGATAAGAATTACGAATCAATGAATGGAAATACGTTTCCATGGCCGGGGGCGCGGGAATCAGCGCTGATAAATGCGGGGAACGCGCTGGCTGACGGCGCAGAGCAGATCTGAAGTGACGGTGCCGATGCTGCGCGCCACCAGATGCGCGGGATGGGTAAATTTTCCGGCGGCGCCGTAGATGGTGGCGGTATCGCCGATTTCCACGCCAGGAACTTCGGTGACATCAATCATGGTGACGTCCATGGAAACGATTCCGACCATGGGCGCCATGAGGCCGCGAATCAGTACGCTGCCATGGTTGCCGAGGGAACGATGGATGCCGTCTCCGTAACCTGCGGCGAGGACGGCAATGCGCGAGGGCTTTTGCGGCACAAAACTGGAGCCGTAGCCGACGCCCGCTCCCGCAGGCACGTCGCGCAGACTGATGATGCGCGAACGCAAACTCATGGACAGCTTTAATGGCAGGCGCTTTTCGATTTCAGCGCGCTGCACTGCTGGATCATAGCCGGGGTGATAGCCGTATAAAATCACGCCGGGACGAACCATGTCGGCCCAGGTTTCCGGGCGCGTGACGATGGCGGCGCTGTTGGCGAGATGGATGATGCCGGGATCGATTTTCAGGGCGCGCAGGCGATCGAGCGCGGCGAAAAACTTTTCTTCCTGCTGGCGGGTCTGCCGGCCGGCGGCGTTGTCGGCAAAACTTTCCGAGGAAGCGAAGTGGGTCATCACTCCGGTGAGCTGCAAATGAGGCGCCTTGGCGAGCTGACGCGCGAAGCAGTCGATGTTGGAGGCGTCGAGGCCGAGGCGGTTCATGCCGGAATCAATTTTGAGATGAAAGGAAACTTGGCGTTGGCCGCTGCGGGCCGCGGCGCGATCGAGTTGAGATAGCTGTTCGCAACGATGTATGACGGTGGTGAGATGGTGCTGCAGGAGGCGCTTTTCTTCACCGGGCACAAAACTGGTAAGGATCAAGATGGGTTTGCGGACGCCGGCTTTGCGCAGGCCAATGCCTTCTTCGGTGCAGGTGACGCCGAACCAGTCGGAGCCAGCTTTTTCGAGGGTTTTGGCGACTTCGGGGCCACCGTGGCCGTAAGCGTTGCCTTTGACAATGCAGAGAACTTTTCTCGGCGTGGAGCGCTTTTCTGTTTGCGGATTCACGTAGGCGCGAATGGACCGAAAATTGTGGACCAGCGCGGGGAGCGAAACATCCGCCCAAACCGGCCGCATATTCAAGGTCGTGGGATTTTTCGGTGCTCGCGCCATGTGGTTCCAATGTTTCCTGGGAAAATAAGTTTACGCCATTCACGCAGCAGCATCGGCTGAGGGCCAGAAAGCTGCCGCGTGAATGACAACAGTGGGCAACTGCTGAATATGTGGAGGCAGGCTGAGGACCATTTTAAAAACCCTGGTGGATTCGAGATAAGACGCTCTTGGTTATACGTTTGCGTTTTGTGACGCAGAAATTGAGGTGTGGGCTTCGGGCGACGAGTGTGTGGCGTGGGCCGCGTTTTTGGGTGTACGGCAAGACTTAGGTTCTAAGGTGCGAGCCTGGGGCGCCCGCAATGAAGAAGCAGGTTCCTCACCCGCCTGGGGAAGACGGCGGGTTCGGAATGACATCAAAGGGTTAGTGGGCTAGATGACGACGACAGGTGGATGGATTAGGACAACAACAGGTTCATGGGCTAGACGACAACGATAGGTTAGTGGGTAGATGACGACGACAGGTGGATGGGGCTAGATCTCGTCGGCGGAGAATTGCGAGAAGGCGTCCGGGGCGGCTTCTTCGAAGCGGGTTAGGCGGCTGCGGAAGACGAATTTGACGCTTTCGGTGGGACCGTTGCGCTGCTTGGCGATTTTGAGTTCGGTTTCTTCGCGCTCTTCGGGCGTGGCGCCTTGCTTGAAAAAATGCGGGCGATAAATGAACATGACCACGTCGGCGTCCTGTTCGATGGCACCGGATTCGCGCAAGTCGGAAAGTTGCGGGCCGCGGTCGTCGCGCTCCGGGGCGCGGGTCAACTGGCTCAAGACCAGCACGGGGATTTGCAGTTCTTTGGCGAGGCCTTTGAGGGCGCGGGAAATGCTGGCGACCTCTTCGTTGCGATTGCCAAAGCGGCCGCGCGCGGTGATGAGCTGGAGATAGTCCACGATGAGCAGCGATAAACCTTTGTCGCGTTTCAGGCGGCGGGCTTTGGCTCCGATTTCGAGCACGCTGATGGAGCCGGCGTCGTCAATCCACAGGGGCGCGCCCGCGATCACGCCGAGCGCTTCCGTCATGCGGCGCCAATCTTCTTTGCTGAGGTGGCCGGTGCGGAATTTGTGGGCGTCAATTTGCGCGACGGAGGCGACGAGGCGCTGGAGCAAAGACTCCTTGGACATTTCCAGGCTGAAGATGGCGGCCGGGTGGCCACCGCGGATGGAAATATTTTCGGCGAGGTTTAACGCCAGGGCGGTTTTTCCCTGCGAGGCGCGCGCGGCGAGGATCAGGAGTTCGGACGGCTGCAGGCCGGAGGTGAGTTTATCGAGCTCGCCATAACCGGTGGCCACGCCAGTAATGCTTTTGCCTTCGCGGAAAATGCGTTCGAGGCGTTCGAAATTGTCGCGGACGATGTCCTTGACGGGGATCAGGCCGGCGCGCACGCGGTCTTCTGCGAGAGCGAAAATCGAAGACTCGGCGTTGTCGAGGATGGTGTCGGCGCCGTCTTCGCCTTCAAAGGCGCGCTGTTGAATGTTGTGAGTGGCGTGAATCAGATTGCGCAGCATCGCTTTTTCTTTGACGATGCGTGCGTAGTGCTCCACGTTGGAGACGCGGGGCATGCCATCGGCGAGAGCGGCGAGATAGGGCGCGCCGCCAGAGGCGTCGAGGTCGCCGCGGCGGTGCAGCTCTTCAGTCAAAGTGACAAGGTCAATGGCCTGCTGGCTTTCGCCCAGAGCAATCATCTGGGTGAAGACGCGGCGGTGTTGGTCGAGGAAAAAATCTTCGGGCTTTAAATGTTCAACCGCCGGATTGAGGGCGTTGTTATCGAGGATGATGGCGCCAAGCACGGAACGCTCGGCGTCGAGATTATTGGGGAGCGGCTTTTCGAGAACGCTGTCGGCAGGCATGGCTATTCAGAGAGTTCCGGTTATTCGCTTTACTTTCGCCTGGGCAGATTTGTAGCATTTTGCCGGTCCCAAGGCAAGCGAAACTAATTTTTTCCAGATGCTTATCACTTAAAACTGAACTGCACCCGAACGAAGTAATTCAATGAGGCGCATTGTGTGCTGTATTGCACAGCGAGTCAATCGGGGAGCCTGTGCATGGAGTCGGAAATCTCTGCAAAACTCTTTTTAGTTCTGAAAATTTTCCTTGCGTAAAACATTTCCATCTGCCGTCAAAAAAAAAGAGGCACATGGAAATGCGCCTCCTGAAGCGCCGGCACGAAAAATAATAAGCTCAGGCCTGACCTTCCTTCCGCACTTGAATCTTGATTTCCGCGGTGATGTCGCGGAAGACTTTGACGGTGGCGCGAAAATCACCGAGGGCCTTGATGGGTTCGGCGGTGTGAATCTGGCGCTTGTCGACCTGGAAACCCTTGGCTTCGAGCGCGGCGGCGATGTCGCCGGTGGTCACGGACCCGAACACCTGATCGTTTTCGCCGGTTTTGCGCGTGAAGGCAAGCTCCACGCCATTCAGGGCGGCGGCGTGCTTCTGCGCGGCTTCCATTTCGGTGGCGGTTTTCTTGGCCAGCGAAGCGCGGATCTTTTCGATGGCTTTCAGATTGCCGGCGCTGGCTTCCACGGCCAGCTTGCGCGGCAATAAGAAATTGCGAGCGTAGCCGGGCTTGACGGTGACCACGTCGCCGCGATGGCCGAGCTTTTCGATATCTTCCTGCAGAATAATTTGCATGTGCTGTTTCCTCTAGCTCCTGAATTTCGTCAATGCCATTCGTAAGTTAAACGGCGCGCGTTAAATGCTGGTCGGTTCCGGTGACGCGGGAGCCGCGGCTGCCGGCGTTGCTGGTGCAGGCGTTGCTGGTGCAGGCGCTGCCGCGGGTGGATGAGTAGCGGGCGCGGGAGTTGCCGCGGCGGCGGGCGCTCCGCTCGAAGCTGTCTGTGGCGTGGCCTGGCGAGGCTGCAGCGTGCCCGCAGCGCTGCCGGCGAAGGGGAGCAAGGCGATGTTGCGGGCGCGCTTGATGGCCACGCCGAGCCAACGCTGGTGACGCGAGCACACGCCGGTCATGCGGCGCGGCAGAATCTTGCCGCGCTCCTGCACGAACTGCGAGAGGATGTCGGCGCGCTTGTAGTCGATGAAGTCCATCTTTTCGACGCAAAACTTGCAGACTTTCTTTTTGCGGAAATACTGGCGCTTGCCGCGGCGCGGTCCGCCTGGACCACCGGCACCGCCGCCCGGGCCGCCTTCACGGCGCGGCCCACTGTGGCCGCCGCCGCTGTGACCACCGCCGCTGTGACCGCCACCGTGTCCGCCGCCACCATCGCGCCGCGGAGGTGCACCACTCGGCGCTGAAGCCTGCTTCTGTTCGTCTGCCATAACTTCCACCCTTTCACTTGAAAAACAAAAGACGCAAATCCAAGAATAATTTTTCAACAAGCAAAATCTTGAAAAATCTCCAAACAAACATCAACACTGCCAGCGAGAAAACTAGCTCGCGGGAGCAGTCTCTGGCGCGGCCGCCGGGGCCGGAGGAGCCGCCGGGGCCGGAGGCGCTGGTGAAGAGGGCGACGACGACGCAGGCGTGGTGGCGCGACGCGGACGGCGAGCGGTGCGCTTGTCGCGCTTCTCCACCAGCTTTTTCTGGCGCTTCAAATCTTCATCGAGGCGCACGGTCTGGTACTTGATGACGGCGTCCAGCACACGCAGGCGGCGCTCCAGTTCGGCGATCAAATCAGGATGCGAAGTGCGAATCTGCTGGTAGTAGTACATGCCTTCGCGGTGCTTGGCCACGCGATAGGCGAGCTTGCGCGTGCCCCAGTGCTCGGCCTTTTCGACCTTGCTGCCTTTTTCGTGGCAGGCGGTTTCGATGACGGCCAAAACTTTCTTGACGTCTTCTTCCGCAGTGGCGGGGCGCGCGATGAAAATCAAATCGTATAGCCGTTCTTCCATGATGACCTCGTCTCTTCTTTCCGGGTCGATGCTGAGCAAACGCCCGGCAAAATCTTGTTAACTTTTTGCTTCGCCTTCTTCCGGCGGCAATTCCTTGCGCCGGTTGTACTTATTCATGGCCGCGTCAATGCCATGCGCCAGAATCATCTCCACCGCGTCGGCAGTTTCGGAAATCATCTCCGAAGCGATTTCCAACTCGGCCTTGCGCATGGGCCGCAGCACATATTCCTTGCGGCTGCTCACTTCATGCTCGGGCGCGCAACCAAGCCGCAATCTTGTAAAGGCCGGCGTGCTGAGCGAACCGATTACGGACTTCGCCCCGTTGTGACTGCCGGCGCTGCCTTCGCCACTGATGCGGATGGCGCCCAGCGGCAACTGCGCTTCGTCCCACATCACCAGCAAATCTGCAGGGCCGAGTTCGTATTTCTGCAGCAACTCGCGAACAGAAATTCCACTGAGATTCATGTACGTCTGCGGCTTGGCCAGCAGCACGTCTTCTCCCGCCAGCTTGCCGCGACCGACCAGGGCCTTGGCTTCCGGGCGCGAAACGCGAATGCCGCCACGATTGGCCAGTTCATCCACGGCCATGAAGCCCAGATTGTGCGGCGTCCACTGGTATTCCGGGTCGGGATTGCCAAGTCCAACAATCAGCCGCATACACTTCGCAGACCCCGCGCACAATTTCGAACAGCAACCCGCAGCAACCGCGACCGCGCATTACTTTTTCTTGTCGCCGCCCTTGTCGCTCTTCTCGGCCTTGCCCTTGGCGTCGGCTTCTTCGCCTTCTTCGCCTTCGACTTCCTTCTTGCCCTTCTTGATGACTTCGGGCTCGGCTGGAGCTGCGGCATCGGCGGCCACGGCGTCGACGGGCTTCTCTTCCTCCACGCGCAGGGCCACGACGTGGGCCAGAACGCGCTCCGGATCGGTAAGCAACTTCATGTTGCCGTCAATTGCCAAGTCGCTGGCGCGCAACTGCTGCCCCAGCATCAAGCCGCTGACATCGGCTTTAAATTCCGTGGGAATTTCGGCCGGCAAACATTCGATTTCGACTTCGCGAGTGACCATTTCAAACACGCCGCCCTGCTGCTTCACACCGGCAGGCTCGCCGAAGGTGTGCACGGGAACTTTGACGCGCATGCGCACGTCCATGGCGACGCGGAGAAGATCCACGTGCAAGAGGTTGCCGGTGACGGGATCCACGAGCCAATCTTTCAGAATGGCGGGCTCGTGCTTGCCGCTGAGGTCCACCTGAAACAAAGTGTTATGACCGCTTTCGGAACGGAAAATCGCGCCCAACTGTTTGGCGTTCAAAGCCAAGGTGATGGATTCGCCTTTGCCGCCATACAGCACAGCAGGAACTTTTCCAGTGAGCCGCAGCCGGCGATTTTCGTTTTTGCCGCGCTTGGAGCGGGCGGCGCCTTCCACTACAATTTTTTCCTGAGCCATCTTAATTTCCTTCCCTCTCGCTGCTAAACAATGCCGTTGCGTGAATCATTGCTGCAAATCACATAAACAGTTCGCTGATGGACGTCTCTTCATGAATCGAGCGGATACCGCGCGCCAGCAAGCCCGCCACGCTCAGCACTTTGAGCTTCGACAGCTTCGCGGCGGCTTCGCTGAGCGGCACGGAATCCGTGGCCACCACCTGCTTGATGCACGAGTTTTCGATGCGCTCCACCGCCGGACCGGAAAGAATGGCGTGCGTGGCGGCGGCAAAAACCTGCGTGGAACCTTCGCGCACCAGCGCTTCCGCGGTTTTTACCAGCGTGCCCGCGGTATCAATGATGTCGTCCACGATCAAGGTGCTGCGGCCGCGAACATCTCCGATCAAGTTCATCACTTCGCTGACATCCACATCCACGCGGCGTTTATCCACGATGGCCAGGGGAGCGCCGAGCTTTTTCGCGAAAGATCGCGCGCGCTCCACGCCGCCCGCATCGGGCGAAACTACCGTCAAGTCCGGCAAATTCATCTGGCGAAAATATTCCACCAGCACCGGCGAGCCGTACAGATGGTCCACGGGCACGTCGAAGTAGCCCTGAATCTGGGGCGCATGCAAGTCCAAGGTCAGCGCGCGGCTGGCTCCCGCGGTTTCCAGTAAATCGGCGACCAGCTTTGCGGAGATGGGGACGCGCGGCTTGTCTTTGCGATCCTGGCGGGCGTAGCAGTAATACGGCAGCACCGCGGTAATTCTCCAGGCCGAGGCGCGCTTAAAGGCGTCAATCATCAGCAGCAGCTCCAGCAGGTGGTTGTCCACCGGATAGCAGCACGGCTGCACCACGAAAACATCGGCGCCGCGGACGTTTTCCAGAATTTGGAAATAAATCTCGCCGTCGCTGAAACGTCCCAGCAAGGCCTTGCCGATGGTTACGTTCAAGTTGCTGCAGATATTTTCGGCCAGCGGCACATGAGCGGTGCCCGAAAATATCTTGAACCTGTCGTCATCCACGAGGCGCGCGCTCCTGGACCATCAAGTGGTCGCAAGTCGAGATCAATTTACGTTTGGCAAAAAATTCAAATGATGGACACGGGAGGACGCTGCGGCTCAACGAACGACACGCGCACCGTTAACGGCGCGAATATACCTGTCGCGCGAAATAGTTTCGCAAACGAAGGCCTGGTCGTGCGGAAACCCCACAGCGGCTCGGCGCGCCATCACTGGGCTCGGGAAAACTCCAAACACCGCCGAACCGCTACCCGCCAGTGAGGCTTCCGCAGCTCCCTTCTGAAGCAAAACCCGCTTGATCTGATCGAGCCGGTTATGGCGCCGGAAGACAGGCTTCTCGAAATCATTCGAAAGGCCGGTTCCCTGCGCGCTCCAGGACAGAGCACAGAACTCCCAAAGTTTAGGGTCTGCAGCCATTTTTGTCAACGTAGCGGCATTGCGGAGCGGGGCGTTGAGCCAGCGAAAGGCGTCAGGAGTGGGGACGCGAAGGTCGCGGGGGACGACCACCAGCAGGGTTAGTTTGGCGATATCGGGAAGCGGATAAATTTCGTCACCGCGCCCGGCACCCAGCGCGCGGCCACCGAATAGGAAGATGGGGACATCCGCGCCGAGGCAGGCGGCGAGCTGGATCAATACTGGCATGGGGAGCTTGCGTTTGGTCAGGCGAAGATAGCCGAACATCGCCGCAGCGGCGTTGCTGGAACCGCCACCGAGGCCGCCTCCGGAAGGAATGGTCTTGTACAGTTCCATTTCGACGCCGGCGCGAATTTTTAGTTCCTTGCGGAGCTCGTCCACCGCGCGATAGGCGAGATTTTTTTTCAGCGGTTCGCGGGCGAGTGCTTCGTTACCGTGGATGCTTAACGAGATGGCTTCACTTTTACTGGAACGCAAATGCAATTCATCGCGCAGCGAGATGGTCTGAAAAATGGTGCGCAGCTCGTGGTAGCCGTCGGCGCGCTTTCCCAAAATATCCAGGCGTAAATTGATTTTTGCGAACGAGGGGATGCGTACTTCGCGCATGCGGCCTATTGAGGCTTGGCTTCCTGAGCAGAGGACTTTTGCGCGACGCGATGTTTGACCTGGGAAAGTTTCTTTTCGAGTTCGGCGACTTTATCGGTCTCGATGTCGGCGGGCAGTGAACGCTTCCATTCGGACAGCGACTTTTCCCATTCGGCGGCAGCCAGTTCGGGGCGCGCGGTCTTGGCGTACAAGTCGCCCAGATGCGAATGGATGGTGGCGTCGTGGCTTTCGTGCTCCAGCGCTTTGCGAAGGGTGGTCTCGGCTTCGCCAAGTTTATTTTCTTTCAGGTACACCCAGCCGAGGCTGTCGAGATACGCGCCGCTGAAGGGCTCTTCTTTCAACGCGCGTTTGACCAGAGCCTCGGCTTCATCGAGGCGAATTCCCAGGTCGCCAAGCATGTAGCCGTAATAGTTGAGAACCGGGGCGTTGCGCGGATTCACGGCCAGAACTTTTTTGAATTGTTCTTCGGCACGGTCGAAGAATTTCTGGCGTTCATAAATCGCGCCGAGCAGAAACCACACCATTTCATTGTCGCGACCTTGGCCGGGAAGAACTTCAGCAGCCTTGGCGGCTTCTTCGGCTTCTTTGTAGTGGCGGCCGCGCTCGTAGACCTGCGCGATATTCAGATAGACTTCGCGATCGCCGGGCTTGCCGGTGAGTTGCGTGCGCAACATCTTCACACCCTCTTCGGTCTGGCCGCTTTCGCCCAGCAGCAACGCTTCACTGGAGCGCAGCGGGAGGTCGTTGGGATATTTCGCGACCGCTTCCTTGCCGGTTTGCAGCGCCTTGGGCAAATCTTTTGAGGCGCGATAAATATCCATCATGAGCAACCGCGCGCGCCGGTCTTCTTCTTCGCCGAGGCGACCGAGTTCCTGGTAGGTGTAGATGGCGGCCTGATAATTCTGCGTGTCGCGATACAGCTGGCCTAATTGCTGATACAAAATCGCCAGCGAACGCGCGCGCGACGGCAACCCCGGCTGCTGGGCCTTAATTCCCGTCACCGCGTCGGAGAGCACGCGGATGGCGTCGTCATTTCTGCCCTGGGCCTGGTACAACATGGCTTCGTTGTACATGACTTCCAGGCTGCCCGGGGCGTACTGGCGGGCTTTCACTAAATTGTCTTCGGCTTTGTTGAGCTGGTGGAGTTCGCGATAAATCTGCGCGATGCGCAAATAGATGTCGGCGTCGTCGGGCATCAGCTCGGTCAGCTTCTGGTAGACGGCCAGGGCGTCGGAATATTTTTCTTCCGCCATGAGCGTCTGGCCCAGGCCACGCTGATGGCTCAGCTCGGACGGATCAAGCTCGGTGGCTTTGCGGTAGGCGACTTCCGCTTTCGGGAGGTCGTGCGATTGCGTGTAGGCGTCACCGAGCAAATCGAGCATGGCCGACGAAGGAGAGCGTGAGGTGACTTCTTCGAGGAGCGCGATGGCTTCGGGCGCTTTTCCTTCGTCGAGGAGAAGCTGCGTGAGCTGCTCGATGGCCGGCTCGTTGTCAGGATCCTCTTTCAAGATGCCGCGCAGAACGGCTTCGGCCTTGTCGTGTTCGTTGCGGAGGCGGTAAAGGCGCGCGAGCCAGAGAGCGGATTCGGCGTCGCCGGGATCGAGACGATAAATTTCGGCGTACTGCTCGATGGCGCGTTCCACGATTTCGGACTGGCCATTGCCAGCGTTGAAGTCGCCAAGGCTGCGCAGATAAATGCGTCCGAGCAGGCGGCGCGATTGAATGTCATTTGGATCGCGCTTGAGCAAGGCCTGCGCTTCCGTGACCGCTTCGCGAGTGCGCTGCGCTTTCCAATACATTTCCGCGAGGCGTTCGCCGATCACCGGAGATTTAGGGTCGAGCGCGTAGGCTTTTTTGTAAGCTTCGATGGCTTGCGTGGCGAATTCGGGCTTGCTGGTGGTTTCATATTGCTGCTCGTAAATGTGGCCCATGGTGAAGTTGTAATAAGCATCGGCGCGCGAAGGAGTCCTGGCGACTTCCGCGGAAGAGGCGCTGGCGTGCTGGCCGGGCATCGCGGCGGTTTTGTCCTGCGAGGTGGCGGCGGGCGCCGGAGCCGGCGTGGGCGTCTGGGCAAAAACGGCAGCGCCGCTAACCGCGGCCGCAAGACAGGCGAGTAGCACTCGTTGAGAGTTCATGAAAGCCCCAAAAAGAAAGTATCCCATGCGCATACAGCGCGGTCAAAAGTGAAAGGAGCGTTCGTTTCCAGCCGTAACGCTGGAGAGTCAGATGTCTGACGCAGCTACATTGGCTGCCTGTTTTTAGCGCCAGAGGTGAGAAAGCAGCATTCCTGCTGAAAAATTTTCAGTGCAGGAAGTGGCGCATGCCCGTGAAGACCATGGCCATGCCCAGGCGATCGGCCGCGGCGATTACATCCGGATCTTTCATCGAGCCGCCGGGTTGGATGACGGCGGTGGCCCCAGCCTTGGCGGCTTCTTCGACACCGTCGGGAAATGGGAAGAAAGCGTCGGAGGCAACCACGGCGCCCTGCAGTGAAGATTGAGCTTTCATGACGGCGAGCTTGACGGAGTCCACGCGGCTCATTTGTCCCGCGCCTACGCCGACCGTCGCGTTGTTTTTCGCAAACACGATGGCGTTGGACTTCACGTGCTTGGAAACTTTCCAGGCGAAGCGCAGCGTGGACATTTCCTCGGGTGTGGCGGCGCGTTTCGTAACAGTGCGCAGTTCGCTCTCGTTGAGTTCGCCGAGGTCCGGCTGCTGCACGAGCATGCCGCCCAGGATGCGCTTCAACTGTAATTCCCAGTCGGGCTCTAAACCGTTCCCGGAAAGTTCCAGCAGACGCAGATTTTTTTTGGCGGCAAAAAGTTTTTTCGCGTCGTCGTCAAAACCGGGGGCGGCGATGCATTCGACGAAAAGTTTGGCGACTGCTTCGGCGGTCGCGGCGTCCAGCACGCGGTTGAAAGCGAGCACGCCGCCGAAGGCCGAGACGGGATCGCTGGCCAGGGCTTTGCGATAAGCGTCGAGGAGCGTTTCCTGTTCGGCCGCGCCGCAAGGATTGTTGTGCTTGATGATGATGGCGGCGGGACGCTGGAATTCTGCGGCCAAGCTGCGGGCGGCTTCCAGATCCACAAAATTGTTGTAGGAGAGTTCCTTGCCTTGCAGCTGTTTGGCGGCAGCGAGTCCGCGTGGCGCGCCTCCGGCAGGAACGTAAAGGGCCGCGGCCTGGTGCGGGTTTTCGCCGTAGCGCAACGATTGCTGGATGCGGAGAGCGATGTGCAAACGCTGCGGCAAAGGTTGTTTTTCGGCCAGGGCGACCGATTGCGTTTGGGCGGAGAGGCGCTCCAGTTCGGTGGTGATCATGCCGTCGTAAGTGGAGGTGGCGGCGAAAACTTTGCGGGCCAGATCGAGGCGCGTGGCGAGGGAGGTGTCTTTCGCGGCCTCCAGTTCGACAGCTACGCGCTGGTAATCGGCGGGATCGGTTATTACCGTGACGCTTTCGAAATTTTTGGCGGCGGAGCGGAGCATGGTGGGTCCGCCGATATCAATGTTTTCGATGAGCTCGCCGGCAGTGAGATTGGCTTTTGCGGCGGTTTCGGCGAAGGGATAAAGATTCACGACCACCAGATCTATGGGCGCGAGGCCGTGTTCGGCGGCTTGCTTCTGGTCTTCTTCGTGACCGCGGCGAAATAACAATCCGCCGTGCACTTTGGGATGCAGGGTTTTCACGCGGCCGCCGAGCATTTCGGGCCAGCCGGTAAATTCGGAGACGTCTTTTACAGCCACGCCCGCATCGCGCAACAACTTCGCGGTGCCACCGGTGGACAGTATCTCGATGCGCAGCGCCGCGAGCCGCTTTGCAAATTCCAGGATGCCGTTTTTGTCAAAAACACTGATTAGTGCGCGCTGCACTGCCATGTACTTCCTCCAGGAGCGAACGGCACAACAGTGTAAGCGTCGCACACCCGTGGCGAAAGAAAAAATGTGCGGTTGACAATTCGTACGGAAATATTTTTTCGGGGACCCTTGGCGAAAACCCTCAAAGAGATGGCGGCGAGGCGAACGGCTAAAGAGCTAGGACTTGACCAGGGCTTTCAGTTTTACGTGACCTTCCCGGACTTCAACCACGTATTCGACGTCGTGGCAATTTTTCTGTTTTTGCAGGTCTTTGGTTTTTTTCAGCACGAATTCATTAAAGCTCGAACGGGTGAGTTTCTCGGTGGCCTCGCCGGCTTTTTGCTTGGCCTGCAAGAACGCCTCGTACAGCTCCGCAATCTTCTCGGTCTCCTGCTCGGGCTTGGAGCAAACCATGCGAAACGCAGCCGGAGTGGCGGTGATAGCGGCAGCCGCGGCGGAATGGGTCTCGGCGGCGGCACTGGCGGCCAGCGCCTGGGCGGCTTTCTGGGCACGCTCAATTTCGATTTGTTTCGCAGCCGCGCCGAAATGCCGCTGCACTTTTCCTTCTTCTTTCTGCTGCAGGCGCTTGCGGAAAATGTCCTTATATTTGGCGAAGGTTTGCGTGAGGTTGTTGTAGCGGAAGCGCTGGCCGAATTTCAACTCGCCGCCGCGCTCGGCGTAGCGCTTGGCGACCAACTCGAGACGCCACTCAATTTCGGTGGGTGGGCGCTTGCGGCCGCCGCCAAAATACTGATCGTATTCGATCTTGAGCTGGCGAATGTCACGCTCGAACTGGTTCAGTTCTTCGTCAATGGAGGAGGTGACAGCCACGGGAAGGCCTCTATTACTATGCTAAAAGTATGGTCCCTTGCGGTCAATCGGGGCGCCCAGCGGAGGTGCGAAAGGGGTACCGTATGTTAGGCCACATCGCGTAGTCGCGGAGGCCATGCGGGTTACGTTGCGGTAGGCCGCCCGGTGTGCTGAAATGTTCGCGTGGACGCGCGTAAAGCCCGGAAACGTCGAGCGCAGCGAATCGCAGTTACGACCGCTGGAACCTCGCCAGACCACGCCAACAGGGACGAGCAACTGCGGCGTATTCCCTCGGTGGACGAGCTGCTCAACCGGCCTCGACTCGCGGCCTTAGGCCAGCACCTGGATCGCGATTTGCTCGTGGCGCTGGTGCGCGATGTTTTGGCGCGGGTGCGCGGGCAAATCACCGCTCCGCAATCCGGCGAGATAATTGATGTCGATGTTACTTCCGTCGAAGAGTCGATTTGCGCGGAAGCCGAGCGCATTTTGCTTCCGTCTCTGCAGCCAGTGATTAACGCCACGGGCGTGATTTTGCACACCAATCTTGGGCGGGCGCCGCTTTCTGCCGCGATTGTGGATGCGATTCAGCGCGCCGCCACGCAATACAGCAATCTCGAATACAACCTGGAAGCGGGCGCACGGGGGAAGCGCGATGATCACACCCGGGAATTGCTGACGCGGCTGACCGGCGCGGAAGACGCCATCGTGGTGAATAATTGCGCGGCGGCGGTGTTGCTGGTGCTCGCGGCGCTGGCAAAGTCCGGTGAAGTTATCGTTTCGCGCGGGGAGCTGATCGAAATTGGTGATGGCTTCCGCATTCCGGAAATCATGGCGCAAAGTGGCGCGGTCCTTCGGGAAGTGGGCACCACCAATCGCAC
>JALYLI010000168.1 GCA_030774335.1 Acidobacteriota bacterium | reverse complement strand
GCCAAGCTGTCCATCAAGGAGACGCTGCAGAAAATGAAAGATGCCGGAGTAGATTCGCTCCCCGGCGGCGGCGCGGAGATTTTTCACCCGCGGGTGCGCAAACTAATTTGCGATCACAAAGTCGGCGGGCAGATGTGGCTGAGCATCGCGCGGCAGGCGCACGAGATTGGATTTCATTCGAACGCCACGATGCTATACGGACACGTGGAAACCGAAGAAGAGCGCGTGGATCACCTGCTCAAGCTGCGCGAACTGCAGGACGAGACGCACGGATTTGTGACTTTTATTCCGCTGGCGTTTCATCCGGATAACACCGCGCTTTCGCACATCCCCAAGCCCACGGGCTACGCAGATTTGCGCAATATCGCGGTGTCACGCCTGCTGCTCGATAATTTCGCGCACATCAAGGCGTACTGGATCATGCTGTCGCCGGCGATTGCGCAGATCGCGCTGCGTTTTGGCGCCAACGATCTGGACGGCACGGTGGTGGAAGAAAAGATTTATCACGACGCGGGGGCGACCACTTCGGAATTTACTTCGCGCGCCGATCTGGAAAGACTCATCCGCGCCGCGGGGCGAGTCCCGGTCGAACGCGACACACTCTACAATCCGGTGGACCGCTCCAAGATGCCGCCGATACCGCCGGCTGTCCGCACCGACCTGGTTTCGCTGACGCTCAACGTTTAAGAGTGCCCCCCAAGCATTTTGCTGCGCTGCCGCACGGCGCGAAATGCCTATTTCAAGCGCCGCCGCGTGCCCATTACAATTCTCCTCGGGGAAACAGCCACATGCGGACTATCGTATTTTTGACCATTTCGAATATCTTCATGACTTTCGCGTGGTACGGGCATTTGAAATATCGCAGCGAGTCGTTATGGAAAGTGATTCTGGCCAGCTGGGGGATCGCATTTTTTGAGTATTGTTTTCAGGTGCCTGCCAACCGCATTGGCTCGTATGAATTCAACTCCGCGCAGCTCAAGACCATCCAGGAGATCATCACGCTGACAGTCTTTTCCGTATTTTCGGTGTGGTATCTCGGCGACAAATTCAAATGGAATTACGCGGCGGGCTTCGGCCTCATCGGAGCGGGGTCTTTCTTCATTTTTCACAAGTGGTAGTGAACCATGTGCGGAAAAATCGTTACTGTTTCAGACGCCGCGGCGCCCAAACGACCACCTCTTGCCGCCGCGCAAAGTGCAGCAATTCGAGCAGCTGACTCGCGACGGAAATTCCCGCCGCCAGCGCCATGGTGTTTTGCTGGATGGCAGCCCCCGCCTGCTGTAGCAGCCACGGAGGGTGATGAATTTCGCAGCGAATGATCCGCCGCTGGCGGTCAGCAGTGTACAGGCAATATCGCTCGGTCAAGAAATGCTCGAGGGTTCCGGGTGGGGCGGTGATAGCTTCACCGAGTCCTCGATAGCGCGCTTGCAGCGAAGCGGGCGGCGCTCCATGATGCCTGCGAACGCTTTCGTAGTGAATCCATCCCGCTTTTTCTTCGCAAAGCATCGCCGAGCGGAAATAGGGCAGATGAAAAGCTTTTCGCGCGACCCACACTGCCAACGCGTTTGCAGCGTCCAGACTGAAGAACCAGACTCCCGGCTTGCCATCGCGCACGACGTAAGTGCGCACATTTAATTCCGGGAAGCGCGAAACCCCGGGGATTGCCGGCGTGTTGCGCACGCGCACCCCGGACATGCGAAACGGCACGACCCCCAGCCAAGCTTGTCCGGCGAAAGTGTCAAGCTGCAGTTGCTGCGGTATTAGAGGACGGAGCATATGCTGCGAGACTGGCCAGTGCGCAAACAATAAGTCGTGCCAAACCTGCTTCATGATCCACGGGCCGCGCGGCAACGGCCAGGGCCGATGAGCGGTATGCTTCAGAATTTCAATCATGAAGAGATTCTAAGGGCTGACTCGACATCTTGTTGCGCTCAATATACCCTTCCTCAATCGAGCAGAATCGAACGTTGACTCGGACTGAACACTTAACAAGCGCACATAACGCGCACAACAAGGAGCATTTCATGGATCGCAAAGCATCAGCAGTATGGACTGGCGGATTGAAAGAAGGCAAAGGGACGCTATCCACCGACAGCGGAGTATTGAAGCAGGCGCAATATTCTTTCAGCACGCGTTTTGAAAACGGCGTGGGCACGAATCCGGAAGAGCTATTGGCGGCCGCGCATGCGGGATGTTTCACCATGGCACTCTCTGGGCAACTGGGCAAAGCGGGCCTGACCGCGCAGAAGCTGGAGACCACCGCGACGGTGACGCTAGGCAAAGACGGCGAGGGGTTTTCCATCTCCAAAAGCCATCTGGATCTGGTCGCGCACATTGCCGGCGCGGACAAAGCGAAATTTGATGAAGCGGTGAAGGCCGCCGAGACGGGCTGTCCGGTGTCCAAACTTTTCAAAGCGGAAATTACGGTAACCGCGCGCCTGGAATCCTGAAATAGCAAAGTCTCTTTAGCTCTGCTAAAAACCTGACGAAATAAATGCTGCAATTCATTCCACATCCATTCGTTTTCGCCGCAGGCGTGTTGCTGGTGGTGTTGATGATTGTGGACGCCTTCGAAGCCATCATCCTGCCACGACGGGTGACGCGCAAAATTCGCGTCACCCGGCTGTTCTATCGCACCACCTGGGGAGCGTGGAAGGCTATCGTCGGCAGATTTCCCAGCCGCAAGACGCGTGAAGCACTGCTGGGAGGGTACGGACCTTGCTCGCTCTTATTGCTGATCGCCATATGGGCCGTGGGTCTGGTGCTGGGCTTCGCGCTGATGCAGTTCGGGGCCGGCTCAGCGATCAACGTGCACGAAGGCACGGCGGGCCTCGCCATGGATTTCTACCTCAGCGGCACTACTTTTTTTACGCTGGGGCTTGGCGACGTGCTGCCCCGGTCGCCGCTGTCACGGTCGTTGCTGATTGTGGAAGCTGGGCTAGGTTACGGTTTTCTGGCGGTCATCGTCGGTTACCTTCCATTTATTTACAGTTCTTTTTCGCGACGTGAAGTGAACATTTCGCTGTTGGACGCGCGGGCGGGAACTCCGCCGACCGCCGGCGAACTTCTGCGCCGCTACAGCTATCCGCTGGGACAGAACGCATTGCGCGATTTACTGGCGGAGTGGGAATTGTGGTGCGCGGAATTGATGGAAAGCCATCTTTCCTATCCGGTGCTGGCATATTTCCGTTCACAGCACGACAACCAATCGTGGATCGCGTCGCTGACAGCGATTCTGGATACCTGCGCGCTGGTAAAAGTTGGAATTGAAGGCGCCTGCGAGCGCCAGGCGGACCTGACTTTCGCGATTGCGCGGCATGCGGTGGTGGATTTGTCGCAGGTTTTTGGCACCTCGCCCCGCGGTCTGGCCGAAGATCGTCTTTCCAGCGCGGAACTTCGCAAGATTCGCGAGACCCTCGCCGCGCATGGCATGAAGCTCCACGACGGCGAAGAAATCGACCGGCAGCTCACGGAGCTGCGCAAGATGTACGAGCCATACATTTATGCGCTGGCTCTGCACCTGAAGCAGACTTTGCCGCCGTGGATTCCGCAGAGAAAAGGCAAAGACAACTGGCAGACTACGGCGTGGGCGCGGGAATCCGGATTGATGGAGAACAAAGAAGTCACTACCGTGGTGGTGGACGAACACTTTTAGAGTTGTGATGATTTTTGACCGCGATTTTAATTTTCGAAATATCTGGAGACCCGCATGAGAGCAATTCGCGTGAGTGAATTTGGCGCACCGGAAGTTTTGAAGCTGGAGGAAGTGCCGACTCCCGTGCCTGCCGCCGGGCAGGTGCTGGTACATGTGCGGGCTGCGGGCGTGAATCCGTATGACACGTACATGCGCGCCGGTACGTATGCGATCAAGCCGCAACTGCCGTACACGCCGGGTTCGGATGCCGCAGGCGTGGTGGAGTCCGTAGGAGCGGGAGTGAGCAAGGTGAAGGCGGGAGACCGCGTGTACACCGCGAAAACTTTAAGCGGAGCGTATGCGGAGTATGCGCTGACGCTGGAGGAGCAGGTGCAGCTTCTTCCCGAAGAGATCAGCTTCGCGCAAGGAGCGGGAGTGTGGGTTCCCTACGGAACTGCGTACCACGCGCTGTTCCATTCCGCGGAAGCGCGGGCCGGGGAATCGCTGCTGATTCATGGCGCGAGCGGAGGAGTAGGGACGGCCGCACTGCAAATGGCTCGCGCGATGGGGTTGACGATTTACGGAACGGCCGGAACGGACGCGGGGCTCGAGCTGATCAAGCGTGAAGGCGCCGCGCACGTTTTCAATCACACCAAGGCCGGCTATGAAGATGAAATTTTGAAGAGCACTGGCGGCAAAGGGGTCAACATCATCCTGGAAATGCTCGCCAATGTGAATTTGCCGAAAGACCTGAAACTCCTGGCCACCCACGGGCGCGTAATTGTCATCGGCAATCGCGGCGAAACCACCATCAATGCGCGCGAACTGATGTCCCGGCGCGCGTCCATCCGCGCGTTCACGCTGTGGGGTGTGGACGAGCGGGAAGCTAAAGAGATTTATGCCGGCTTGGATGCCGGTCTTTCCAACGGCACGCTGCGCCCGGTGGTGGGGAAAGAAATCCCTCTTGCAGAAGCGGCGCGCGCGCACAAGGAAATCATGGAGCCAGGCGCGGCGGGAAAAATCGTGCTGATCCCGTGAACCAGTACCGCGAAACCTTCCCCGGCGGTGACCGCTGCGTCTAGGCCGCTGCGCCGATTCTGCGGATGAGATCGTCCTGCTCGGATTTGTTTTCGGCGCCGATCGTGAAGGCATCCAGCAGGCCAAGCGACAAAGCATATTTCACCGCTTCATCCTGTTTGCCGCGCAGATCGCCCTGGCCGAGAATCTTCATGCCCACGATGCCTTTTCCGGCCGCGCGCATTTCCTTCAATACGCTCACAACCGTATCGGGATCGGCGTCCATGTGCGAGCCGATGGGATTGATGCGCACCAGGTCCACTTCCACCCACGACGATTTAGCCGCGGCGCGCAGCGCTTCGATGCTGTGGCACGAGCAACCGTGGCTGCGGATAACGCCTTTCTGCTTGGCTTCGGACAAGACATCCATTACGCCTTTGTAGCGTTCGGTCCAATCGCCTTCGGTGAGGCAATGCATCAGGCAAAGATCCAGGTAATCCGTGCCTAGTTCCTTGCGGAAGCGGTCCAGGTCGGCGCGCGCGGACGCGGCATCGCGCGACCACGTCTTGGTGAGCACGGTAACTTTATCGCGCGGCACATGCTTCAACGCTTCCGCCACGTGCGGATGGCTGCCGTAAGAGTCCGCGGCGTCGAAGAAGCGCAAGCCCTGCTCGTATCCGTTCAGCAGCAGCGCGGAAAGCCCGGCTACGCCGAGCGCGGTCTGGTGGGAATGATGCCCCACGCCAACCGTTCCCGTGCCCATGGCCAGCCGACTGGTTTTGATACCGGTATTGCCCAGAGTGACGGTATCCGCGGCCGCAAATTTGCGCGGCAACGGCTGGCTAAGCCACCGCGCATGCGCAAAAGCACCATGAGCCAAGACGCCGCCCGCCATCCACGCCGCACCCAGCCCATAGCCGCTTCGCCGAATGAATTCTCTGCGCTTCATTTGTTTGAGTTTCAAACGTGCCTCCCTTCGCGGATCTAGGCAGCCCGCAACACGTCTGTCCGCCGCACTGTTGCCAACCACTCTACTTCTACAGACGCCTGGTGCCGTGAGTTGTTACGAACCCTGGTCAGCGGAGACTAACGAAGACGCGAAAGGTCGAAGTCCCCGGTGACCCGAGCCCCTTCAGGGGGATCGACGGTAAAACTGGCGGTATTGGAATCAAAAGCATCCGCGCGAAAGTCGCAGCGCAGAGTCGCGCCCACAAGCGTGCAGCCGCCATGTTCGTTGCAACTATAGTTCGCGTGTCCGTCGATAGCGGAAGGCTGCAGGTCTCGCTCGCCGTTATAGACATGCACCTCAAATTCCTTCCAGAAGTCGCCTGGCCGAGCCATCAAAGAGGCGGGGGATGCGGAGCGGGAATGCGCCGATTCCACGAGGAGAAATTGCCCGTAGGACGGGGTGAGCTGGATTTCAACGGTGACCTGAACCATTTCTTCGCCAGCCTTGCGATGATCCGCTGCTGCCTGTTGTGCGCTGTAGTTTGCCACCTGCGCACTCGAAGATTGAGCCGCCACCAGAAACGGCGTGGCCAAAATCACCGCGGAAATATATGGCCCCGTTTTTGGCGGCGTGAAATGGCGAGAATAACTTTCCACCAAACGTTCCAACGATCCATCACGGCGTTGGCCCAGGAAATATGCTTGGCGCAGCGACTCGTCGGAAAGCGGGGACTGGAAAGCGAAAAGGGGCTGGGCAAGAAGCACGATGGCCAGGAAACCACACAGGCTGGTGGAGGGATGCGCACGCATGGAAAAGCCTATTTTCGCATACCGGACGGCTCCGCAGTAGCGCGATTTCAGAATTCAGCAAGCAGCGAGCCGGTGCTCGTGTTCAATCGGGATGAGCTACTCGACGCGCAAAGCTTGCGTGGGCGAAATGGATGCGGCGCGGCTGGCGGGAATGATGGCGGCGAAAAATGAGCATATAGCCAGCGCGACGGCGGAGATGGACAGCGCCAGGGGATCCCAGGATGAAACACCGTAGAGTTCTGACGCGATCAAGCGACCAGCGCCGACGGCAAGCGGCAAGCCCAAGAGCAGGCCGACCAGGGCGCGGTTGAATGCGCCACGCAGTACCAGGCGGATTACTTTCAGACGGTCCGCGCCGAGGGCCATGCGGATGCCGATTTCATTGGTACGCTGCGTCACGGTATAGGCGGTCACGCCGTAGAGACCGACAGCGGCAAGCAGCAACGCTACGATTCCGAACAGGCCAGCGAGGCTGGCGACAGCACGCTCCTGATCGAAAGAAAGCGTCACTTGCTGCTGCATAGTTCGAATGCTGGTGATAGTCATGTCGGGATTCAGTTCCGCGAGGGTGCGGGTGAGGAGCGGCTCGAGGGTGCCAGCCGGAGTGTTGGTAACCAGCATAATTCCGCCGATGAAGTGGGAGCTCAACTCGAGCCTCTGCATCAATGGATTGGCATAATCCACATTCTGAAACAGTGGAACGAAGAAGGTGGGCCGGGCCGGTTTGTTCAGGGCGAAACCGGCAAACTTCGCGTCGCGAACGACACCCACGATGCGGAAGCTGCCGACATTCTCGGGCAAGTCGAGCCCGAAATGCTGATCGAGAGGGTCCTCGCCATTTTTGAAAAAGCGCTTCACAAAGCCTTCGTTGACGATGGCCACAGGTGCGGTGGTTTCGTTGTCGGCGGCGGAAAAATATCGTCCACGGACAAGGGGGATACCGAAGTTCTGCAGATAGTTTGCGCTGACGCGGTCCCATGATGCGCCAGACTCTTCGCCAGGGTTGGGGGGAGGATGGCCGGCGACCAGGACGAGTTCACCCCAATTGTTGGTTAGCGGGTTATACATCGCGAGGCCGGATCCCTGAACGCCCGGAAGGCGATCGAGGCTGGCCTCAAGGGTGCGATACAGCGAAGTTAATTGCGGCACGGTGTAATTGCCGGGAGGATTGTGGAGTTCAACGACGACCCGGCCGGAAACTTCAAAGCCGAAATTTTGATGCTCAAGTTTGTTGAGGCTGCGGCCCAGCATGGTGGCTCCGGCAACCAGCACGACAGAAACAGTAGCTTGAAGGACCAGCAGCGCTTTGCGGCTGAAAGAAGAACGATCTTTAGTGCCGCGCCCGGCGCCGCGCAAGGCTTCCGCCGGATCGGTGCGCGTGGCAAACCAGGCTGGTGCGGAACCGAAAATAATTCCGGTGAGTAACGCCAGACCAAAAGCGAAGGCCAACACCGCCGCTGATGGCAGCGTGCTGATGGGCAAGAAATTTGCGCTGTGAAATGCGAGCAGCAGAAGCAGGCGAGCGGCAACGACAGCGACGATGAGTCCGGCGACGCCGCCGGCAATGGCCAGCAGTACACTTTCGGTGAGAGCTTGGGTGATGACCTGTCGCCGCGTGGCTCCAATAGCCATGCGCAGCGCGGTTTGGCCACGTCGCGCGGCGGCGCGAACCAGCAATAAGTTGGCGACGTTGGCGCACGCTATCAGCAGCACCAGGCCGCAAACCGCCAGGAGAATTTGCAGGCTGCGACCGTACTCTTCTTTCATGACGGCGACGCCTGCGCCCGCAGGCACGACGTTGATCACCTGCTTGGGCAGGTCGTGGATAATTTCCGGCATCCAGTTGGCCGGATAGCCAGAGTCGTATTGCATCCACTGGCGCAGAATTCCAGTGAGGCGCGGAGACATGGCTGCAGTGGTTGCTCCCGGGCGAAGGCGCCCGATCATGCGTAGCCATGCTGAAATTGGTTGGCGCAGCAAAGCGCTGTCGCCGTTGATCAACGGCTCCTGCTGAACGGGAATCCAGAGATCAGGCGGATCGCTCTGCAGGGTTTCGCCGAAAAATCCAGCGGGAGCGACTCCGATGACGGTGAAGGGACGGCCTTCCACGATGAGCGTCGCTCCCACCAACGAGGTGTCACCGCCATAGATCGTTTGCCAGGCGCGGTGACTGAGAACTACCACCGGCGAAGAAGCCGGTTTGTCGTCTTCAGGAGAAAAGACGCGGCCGCCGAACGCGCCCACACCCAACGTGTGAAAATAATTACCGGTCACATACTCGGAGCGCAGCGGCCTTGCCGCGGATTCGACACCCGGGCGGCGGACGCTTAGCCTGCCGCGTCCGGCCTGGAACGCGGCGACCTCTTCAAATTCTGGAGTTTCTGATTTCAGACGCTCGAAGAGCGGATAGGAAAACATGCCCCAGCGGTCCTGAGGGCCGCCTTCCACGCAGCAATCGTCGCCTTCCCCGACCCGATAGAGTTTAGCGGGATCGGAAACGGGGAGGGAGCGCAGCATGACCGCGTGGATGAGCGTGAATATCGCGGTGGTGCCGCCGATGCCGAGGGCCAGCGTGAGCACAGCTGCCGCTGTGAATACGGGCGACAGGCGGAATTGTCTCGCGGCATAGCGCAGGTTGGCGAACAGGTTCTTCATCGTGTAGGGCCTCAATTACCTTACGAAGCTTGGGTGTCGGAGGTTCCCTGAGCAACGGGCACGTCGGAGGTCTTTGCTGGGCAACGCAAAATGCAAGCGACAGTGGCCATCGCGACGAAATTTTGACGTCTCATTACCAACGTCCCCAGGTGCAGTAGCGGCGTCTGGGCACCCGGCGCGTAGCAGCGCGCCGACCGAGAGGCGGACCTCGCTTCCGCAGATAATTCAGAGAATTCTGCGATCGCCTGTTGATTCGACGTAATCCGGGAACCGCGGTTTGGAGGGGTTTGCGGATTTTTACTGCGATTTTTAGGCGCTTCTCGGGCGAGGTTTCGGGCACGACTTGCACTATAATCATGGGGCTGATTTTTTTGCGGATCCGGTGGCCGATCAGCGCAAATAATCGTGCCGACTTCCTCACATTTCATAACTTTGCTGGCTGCGCAAACTGGCCTGGGCCATTACTGGCACAAGATCACGGACCGCACATTTTCCGGCGTGTATCACGCCAATGGCTTTGACCTGGCCATGATGATTCCGTACTTCATCGTGCTGTTTATATTGGCGTTGTATGGGCTGCACCGTTATTGGCTGGTGTACGACTATTACCGGTACGCGAAGAATGTGCCGGCTACGCCGCCGCCGGTAACGGAATGGCCGCGCGTCACGATTCAGTTGCCCATTTACAACGAGCGTTATGTGATTGAGCGGCTGGTGGAGGCGATATCGCGTTTCGATTATCCCCCCGAGCTGCTGGACGTACAGGTGCTGGACGACTCCACCGACGAGACGCGCGAAGTGGCACGCAACTGCGTGGAGCGATTCGCGGCGCAGGGCATGCTTGTCGAGTACATCCATCGCACCAATCGCGAAGGCTACAAAGCGGGCGCGCTGGAAAATGGGTTGAAGACCGCTAAGGGACAGTTCATCGCGATTTTTGATGCGGATTTTCTACCGGCTCCGGATTTTCTGCGGCTGACGATTCCGTATTTTATGAATGCGCGCGGCGGCGCAGGAATCGGGATGGTGCAGACGCGGTGGACGTATCTGAACGCGGATTATTCGCTGCTCACGCAGGTGGAAACGATTCTTCTGGATGGGCATTTTGTGGTGGAGCATGGGGCGCGTTCGCGGCGGGGGACATTTTTTAATTTCAACGGGACCGCGGGGGTGTGGCGGCGGAAGGCCATCGATCAGGCCGGCGGGTGGCAGCACGACACGCTGACGGAAGACACGGATCTTTCGTATCGCGCGCAACTGGCAGGCTGGAAATTTTTGTATCTGCCGCACATCGAGTGCGCTTCGGAATTGCCGGTGGACATGAACGGCTTCAAGGCGCAACAGGCACGCTGGGCCAAGGGGCTGATGCAGACGGCCAAGAAAATTTTGCCCAAAGTTTTTGCTGCGGATGTGCCCTGGCATGTGAAGTCGGAAGCTTTTTTTCATCTGACCGCGAATATCAGTTACCCGTTGATGGTGCTGCTGTCCACCATGTTGTTGCCGGCGATGATTGTGCGTTTCTATCAAGGCTGGTTTCAGATGCTGGTGATTGATTTGCCGCTGTTTCTGGCTTCGACTTGTTCCATTTCGAGTTTTTACCTGGTGGCGCAGAAAGAGCTGCGGCCCAAAACGTGGTACCGGACATTTTTATATATGCCGTTCGTGATGGCCACGGGCATCGGGATTTCGGTGCGCAACGCGCAAGCGGTGCTCGAAGCGCTGGCCGGCAAGAAAAGCGAATTTGCGCGCACGCCAAAATTTAATATCGCGGGCAAGAGCGGTTCGTTCGCGAAGAAATCTTACCGGAACAAAGCGGGCTGGATGCCGTACGCCGAAATTTTGTTGGGCGTGTACTTCGCGTTCACGGTGCTGTACGCAGTGTTGAATGAAAATTACGCGACGGTGCCGTTTCTGCTGCTCTTCGTGTGGGGCTATTTGTACACCGGCGTGATGTCGCTGGGCCAAACGTATTTCGCGCAGCTGCGCTTTGGCGTGGAGGCTCCCGCTCCTGAAATGCGTCCGGCCGCGTCCGGCGCGCCCGGTTTTTAGCCACCAGTGTTAAAAGCCTTTGAACTCTCAGGGCGCGATCCGCGCCAGTAGCTCATTCCATACCGTTTTGTTTTTCCAATAGGAAACGTGTGCCACCAGCGGCACCGCCGCATCTTTATCGATCACGTTTTTAATCGCGGAATCGGGCACCGGCGGGTCCCCTGGTTTCGGGTCTTGATACCCGGGAAGATCGTAGAATTTCAACTTACCGGAAATAATGTCGTTGCCAGAATACACATTGATCCATTTGAGTTTTCTAAATTTCGGATAGCTGATAATCAGGGGCTGCACGGTGGAAGCGAGTCGCTCGCGAATATGCATGGAATCCGTGCCCTGTATGGTGAAAAGAAAAGCCGTTTTGTTGAGCGGCGAACCGAAAGTCACCAGGGTTTCGGTGCGCTCGGCCACTTGCAGAGCGCCGCCGGCAAGCCAATCCTCGAGCATCAGGCGGTTAAGGGTGTCGTAGGCGATGACGGAGCCTAGCGAGTGACCGACCACGGCAATCTTGTGGTACAAAAATTTCGGTTCGCCTGGTTCATAAGCGGTGAAAACGGCTGAAGCCACCGTGCGCGCCGTCTCCTTGATTTTGCTTCGCACTTCGTCGAAGCGGTCAAGTTTGTTGGAGGTGACGTAGATGGCGACGTCTCCCACGTACTGAACCATCAACTCGCGCACCTTTGCGCTGAAGGCAATCAAGAACGGCCATACCCACAGCGGGCTTTGGAGAAAACCCAGGCGACGCGGCAGGGTCCAGCCCGATCCGCCGTGGCACCAGATCCAGATACATCCGGCGATGGCCGCGATATTCACGAGAAAGGTCAGCACGGAAAGAATCAACAAGGCCCCGTGTCCTTGTATTACTTGTTCTGAAGACCTCAGAAACGCTCTGATGCACATCGCCGCTGCGACCAGGAAACCTGCGGCGAGAATGACGACCGTGGCGAATCCCTGGAGTTGCGGGGCGGGGATACTTTCAAAAATACTTTCGGCCCACGAACGGAGATGAGCCAGCCAGCTCCTGGAAGGGGCGGCCATGGCCGTTCCGTAGCTCTTGAGCCAGTCGGTGTGAGTGATCACGGCCATCAATGCCGCGGTTTTCAGAATCGAGACGACGGTGACGAACATGGAGGTCCAGCAGCAGAAGCCGATAAGGATTCGCGAGAAGCTGGATAATTCCTGAGGCTTGCTGATGTCCGAAATAAAAAGAAGAGCGCCGAAACTGATGGCGACTGCGAGCATGCAACTGGTCAACGCGGTCAGTTTGTCCCAGTGAACCTGAATCGTGTGGAGAAACAGCCCGCTCTGCGCCGCGGCGGCCAGCAGAATGACTCCATTGATCACCGTGAGCGCGGCGAGAATCAGGAGAGCAAGACAGAGCCAAACTGGAGTGCGCCAAGGAACGGAAAACTTGGCCATGCCTCCGAACATGGCGCGCTTGAATTTCTTAAAAAAGTTGAGCACCCCGCGCGAGCCACCATCCCACAAGAAGCCCGCTACATCGGTTAGCTTGGCAACGCCTTCCGTTTTGGGCGCCCAGTAAGATTCGTAGAGATGCAGTTCGTAGTTTTTGGCCGGGGTGCCGGCGGAGGCCTTCCCGTCGATATCCAGTTCGACGCGTTGCAGCACCTGGTCGCCGATTTTTGCGGTGCGCAACCGCGGCTTGATGGTCTGGTTCGGGAGCGCGTCCAGCAGTCCGTTGGTCAAACTGTCCAGCGTTTCAAATGGAATCTGCTGCCCCATGCCGTGAACGATCCACACGGCGCGCTTTTCGCGCACGACGCTTTCCGCGCGGACGCTTTTGTCAGTGGGCTCATCGGGCGGCTCAAAGAGATCTTTTGCGCTCGGAGAGACTTGGAGGCGCACTTTCTCGGAATCGCTCCATAATTCGGCCGCAGACTTTGCCGGAGGAGCGGCTGGTGGCGGCGGAGCGCTTACCCGCTCACTTACTTCGGCAGGTGAAGGCTTGGCTGGAGCAGTCGGCGGTTTTGGTTGAGTCAGAGGAAATGCATCGTAGGACTGGGGTTTTGCGATTTCGTACTTCGACACTGAAGGGTTGATAGGGGTGGGGGCCACGCTAACCTCCCGGTTAATTGCCGAAGAGGCTATCTTTTTTTATGGACGAGGTCAACAGGACCATTTGTGACGACCGGTTTTGGCAGGTCATTCAAGGTGGATGGCGACGATTTCGGAGCGGCTGCCGACGCGCAAGGGCGGGCCCCAGGTGCCGGCGCCGCAGGAGGTATAGATTTGCATTTCGCCGAGGCGCTGGAGGCCGTAGACATATTTGCCGTACATGCGGGCAGCGGCGAGCGTCCACGGCCAGAACTGGCCGCGGTGGGTGTGGCCGGAGAGTTGGAGCGAGATGCCCTCTTCAGCGGAAACGTGGATGCGATCTGGCGCGTGAGTGAGCAGAATACTTGCTCGCCTGCGATCGAAGCCGGTGTTGCGGAGGGTTTTGCGGAAATGTTCGCCATGCGTGGCGTCGCGATAGGTGACGCCGAGGATTTGCAGGCCGTGGAGCTCAACTCGTTCGTTGTTGAGGA
>JALYLI010000167.1 GCA_030774335.1 Acidobacteriota bacterium | reverse complement strand
AGCGGGATTTGCCGAATGTGTTGAGCATCGAGGAGCTGACGAAACAGTTGCAGAAAAAAGGCGAGCCGGTGCTGGAAGGCGTGGCGGTGACCGGGCAGGGCGTGTTTGAGACTTTGAAGGAAGTGGCGAAACTGGTTTTGGCGGAGTTAAAGAAGAGCGGTTAGTTTTCCCCCGGTAGTCCTGTTTTACAAATCTGCAAATTTCATTTCCTACTGAAGAGACAGGTGTCTCGCGATAAATTCTGTTTGTCGAGGCGCGCGCGACAGATCGAGGAGAGATTCCTCGACAGCGCAGACCGCTTCGCTCGGGGTGACAGATTCGGGGGCGTTGTTCTAGGAGCAGGCAAAAAACAACGCTCTTAACGTATTTATGCGCAGGCGTGGACTTAAAAGCAGATCCCTCCGCCGCGCGTCGGGATGACAATTCATCGGCACCGAGCGAGTAGGCAATTACAAGACTAACTCAGTGACCGCCGGCGTCAGGCGAAGTTGGCGAGGGCGGCGGCCTCGGTTTCGAAGGCGGGAATGGCGTCGATGAGACGGGTGACGGTGAGAGCGTCGCGCACGCGGCCAGGGCCGCAGACGAGGCGGAGAATGCCGCCTTCGCGGGCCAGTTGGATGGAGATGCGCACGAGCGTGGAAATGCCGGAGCTGTCGATCTGGGGAACCCCATTGAGGATGACTATTACTTTGCGGGCGCCGCGCTCGATGACGGAGTGGAGCGCATCGTGAAGCTGTTCGCTGGACTCACCGATGGTGAGGCGGCCGTGGACGTCGAGTACGGCGACGGGGCCGCAGTCGCGAACATCGATCTCCATGGGGGCGTGGTCGGTCATCGTTGCGAATTCTCCAGCCGCAGGAAAGGTGACAGCGATAGGCTAGCGACTTTGCCTGCGGATGCATTATACGACGAAGGCGCGGAAGAGCGGCAAGGGATTGGTTTTTCAGGAAGTATAAGAAGGTAAAGGTAAAGGAGAAGTGAAATCCGAGCGGTGTGGGGGCTAAACTTCCGCAGGCACGAGGGTGGGAGTGCGGAAAGCGATTTTCAGAAGAAGTGGCGTGACAAGAGTGGTGGCCACGGCCATGAACACGACTACGCCGTAAACTTCGGTGCTGATCACGGACATGCCGAGGCCGATCTGCGCGACGACCATACCGACTTCACCGCGCGGCACCATGCCGAGGCCAACCTTCAACATGTTGCTCCAGCCTAGTGAGAGGGCGCCGAGACCGCAGCCAACGAGCTTGGTTAAGACAGCCGCGGCGAGGATCACCAGGGCGAGCACGACCGTGGAACGGGAACGGAATACCGAGAAATTCAAGTGAAGTCCGATGCCGGCAAGGAAAAAAGGGACGAGGAGTTCGCTGACGCCGCGGGTCAAGGTGCGCACGCGAGCATCGGCGCTGTCAGACAGTGCGAGACCGGCGAGGAAAGCGCCGACAATGGCGGCAACGCCAGTGTACTGAGCGAGGAGCGCCATGGCGAACAGGAAAACCAAGGCGATGTGAAATTCCGCGTTGTCGGCGCGAGCGCGAGAACCAAAGATGGGCAACACTTTTTTAACGGCAGTGGCACCCCACAAAGCCATTACTACCGTGAAGGCAGTGGCGAGTCCGGTGACCAAAGCAATGTCCAGAAAATTGACTTTGCCGTGGGCCACGCTGCTGACGATGGCTAAAATGATCAGACCGAGAACGTCGTCAATCACGGCCGCGGCCAAGATAATCTGGCTGGCTACTTCGTGAAGCAAGCCGCGCGCGGAGAGCACGGAGGCAGTGATGCCAACACTGGTGGCGACCATCGCCGCTCCGACAAAGACAGCTTCCACCTGAGGTGCGCCCCACGCGGCAAGAATTCCCCACCCAGCGAAAAAGGGGACGATAACACCAATGATGGCAACCAGCGTGGCTTTGCCGCCGACTTTGAGGAGTTCCGAGGCTTTCACCTCAAGGCCGACGCCAAAAAGCAAAAACATCACCCCGAGATCGGATAAAGCCTTGAGAGTTTCGTTGGGGGAGATCCAGCCCAGGACGCCGGGGCCGACGAGCGCGCCAGCCAGAATTTCTCCGACGATTCCGGGCTGGCCGAGGCGTTCGCAAATCTCGGCGAAAAGCTTTGCCGAGCCGAAAATAATCAGCAGAGCAAGAGGCAGCGGGAGCGGATCATGCATTTGAAGTTATCGGCCGTGCGCGGCGCGGCGCGCGACGTTGCGCCAGGTAATGAGGGCAGCGAGCGCGCAGCCCGCAAGCACAGGCAGAAGCGGAACACCTCTGGAGATTAGCATGTAGGCGGCCATCACGGTGGCGCCAAAGAAAAAACTCCATTTTAGAATCATCGGAAGGCCATGAACATAATGGAGATCACGACAAACAACAAGCCTAAACCGATCGCGGGAACTTTTAGAGATTTAGTCCACGTGGGTTTCTGAGTGCCTTCGCGAAGAAGGCGGCGGATTTCGGACAGTTGATGGCGGGCCTGGGAGAGTTCCCAGGCATTGCCGGCGAGTTCCAGAGCGCGGGCAGTTTCGGTGCGAGCGCGATCGAGAGCGCGTAGACGAAAGAACAACTCCGCATACTTAAATTGCGCCAGGAAGTTTTGTGGCGCCAGGCTACGAGCTTCCTGGAGTGCGTCCATGGAGCGGTAGGCGTCGTAATTCATGGCGTGAGCCATGCCGAGACAAATACGGAGCTCGGCATTGGCGGGATTGAGAGCGCAGGCTTCCTTGAGTGAAGCAATGACTTCGGCCAATTTTTCCGGCGGAACGGAATGCGGATCGCGCCAAGGCATGACGGGAAGTTGGGTGACAGCGGGGCCGGGAGCAAGAACTCCCGGCCGGATTGTAATTGCGAGGGTGGTGGTTGCGGCCATATGGATATGGTCCAGTTAAGCCTGCGACTTGAGCTCGAACTCGGGATAGCCGAGAACACCCATTTCGGGGATATCCAGACCCTCGAGTTCAGTTTTCGCGGAAACACGCTGACCAACGAGCCAATCGATCGCGAGATTGAAGACAAAGCTGAGGGCGAAGACGAAGCCCACCAGAGTCGCGATGCCGATCAGCTGGGCCACGAGCTGGCCGCCGTTGTCGCCATAAAAGATACCGGTGACCGAGCCGGCGACACCGTTCCAAGAGCCACCATAGTTGCTCTTTCCGTCGGCGAAAAACCCTATGGAAAGAACGCCCCAGAGGCCATTGGTGCCGTGAACCGAAATAGCGCCGACGGGATCGTCCACTTTCATAACGCGGTCAACGAACTCAACGGAAATGCAAACGAGGACGCCGGCAATGAGCCCGATGATGACGGCACCGACGGGATTGACAAATCCCGAAGGTGCGGTGATAGCGACCAAGCCAGCAAGAAGTCCGTTGCCGCTCATGGAGGCGTCCGGTTTGCTGTAGCGAAGCCACATGTACAGCAAAGCGCCAAACGACCCGGCCATTCCCGCCAACATAGTATTGACGGCAACCGAGCCGATACGTAGACCGCCGTTACCGGAGGCGCCCAGAGTTGAGCCCGGATTGAACCCGAACCAACCGAAGGCCAGAATGAAACAACCGGTCAGCACGATGACGATGTCATGCGCGAGGATGGCGTTGGATTTTCCATCGCGAGTGTACTTACCGATGCGCGGGCCAAGCATCATGGAAAGAGCCAGAGCGGTTATGCCACCGACGGCATGAACTACTCCGGAGCCGGCAAAGTCGCAATATCCTTTGCCCAGATTGAAGTTGGCACCGAGGTTGGCGAGCCATCCTCCACCCCAAGCCCAGTTTGCGAAAAGCGGGTAAGTGAATGCACCCATTACGAAAGAAGAAACGACGAAGGCCGCGAATTTCCAGCGCTCGGCAGCGGCACCGGTGACGATGGTGAGAGCGGTGTCCATGAAAACCATCTGGAACAAGAAGAGGACCATGACAGCGACGTCATAGGTGCCTTTATGCATGAGGAAGATACCGTTCTGACCAAAGAGGCCAAACGGCTTGCCAAATAATGTGATGACGTGCTCGGCGTTCAGCGTGGGCGTTCCGCCCAAATTAGCTACGGCACCGACGCCGCCCATCTGTATGGTAAATCCGATGAGCCAGTAGGCGAGCATACCGACGCCGTAAACCATGAAATTCATCATCATGGTGTGGTTGGCATTTTTGGCGCGACAAAGGCCGGCTTCAACAATGGCGAATCCGGCTTGCATAAACATAACGAGGAAGCCGGTGACCAGTGTCCAGACAAAATTGATGGCAATTTTGTTTTGACCGACCTGGTTGACGAGGTCGCCGATGGCCACACCTTTTTTGGGGTCGCTGGCAGTAACGTCGCTGGCAGTGCCAGTGAGCGAGCCGTCAGGGTCGCCCTTGGAGCGTGCATCCGCAGCAGGAACAGGGGCGCTGGCTACATCGGCGTCGGTGATGGGGACTGGCTTCGGCGCGGATGCCGGCGCTGCTGCGGCAGGGGCGACTGCTGGCGCTTGCGCAAACAAACCTGGCATGGGCGAGAGCGCCAGGAGCAGGGCTAACAGTGACAATCGTTTTGTCATCGAATTCATGCTGTTTATCCTCATCCTCGACTTATCCCTTCCTCCAAATAGCGGTCTTGAGGTAGTGCTTATTGAGTACGCCCATGATCCCGAAGAGACTGACCGCAAGGCCAAGCAGGACAACAACCAATTGAGCTCCCACAGAGTGAAGAGCCAGACTGAGAATGGCGATTACGAAACCAAGCAGGATGACAACAATTCCCACGAGAATCATATTGATCTCCTCAATTCTCCGCGTTTTCGAGCGGCTTACACTTTTTGAAAGTAGCTGCAGAAATACCAAGCAGAACCGCGGTCACAAGGAAGAGCAGGAAGCTTCCTCCCTGGTAAAGAGCACCCGACAGTGTGGTGAACCCTAACAAGAAACTACCGACTCCCAGCGCCTGAGTAGAATTTGCTGCCATCCGGTTCCTCCCTTAAAGATTTTGTGCGGGTAGTTAACTGCAACTGAGTGCCAAACGCCTTACCGCTTGGGCCCGAAGAAAGCGACAAACCCGGCGGTCAAAGTGTCCTGATTGTTGGTAACTGCAAGATCGAGGCCGCGATTGAAGAACGGCTGGTTGGACCAATCGTGGCGGTATTCAAGACGGCCCAGCAATCCCTCCAGCATCTTGTATTCGCCGGTGATGGTGAATTCTTTTACATCCTGAGGGACGCCGGTGGAGAAACCGTCGCGATCCTTGAACCATTCGAGACGCGGGGTGAATGCGAATTTAGGCGTGGCTTGCACGTGGAGTGCGCCGGCGATGCCGTACCACTTGCTGGCGAAAGAATTGGGCGAGGGACTGGAGTTTTGGGCGTAGTCAAAATTGATATAGGCGCTGATGGTGCTACGGAGCGTCAGCAGGAAGTTGGTGTCATAGAGATGACGCCAACCGCTGTTGGCGTGGCTATTTTCAGGCCCGGCATAGTAATTGTTAGACCACACGAACTTCTTGGTGGTGAAAACTCCGGTGAGACCTATAGTTTTCCCGGAGTTGTTGTCCTCAATATTGTTCCAACCGTTGACGATTTGCACTCCACCAGAGAAGTATTTGCCAATGGGAATAGAGGTGCGAATTCCAAAGTGATAATAGGGAATGGCCCAGGCAAACAAGAGAGAGCGGGAATAATTCCAATTGCTGTTGGTTTCGATAACTTCGGCTCCGGCGCTGGTGACAAATTGCCCGAAGTCCACTTCGAGACCTTTGGCTTTCGCGGGCTTCAGGCTGACGTAGGCCTGTTCAATGTTACGGAAGACAGCAGGGCCATTGCCGGGCTCGGAGGCGTGGACGATGTCGAAAGCGCGGCCGAAGCCAAAGTCAACCTGGAAGCCGATGGGATCGGGCGAGTGCGAGAGGCTGAGCTTGGCCATATTCAAGCTGAACTGATTGGGCTGCACATCGAAGTTGTAAAGCTGGTTGCCGCAAGCGGCGGGGAAATTACAGGAACCCTGGTCCGCGGGATGATTAGCGTTAAAGCTGTAATAACCGTCCACCAGCCCGCTGAAATCGATAGGTCCTATTGACCAAGTTGGGGAAGCGGGAGCCGCAGCCGCAGGCGACGTTTGCGCAGCGGCAGTGTCTTGCGCGGCGGGAGTAGTGGCAGGAGCAGTGGCTGCAGCGGCGGGCGCAGTCGCGGCGGATGCGTCACGGGCTTCGAGTTCCGCAAGACGCTTTTCCAACTGTTCCACGCGATCAAGAAGGATGCGCTCGCGAATGTCTTCGACAGTGCGCGCCACTTGCTGGCGCGCCGTGGCAGGGGGTTGCGCCGCAGCGGCAGGCGGGCCGGAATTGACCGCCGGGGAAGCATTTTGTGCGAACGTGGGGCGACATAAAACGGAAGCTAGTAAAATGCCGAACCAACACTTCGAGGGCATGAGCACTTAATTCTCCTTGAGCCTTCAACCCGGACTTTTTCCTGGCCAAGCGACCCTGGAAGTCGCGGAAGAGGACATCTCGGTTACTTGGGCGCCGACTGTATAGATGGCCATATGGGAAAGCCAACATAAAATTTGTATTGATAAGATTCAAAATTTTTGGTTGGCCGGGCGTTCGGCGATGTGCATTAATACAGCACCGCGGCCGTCAATTAGAAAGCCGCAGTTGTTCCATCCCGGGCAATCGGTTTCTCGTCTCAAGAAAAAAGGGGGAAAGGCATGAAGAAAGTCGAAGCGATCATTCAGCCTTCGCGCTTTGAATCAGTAAAAGATGCGCTCTACAAGATCGGCATTGAGGGAATGACGGTGACGGAAGTGCGCGGGCACGGGCGGCAAAAAGGGCACACGGAGGTATACCGGGGCAGAGAATATACCGTCGACTTGCTGCCGAAGATCAAGGTGGAGATGGTGCTGCCAGACGCGCTGCTCGAAAAGGCTGTGGACACAATTCTGGAGGCGGCCAAGACAGGAAAGATCGGAGACGGTAAGATATTTGTTTCGCTGGTGGGCGAGGCGATCCGTATTCGCAACGCAGAGCGTGGAGAAGGCGCTCTCTAAAACGAATCATGACCGCCGCGCGCTATGGCTTGCAACTGGACTTAGGTAAACGAACTCAAAAAGCTATGCAAGGGCCCATCCCTCCTATCTCCGTGCTTGGTCCGGAAGCTGACGATGAGCGGCGGCGGATACGGGAACAATTCGAGAGTGGCGCGGGCGCGAAACAAACGTTACAGGCGTTGTGCGAACTGGCGGACAGCAACATACGACGAATTTTTGGAGAGCTCCTGCGTGTGCACGATGGCGACACGCAGGGGCTTTGTCTATTGGCCCTGGGTGGCTACGGCCGGCGGCTGCTTTTTCCCTATTCCGACCTGGATATTTTGTTTTTGTTTGGCAGCGAAAAAGCGGAGGCGGGATTTCGTCCGCTGATTGGCGAATTTTCGCGCATGTTGTGGGACCTGGGATTCCGTGTGAGCTCCGCCGGGCGAACTCTCGATGAATGCAAACGCATAGAAGAGGACAACGCCGAATTCCACCTGGCGCTGCTGGACCGGCGAATCCTGGCGGGCGACAACGCGTTGTTCGAGAAGTTGGACACTAAAGTTCTGCCCGGGTCGGAACGGCAGGCGCGGCCATTTCTGCTGGCGCAACTTCAAAAACTAACCAAAGACAGATTATCGCGATATGGCAACACGATTTTTCATCTTGAGCCGAACGTGAAGGAATCGCCAGGCGGGCTGCGGGACTACCAAGCGACGGCGTGGCTGCAACAAATCAGCGGAGAAAAAAAGGATACGCGGCTGGTGATGACCGTGGAAGACAACCTGGTGGCCAGAGCGGTTGAGTTCATGGGCGACATTCGATGCTTCCTGCATTACAGCAACGGACGCAACGACAACACGCTTACGTATGAATTGCAGACAGAGGCCGCGGCTCGGTCGCTGGGCGTTGGCGGCATGGCAGGGACAAAACTGGAAAAGAGAGCGGCCCCAGAAAACGGCGTCGTGCGAGAAGCCGAGGAATGGATGCGCATGTATTTTCGGCAGGCGCGCACATTGAACCGGCGATTGCTGCGCCACATGGAACAAAAGACGCCGCTGACGGCGATGTCGTTACGTGAACGGATTTTCAGCGCCACGCGCGCGCCGGCGAAGGTGGAGATGAGCAGTACAAAACCGTTCATCGTGCGCGACGGATTGCTGGAGGTGGTGGCGCCGGGAGCGCTGTCGGACCGCGCGGTGATGTTTTCGTTATTTACGGGAGCGGCGGCCAGCGGAATTCCACTAAGCCGCGAAGCGGAGCGCACCATCGCGTACATCTTGACGCACCCGGAAGTGCGGGCGCAGAACACGCAGATATCGTGGAACACGTTACGCGAGATCTTGAGCGCGGATTATCCCGGGGCGGCGCTACGGCCAATGCAGCGACTGGGACTGCTGACGGAGGTATTGCCGGAATTCAGCAGCATCGATTCGCTGGTGGTGCGGGATTTTTATCATCGCTACACGGTGGACGAGCACACGCTGCGAACGATCGAGCATCTGCAGGAATTGGGGGAGGCGACGGACGCGCTGGGGAAAAATTTTGCTCCACTGTGGAAGATGCTGGAGCGGCGCGACCTGCTGATATTCGCGATGCTGCTGCACGACGTGGGCAAAGGCATGGCGGTAGAAAATCACGTGACGGGGAGTCTGCAAGCGTTGGAAAGCGCGGCGACGAGGCTGGGCCTGGCGGAGGAAGAAAAGGCGGAGGCGCACTTTTTGATCGAGCATCACCTGGAAATGTCCGCGACGATGCAGCGGCGCGACATTTTTGATCAGGATACGGTGACGATGTTCGCGAGGATGGCGGGAACACAAGAGCGGCTGCAGCGGCTGACTTTGCTTACTTACTCGGATATTCACGCGGTAAACCCGGAGGCGTTGACGCCCTGGAAAGCAGAGATGCTGTGGCAGCTGTTTGTGGCGACTTCCAATCACTTCAGCAGAACATTGGACCGCGACCGCTTGCATGCGTCCACGGAAGTTTCGTTGCTGGCACAAGTGCGGGCACAGGTTCGGGGCGCGAATGATGGTGAGGTGGAACGGTTTCTGGAAGGCTTCCCACGGCGCTACCTGGCTGTGCACCCGGCTGCGGAGATTGCGGAGCATTTCGGGCTGTACCAACAATTGAAGGGCGAGCCGATGCAGACGGCGGTGAAAGGCACGCGGCACGGTTTTTCCCTGGCGGTGATAACCGCGGACCGTCCAGCGGTGTTTGCAAAGATCGCGGGAGTGCTGGCGGGCTGGGGAATGAACATCGTGAAGGCGGACGCGTTCGCGAACGCGGCGGGAGTAGTGCTGGATACGTTTCAATTTGTAGACCTGCATCGCACGCTGGAACTGAACCCCGATGAGATCGAGCGATTCCGCCAAAACCTTGCGGACGTGGTGAACGGCAAGAGAGCTCTGGAGCCGCTGCTGCAAAGCAGGGACAGCGCGACGCGAGCAAGGGCTCCCAAGATAGTGGTGGAGACGAGGATTTCGTTTGACGATACGTCTTCGCTGCACAGCACGCTGCTGGAAATAGTGGCGCAAGACCGGCCGGGCTTGCTGTACGAGATGGGGTCGGCAATGGCGAAAGAGGAATGCAATATTGAAGTGGCGTTGATTGATACGGAAGGACAAAAAGCGATCGATGTTTTTTATTTGACCGCTAACGGCAGGAAGTTGACGCAGCCGAAAAAAGCTGCGCTTCGACAAGCGCTGCAAAGAAATTTAAATTAACGATGGAAACATTGCACCCGTGATTTTCCCTGTTTTGTGGATGCCTTCGCTCATCCGGGCGGTCAATTTCTGTCAATCTGAATTCTGAAATCGATACCGCGGAGGCGGTCCACCGGAAACTGCGCGCGAGGGAAGATGCGGCGGGGTCGAAAGTGTCCTAAAATAGTGCAGTTGTGAGAATGGGCGTGTAGCTCAGCTGGGAGAGCACCTGCTTTGCAAGCAGGGGGTCGCCGGTTCGATCCCGGTCACGTCCACCATATTTCTCTTTTATACTTATTGAGTTAGCAGCTTAGGTGCGGACGCACTGGAATCGCGATGATTCTCGGTGTGCCCAATTTTGTGCCCACCCAGATTGGCCATCGCGTTGAGTACAGCATCTTCGGAGGGGTGGACGTAGCGAGATGACATCGACACATTGCTGTGCCCCGCGATTCTCGCCAGGGTCCATG
>JALYLI010000166.1 GCA_030774335.1 Acidobacteriota bacterium | reverse complement strand
TCAGAAAGTCCGCAAACAATTCCACCGGTGTGGAACCACCGGCTTCCCTGCTCGCCAAAAATCTTTTCCCAGTTTATTTCTCCAGCCTTTAGATGCGAAATCGCGGTGTTTCCTCGATCGGAGCAGCTCAAAGCTGCGCGCACGCCAAAGCCACGCTCGGTAAAGTTTAATCCGTTTCGCGCGGTGCGGCCGATTCCGTCGTATTTCACCCAGCGCACATGCTCGAGATCGACTCCGCCTTGCAACATCAAAGACTCAACCAGCCGGCCAATTGGATTGTCCGCGAGCGCCGTGACAACCGCGGTCTGCAATCCAAAGGTGCGGCGCAGCCCGCGCGCGACGTTGTATTCGCCGCCGCCTTCCCAGGCGCGAAACTCCCGCGCGGTGCTGATGCGCATGTCGCCGGGATCGAGTCGCAGCATCACTTCGCCCAAGCTCACCAGATCCCATCGACATTGTTCTTTGTTTCGGAGTTTCATAGGGCCAGCCTCACAGCTCCGGTCGATTCGAAGGTCCCTCAGGCTCTAACGTTCGCGCGGGATCTATGAACAGCCACGCCGCTGCTCCCACGATAGCGAACGCGGCCGCCACGAAGAATGGCGCGCTCCAGTTCCAACGCAGCGCGATGATGGGCGTGAGTTGCGCGGTCAGCATGCCCCCAAATTGGTTTCCCGTATTCATGAACCCGGAAACCGTGCCCGAGGAGCCGCGCGAAATCGAGGCGGTCACCGCCCAGAAAGAACTCTGCGAAAGATACAGCGCGCCAGCTCCTCCCGCTAAAACCATTCCCGCGATGCGCGGTTGCGCGGATCGCGCTCCCAGCACCAGAAAAATCGCGCTCAGCACTAACCCGATCACCGGCATCACGCACCGTCCCACGCGTTGACCATAGCGCGCTACCAGCTTGTCGCTGATGGCACCACCGAGCGGACTGCAAATCGCCATGGCGATAAATGGCAGCGTGGTATAAAAGGCGCTTGTTTTTAAATTCAAGCCACGCACTTTGGCGAGATAAATGAAAAACCACGCGAAAAATATCCACGCGATGTAGCCGTAAGAAAAATAGGCCAGCGTGATGGCCCACACTTCCTTGCTGCGAAGAATGGTATCCCAGCCGACTTTTATCGCTCTCGCTGCGATTCGCTCACTGTTCGTCGGCCTGGCTGCTCCGCTCACGTCCTGCGTGCCGCCGCGAATGTAAGCAAGCTCGCCGGCCGACACCATTTTGTGCTGCTCCGGCGTATCGCGTGCCACCAGATACCAGATCAATCCCGCCAGCAAGCCTAGAAACGCGCTAGTCCAGAAAGACCAACGCCAGCCGTAGTGTTCCATCACGTAAGCAATCAGCGCTGGCGTCACACCCGCGCCCACGCCAACTCCGGCGAACACGATCCCATTGGCAATGCCCTGCTCCTGCGAAGGAATCCAACGCGAAACAAATTGATTCGACGCCGGGAACATCACCGCTTCTCCGGTGCCTAGCAGGAAACGCGCGGTGATCAAAAGCACCAGCGCGGATCCTGCCCTGGGAGACACGCATGCTGTGAGTGATGTAAATACGCCCCACCACAACGCTCCCGCGGTAAGAACGCGACGCGGACCGAAGCGGTCGGCCAGCCACCCTCCGGTGGTTTGAAACAAGGCGTAGCCAAATAGAAACGCACTGAAGACCGTGCCCAGTTGCACGGTGCTCAAGCCAAATTCCGTGGCGATGGAGCTTCCCGCGATGGAAATGTTGACGCGGTCCAGGTACGAAACCGCGCTCAATACAAAAATCCATCCAACCAGAAACCAGCGCACGCGCGAATCGGTTTGCTCAGCCATGAATCTCGGAGGAACGAAAATCAGCCGTGAGGTTCGCTTTCACGAAAAAGGCCACGGCGGTATTCTCGAACGCGCTAGCGCGCCTCAAGCGCCGTGTGCTTTCAAAATCTGCGTAAGAGTCGTGGCGATGATTTTCTCTTCACCAGGCTTCAGCATGAAAGAATTCATCGACAATCCGCCTCCTTGCTCCGAGGCGCCAATCACAATCGAGGGCTTCGATTGCTTTAGCGCGGCGCTGACCTCCGCCGGCGTGGCCGCAACGCGCTTGGCGTCCCACGTAATGCGCATGTGCGGAACGTGATTCGCGACGTCCGGCACACTGAACTCCGTGGAGACGCCCGGAATGGCTTTGACCGCGCTCGAAATATAATCAAGACGCCGCTGCCACTCCGTGTTTAACGCTTCGTGGTCTTCCGCGAGATAAACCTCCAGCGCCTTCACCATGCCGACGATTTCTTCCTTGCCCACTTTTTGGCTGCGGCCCAGGGTGTCTTCGTGCGGACTATTATTAAGCAGCGCGTAATCGACCAAATCTTTTTTGCCGACCAGCAGGCCCGCGCACTGCGGCCCGCGAATGGCCTTGCCGCCGCTGAAGGCAATCAGGTCGTAACCCATGTGCGCGTAGTCCCACAGATGCGAAACCGGCGGAGTGTCCGCGGCGGCATCAATAAACGCCGGAAGATTGTGCTCGTGCGCGATCTTCACCCACTCGTCTACCTTGATCTGACCCGCGGCGTTGGCGAAATTGGAAAAATGCAGCATCGCGGTCTTGGGATTAACGGCCCGCGATAGTTCATCGCGGGTCTCAATCACCACCAGCTTGATGCCGGTGGAACGAAGTTGATGATCGAACGAGTTGCGATGCGATTTCTGGATGATTACTTCGGATTTCATGCCCGTCAGATCAGGAAGTTGTTGGATAAATTTCTCGTTGTTGCTGGTGAGGATTCCCGCGAGTCCCGATTGCATCGCCGCCGCCGCGCCCGAGGTTACAATCGCGCCGTAGCCGTCCGGAAGCTTCAGCAATTCCGCAATGCGCTTACCGGCCGCGACTTCCAGCTCCAGAATGGGTACGAAGTGATTGCCGGCCATGGTCATTACCGCCTCAACCTCCGGCCGCATTAACGAGCCACCGAGCACCGTCATGGTACCTTCGCCGTTGATTACGGTTGTCACGCCCAGTTCTTCGTAGACATTTCCCGTCGAGCCGAAGCCGCTTAAACCGGCCGGCGGCGGCAATGCGCTTGCTGCTTCGGCCTTGCCAAACAAGCGCGCTGGAGCGAAGAGCGCCCCGGCCGCCGCTCCCAACGTGCCTAGAAACGACCGGCGATTCGCGTCGTGTTTAAAAAACATGTGTTACGCTCCTTTTTTCGCGGCGCCCACAACGGCCGCGGTGCAATTGATCTCCACCAGGGAATTTCCAGGCAAGGCCGCAACCGCAACGGTCGTACGCGCCGGCCCGCCCTTCGGAAAATAGGTTTTGAAAACTTTGTTCATCCCTTCGTAGTCCTCGATCTTCGTGAGATAAACAGTCAGTTGCAGAATGCTTTCCATGGTGCCGCCGCCGGCTTCTACCAGCGTCTTCACGTTGTCCATCACCTTTTTGGTGTGCGTGGCGATGTCCATCGCGAATTCGCCGTTCTGATCGTGCGAGTGCGCGCCTTGCCCCGCGATATAAATCACCCCGCCATGAACAATCAATGGCGTAATAAATCCCGTGCCGGCGGGCTTGCCGTCGTAATCCAACTTCTCGACGCCGGAAGCGCCTTGCGCTTGCGCGCTGGCGCCCGAAACTGCGCTGGCGACGCCAACTCCCGCGAACAGCGATGCCAGCCGCGCCGCAAACGTCCTGCGATTGCTGAGTGTAGAAGACATGCGAAATCCCCCCGGAAAAATAGATTTAAATTCGTCGTTCTCTAAGGCAAACCAAAACTAAACACGTTGCTGCCGGCGGCGATGGACACGTACTGGTTCCCATTCACCGCGTAACTCATGGGCGACGCGTGAATATCTTGCCCGGTGTTGAAGTGCCACAACGCCGTACCGGTCCTGGCGTCCACCGCTTCGAACGACTGGCTGTCATCGCCGAAAAATACCAGTTCACCCGCGGTCGTCATCGTACCGCCGCTCGATTGCCCGTTGCCCACTTGCGGATATGTCCATAGGGGTTTGTCCGCGCCCAATTCGAAAGCCAACAGAATTTTCTTGGCGCGATCGCCAGGGCTACGCCTGGCGCCCGTCGAATAATAAGTTTGTCCGGGGGTAAATTTCTCCGCGCTGAAAAGAAAAATATCGCAATTTTCAGACGCCAGAAAATAAAACAGTTTGGTCGACGGATTGAATGACGGCGAATACCAGTTGGTTGCGCCGCTGAATCCGGGACAGACCCGCATGCCGTTCGCCGTGGGTTGCACACCGGTCCGAAGCGGTCGCCCTTGCTCATCTATTCCTTTTGCCCAGTTCAGCTTTTCAACAAAGCGCACGGCGGAAAGAAATTTCCCATCGGTTCGGTCGAGGACGTATAAAAACCCGTTGCGATTTGCTTCCACCAGCAATTTACGCGGCTGGCCCTTCCAAATCGCGTCCACCAGAACCGGGGTTTCCGCTGCGTCGTAATCAAACAAATCGTGGGGCGTAAATTGGAAATACCATTTCAGCTTTCCGGTATCGGCGTCCAGCGCCAGCACGCAATCGGTATAAAGGTCATCGCCGGGGCGCACCTCCCCGTCAAAATCTGGAGCTGGATTGCTGGTGCCCCAAAACACGGTATTGGATTCGCGATCGAAAGTACCCGGCATCCAGGTCGTGCCGCCGCCGTGCAGATAGCT
>JALYLI010000165.1 GCA_030774335.1 Acidobacteriota bacterium | reverse complement strand
GGAGTTGTATATTGGTTGGCGACCGTGGCGGCGACGGGCACGCTGGTGACGCACGTGGCACAGTGGAGCCGGAACGGCAATGACGCAACGAAAACGGCCAAAACCGCGAACACCTTCGCGCAAGTTTCTGAAGTAAAGGATGACGTGAGGTTGTCGGCTCCGTATCGCGACGGCGTTTATCTGGCGAAGCTGGCGCAACAGCGCGGCGGCCTGCATACTCCTTCAATCGGACGGTGGGCGAACGCGGAGCAGCGGCAGGCTTTTTCGGCGGGATATGGTCCGGCGGGCGCGCAGGTTGCTGAAATTCGCGAACGAAACTGAAGATCAGGTGCGGTCCCGCGGAAAGCGGCGAACAAAATCCCCACTTGTAAATTCGACGAGTGGGGCAGCCGGAACATCAGATCCCTGCGCAACGCGCGTTTGTCTGGCGAACGGTCGGGATGACGCAGCGCTGCCTGTTATTTCAGGGTGGCGTACACGAAGCTCTCTTCCGGCCGGCAGGCACATGCATCCGCTGAGTGCCGGTTCGCAGCCCCTAATGTGAGTTCAGGAGATCGCTGGTGGCCAACGCGGCAACGGTGACCAAGGCGTTTTTATTTTCTGTGCGCGGATGGACGGCTATCGTAATTTTTTATTTTGCCGTGGCAGCTTCGGCACGCGCGCAGGAATGGGGCGATGCGGTGTGGAGCGATGACTTCAATTCTACTGTGCCAGGGGCGCCAGACGCGGGCAAATGGACCTACGATGTGGGCGGGAGTGGCTGGGGCAATCACGAACTGGAGATTTATTGCGCGGCAGGCGCAGCGGCAGGTGCGGCTACTGAGCCGAAAGAATGCGACCGCGAACATCCAAACGCTTTCCAGGATGGGCAAGGGCACCTGGTGATTCGCGCTTCGAAAATCAGCGCGGAGCCGGCGCCGGCGGGAACGTGGACTTCTGCGCGTCTGAAAACTTCAGGCCTGAAGGAGTTTCAGTATGGTCGAATGGAGGCGTGCATAAAACTTCCCGTGGGCGCGGGACTGTGGCCGGCATTCTGGATGCTGGGTACGGCGGGACATTGGCCGGCGGGCGGAGAAATGGACATCATGGAAAATATTCCAGCGACGGGCGGCTCCGGTGAAGGGTTGGGGCCAACGAAAGTCGAGTCCACCATTCATGGGCCGAGCTCCGCGCAGAACGGACATTTCAGTTTGACGCAAGTGCTGACGCTGCCAGGCGCGCAGCGGATTGATGATATAAATCCGGCTTGCCATGTGTATGGCGCGATATGGTCGCCGTTCATGGTGCAGATGTATGTGGACGACTGGCGAAAGCCGTTTTTCATCCGCACGGCGGCGGATGTACCGAAGGAAGCGCGCTGGGTATTCAACGCGCCATTTTATTTTTTGTTGAACCTGGCTGTCGGCGGCGACTGGCCGGGGCCACCGGACAATTCGACGCCGAGTACGGCCGACATGGTCGTGGACTACGTGCGCGTTTATAAGGCGGCGACTTCGGAGGGGCCGAAGATGACGGGATCGCCGTTGCAAATACATGCCGGTGGCGTTAGCACGACGCTGGAACTGCGTGCGGCGGCGAGCAGTGGCGCCGTATTTCTGGCGTGCGCGGTGGAAGGAACGGCGGGTTTGGGCTGCTCAGTTGACAGCGGGAACGCGTTGAACGCTTCGGTGGTGGAATTTTCAGCAGGAGATGCGCAGCGAGCGAAAGTCACGTTGAACGTTCCGCCAGGCGGCGATAACGCCGCGACCGCGGCACGCATGAGAGTCACGGCGTATGCCGCAAACGGCGCGCAGTCAAGCATAGTGATTTCCGCGGAGTGAAAGGTGCGCCGCTCGCCACACTGAGCGATTTATTTCGTCGCAGCCGGAAGTGAATCCATAAAGTCGCCAACCACTTTATTAAAATGTGCGGGCTCATCAACAAAAAGCGCGTGGCCTGCATTCGTAAAGATTTCCACGCGCGCGCCGGGAATTGCGCCCTGCACCAACTTGGATTGCGATTCTAGTTGCGGCTGGCAGACATACAGCACCGGCTTGTCCAGCTTCGCCAGGATTGGCGTAAAGTCGCCGTGACTCACCACGTTGAACATTTCGACGACGGCAGTGTTGGTAGGCGTTTTCAAGGACGCGTCCTTGATGTGCTGGAGATATTCCTCGGTTTGCTTACTGGCGTACATGGAGCGCACGAAGCCGTCGGTGAATTTCGCGCGGTCGTCTTGAAAAGTCTTCAGCATGCCGCCGATCATTTTCTGTAACCCCGGGCTGCCGGGGTTCAGGAAGCCATCCACGAGAATTACGCCGCGCAAACTGGACGTGCCATTCTGCTCGACGAAAGTGAGCACATCGGGAACGCCGTTGGACCAGCCGAGCAGCACGACGTCGGCCAGCTTCAGATGCTGCAGGAGGTCGTGGATGTCCTGGGCATGGCGCTCCAGGTAATTCCCTTCCGCGGTTTTCTCGGACTCTCCCTGGGAGCGCGGATCGAGAGCGATCACTCGAAAACGCTTGGAGAGTTCGTTAATCTGCGGCTCGAAGATTTCCGCGGGCATCGTCCATCCCGGGATGAGAACGACTGCCGGAGCGGCGTCAGAGCCGGCGTCAAAATAGTGGAGCGTGGCGCCATCGCCGGCGCGAAACTTCTCGCTCCTGGCGCGAACGGCGCCCTGGGTGAAAGAAGGAATCAAAATAAAGCACAAAAGAATTCTGAGGATGCCCGGGTTGCTAGTCATAGGCAGCGTAGTTTACCAAGACTGGAGCAGTTGGTGGATTTTTGTGCCAGCTAACGGGCTTCTCTCCGCTGAAGCCGGTAGGAAATGTTTGCGCAACAACTGGGAAAATATTAACAAAACTAACCGGTTGGCAGTGCACACCATTCCGGTTCCACCACATCCTAGTGATAGCAAGGGGTTACACACCAGCCGGTTGGAAAGACCCGACTCTAAAGGATCTTCGAGGAGGAATAATGAAACGATACACTTCACCGGCTTTAATCGCTTCGGCCGCACTAAGCTTTTTTGGTGGGTGCGTGGTTCAGTACAGCAGCGCGCAGCCCGCTGCGCAGGAGCAGCCCGGCCGCCAAGACAACGGTCAGCAGCAGAACAGCCAACCGCCTGCGCCAGCGAGTGCTAATGATGCGCGGCAAGATGAAGACGCGCGGAAGCTAACTTCCAACGATCGGACGGGCGACGAGCGGAAGGAAAGTATTCCAGCAGAAGGCGAGAAGGTGACGCTGCCTCCGGATACGAAAATATCCGTGCGCATCGCGGACGAAATAAGTTCCAGCAAACATCGCACCGGCGACATGTTTACGGGGATTGTCGATCCGTCGGTCCTGGTTCACGACCAAGTGGTCATTCCGCGCGGGACCGAGGCGCACGTGCGGATGGAAGATGCGAAAAAGGGCGGGCACGTTAACGGGAAAGCGCGGATAAGCCTGGAACTGGTGAGCCTGGTGGTGAACGGGCGGAGACTGGAAGTCGAAAGCGACGTGAAAACGAAGGATAAGGGCGCACTGGCGGCCAAAGGAAAGGCCGAAAAGGACTCCTTGGGACACATGGGAAGCGCGGCGGGTCCGGCAGGGCCGGCGGGAGCGGCCGCTGGTCCAGTGATTGCGGTGTTTGCGGCACCGAAAGTGGAAGTGAAGGCCAACACGCGCGTGGAGTTCACACTGGCGGAGCCGTTCACGTTTGAAAAGCCGCCGGTCACGGGCGCAGCACAGTCGCAGTAATCTGACTCGCGGTATACCCGATAGTTTTGATGACGCGATGTCATCCAACCTCAGGCTCTGCCCTGAAATGGGCTGGGTCTGAGGCTAATCTTCGCGTGCTCCAGGCTTCCCGTGGCTCTGGGATTCTGTCAGACCAAAACTGAGCAAGACGACTGACTCGAATGTCCGGTGTTGGGCAACTACCGGCGTTCCACAGATGGTATTGCGCACAAATCACAATAGGTCGTAGCGTTCTAGAAATTCTCGATTATTCGGGTAGGCCAATACGGCGGGACAGCTCTTGGTATTCCTTGTAACGATGCAGCCGGTCCAATTCCGGTGCTACCGCGAGTTGCAACACCCAGACGGATTTCTGATCGCAAGCTTTGGCCCACCATAACAGTGATTCTTTATCTTTCCCGAGCAGCGCGTAATCCGTGGCCACATCATCTGCAATACAGTCGGCGTTTTTGCACGCCTCCAAATCGTGGATTAGCGATTGCTCCCACACGCCGCGTAAACCAGATGCCTTGAAGCCGCTACGCATTGCGGCCAGGTAGTAGACGGAAGCGCCCCACAATTCAAAGTTGCGCACGTGGTGCTGAAAGGCCTCGGCGTCCATACCTTTTTGTTGATAGATGTACGCCAGCATCGCGTGGGCCAGCGCGTAATTTTGATCGAGGTCCAGGGCGCGTTTAGCAGCGGCCTCCGCAGCATCGTAGTCACGGGCGTAAAATAATACTCGCGCGGCATTGTTCATCGCGTATGCGGACACCGGATCGAGCTCTTGTGCCCGCTCAGCCTGGTATTTCGCCTCGGGAAAACGCTTTCGCAGCGCGAGGAACAGCGCGTATTGCTGATGGGCGGCACCCGAATTGTTGTCCAGCTCGTTGGCCCGTTTATATTCGCGTTCCGCAGCAGCCCAATCCCAATCATAGAAAGCGTCAATCTGGGCCAGCGAAATGTGAGCTTCGGGAAGATTGGGATCCAACTCCAGCGCTTTAACGGCGGCAGCTCTAGTGCGTGGCATCCACTCAACGGCATGGCCTTCATTTACTATTTTGGTGAAATAGGAGTCGGCTAGTCCACTATAGGCGGGAGCGAACGATCCGTCGCTTTGAATGGAACGCTGAAAATTCTCGATGGCCTGGTCGTACTCCAACCTTTTACGCCAGTGGTAACGGCCCTTTAGATAAAACTGGTAGGCTGCGGAATCGACAGCGGGTTGAGTGGTGAATTGCCGTTGTTCGTCGGGCGTGAGGGTGAGTTTTATGTGTCGCACTACATCTCGCGCCACGTCATTCTGAGCGGCGAGCATGTCGCGTAGATCGCGGTCATAACTCTCCGCCCACAAGTGGCGATCACTGCCGGCGTGAATCAGTTGCGCGGCGATACGAATTTTATCGCCGGAATGCAGCACCGAACCTTCCACGATGGCGTCAACGTGAAGCTCGCGAGCGATTTGCGGAATGGTCTGTCGGGAATTTTTGTAGTGCTGCGCGGACGTTCGCGATACCACTCGCAGCGCGCTGATTTTGGCGAGGTGCGTGGTTAATTCTTCAGTGAGCGATTCGGCCAGGTAGTTGTCGTCGGAGTTACCCGAAAGATTGCTGAATTGCAGAACCGCTATGGAGTTTATTGCCGGAGCAGCCGCGTGACGTTTTTGATAGCGGAAAAGATAAAGGGTTATGCCGGCCAAAACGACGAGAGCCACGGCACAGCCAGCTATGGCGCGGCTGGCAAAGAAGCTGCGCGACTGATTTTGTTGGGAAGCACCGTGCACCACCACTGGAGCCACCAACCGATAACCACTTTTCGGAATGGTTTCGATATATCCGGGCTCGCGCGGGTTGTCTTTAAAGACCTTGCGGAGCTCAGATATTGAGCGGGTCAAAACTTCTTCGGTAACAAAAGTTTCCGGCCAGACTTTTTTCAGGAGGACATCTTTCGAAAATACCGTTCCTGGTGCACTCGCCAGCGCTAACAACACCTGCATGATCTTGGGCTCGAGCCGGACGCTTTCCGAGCCGCACTCGAGGCGGTTCAGGTCCGGGTCTACCGTCCATTCCCCGATTCTCAGCGTGCCCGCCAGATTGGCCTCCACGTACGGAGTAGCTGAACCGTACTGAGCCGTGTTACCGGCATTATAGGTCCGATAAGCAACCTCCGCGTAATCAGTGCCGTAAGTATCTGGGCTGTAACTGGGCCTCGGCACAACCTCAGCCAAACCTGACGCGGTCCTCAGGACACGCGAAGGCAATTGCGGCTACCACCAGACCGAAGAGCGCGGTTCTGGAGGGAGCATGCGGGAAACCTTGCTGGCGGTGGTTGGCTGGCTTCTTATTTGCCCGGTTGGGCGCGGCACCGAGCCGGGAAACGAAATTCGATTCCACCTCATACACGGTTTTGCCATCGTCACCCGAGGAGAGATCGGCGCCCTGAAAGGCCTGAATTTCATGATCGACACCGGAGCCGTGCCGAGTGTCATCAGCACGCGCATCGCAGCCCAGTTGGGCACCCAAGGCGATTCTGGCTCATTTGCGGTCGCAAGCAACGACAGTGAAGGTTTAAGCAGCGGGAGCGCAACGGCCCTGTACGTAACCATCAAAGAGGTACACGTGGGATGGATTCGGGCCGCAGAGCTGCCGATGGTCATCGTGGACCTGCGCCAACTGGAGAGAAACCTCGGAATACGTATCGATGCCATTGTCGGCCTGGATATTTTCGCCGGGCAGGACTTTTCCATCGACTACCAGCATCACAAAGTGACCAAGGGTTTATCCGGAATGACGCGGCATAGGATTCCAGGAGATATTAGAACCGCGGCGGGCGCACCATACTGGATTGTGCAGGTCACTCTCGGAGGGCAACCGTTGCGATTTCTGCTGGACACCGGCGCGAACGACCTCGCCGTATTCGAAGATGCGCCTGAACCGTCGTTTCTCAATGACCGAAGACGACCGGGGACCGCGCAAGCTTCCCGCATCGTTCCGACTGTCCAAGCATCAAATACACCGCAAACTTTGCTGGCTCTAGGCGACGTGCCATTGGAAAACCAACAAACCGTGAAATTGGCGAGGCCTGCAGGCGTCTTGGGAGATATCGACGGTTTACTGGGCCCGACGGCAGTGCGAGTCACGCGGCTGGAATTCGACTGGGCCAACAAGGCCGTGCTTTGGAACGCGGAATAGAGCACGGGTCCTCCTATAAAAATCGCCTGGCGCACCCAAGCAACCTGCGCTGTTCATGCAGCAGGCGCACTTCGAGAAGCGCGTGGGGAAAAATAATATTTGCGACAGCATTCTGGAAGCACTGGACAGGGCGCGCGATGTTTGCGAAGAAATGTGCTCGACCCTTCTAGCCGACCCGCTGCACGATGAGAACGCCGAGGAATCCGCCCAGCGCGGATCAATCTGTCACCAGAATGGCTGTTTGGCGGGCACGAACTCAACCGGGACTTCAGAGATAAAAGTCTTTAGCCAACGGGTGCATTCTTCCATGCCGGCTTGTTCAGAAGGAATGTGGCCGAGCACGATCAGGGCTTTATTTTTCTTTTCACTGACGGCATCGGCGGCATACTCCACGGTTTCCCACTCACGTGATTCGCCCGTAATCAGCAATTGCACGTCGGGCATTTGCAGCGCCTGAATTTCCCTGGACATGCCCGCGGCGCCGGGCGACAGCGCTACGCGGCTCAATTTCATTTTTGGATCGCCAACGACGCGCATGGTGTGAAGCTGCAGGCGAGCCTTCAGCACCGCGGCTAATTTATCCAACGTAGTTTCAGGGATCGTGAACAGGTAGGGGTTTTGTTTGTCCTGGAAGGCCTCCCAGCCCAACGCGTGAATCATGCCGGTTTCGATGCCGTCGGGCGTGCGCTGGTGCCAGTGATCGTGAAATCTCCATACCACCATGTGGCGCTCTTTGATGAAAGCCAGCTTCTCCGCGAGAACCGGATCGTTTTCTTTCTGAGGAATCTCCTCGAATTGATCCAGATGATTATAGAAAGTGGGCTCGTGAGTGATGACCAGATTTTTTCCTGACGCAGCCGCACGCTCCAGCACGTCGTAGGTGGCCATCATGGTCACGGCGATACCGGTGACTTTCGTGTCCGGGTCGCCGGCCTTGAAAGTGTCCACGGTCTCCTTCTGCCATGGGACGCCGACGTTTTGTTGAATGCGCTTCTCCACTTCTCTGGCGGTGATGCCAATTTCTCGAGCAGCAGGCTGTTGTTCCTGGGCATTGGCGACGGGCGCTTTCGCCGAGGCACAAAATAAAAGTAGCAGCGGGACAAACCCGATCAGGTCTTGGCGCATGCAATTGCCCTCTGGCCTTCGTGTAGAAAACTTTCCGGCGTGATTCTAACAGTGCAGAGTGTTTTCGCTCAACGACTAGAAAAATCCGTTATCGCGGAAGCGGTCATCCTTCTCTAAAGCGCAGTTCACCGTTTATAATTCGTGGAACGATGCCCCTTCCCAACGGCACGCGGCTAGGCCCTTACGAAATCGTTTCGCCCATCGGGGCGGGTGGCATGGGGGAAGTGTATCTGGCGCGAGATACGAGGCTGGAGCGCACCGTTGCGATTAAGGTGCTTCCGGAAGCGCTGGCGACTGATCCCGACCGCCTGCAGCGCTTCGAACAGGAAGCGCGCACGCTCAGCACCGTGAGCCATCCGAACCTGCTGGCTATCTACGACGTTGGTACGCAAGACGCCACGCATTACCTGGTTTCTGAATTTCTCGAAGGGCACACGCTTCGCGAGCGCATGACGGGCGCGTCGTTGTCGCAGCGCCGGATTGCGGACTACGCGCTGCAGCTCGCGGAAGGGCTGGCGGCAGCGCATGACAAGGGGATCGTGCACCGGGACCTGAAGCCCGAGAATATTTTTATCACCAACGATGAGCGTGTGAAGATCCTGGATTTTGGCCTGGCCAAGCAATCGCCGTTTGTTCCCACATTCGGCAGCGGCAGCGGCGGAAGCGCCACCATCACTTCTCCCCCGGCGACTACACCCGGCACGGTCATGGGCACGGTCGGCTACATGTCACCGGAACAGGTGCGGGGCGGTTTAGTCGATCAGCGCTCGGATATTTTCAGCTTCGGCGCGATCCTTTACGAAACGATTTCCGGCGACCGGGCGTTTAAAGGCGACTCCAGCGTGGAGACCATGAACGCCATCCTCAAGGAGGATCCGCCGGATGTGGACCCGCTGCAGGCCAAAGTTTCTCCCGCGATGAATCGCATAGTGAGGCACTGTCTGGAAAAAAATCCCGCCAATCGATTTCAATCCGCTCGAGATCTGGGGTTCGCTCTTGGGGCGCTGTCGGGCACGGATTCCAGCGCGTCTGCCGCGGCGACGGGGAGTTCACCGGTACGCTGGTGGATGATCGCCACAGGTGCGGCTCTAGCCTTGGCGATATTGTCGTTCGTTATGTTCCAATCGCGCGGCGAGCCAGCGGGGGCCGCTGCCGAACGCCTCGAATTCGCGATGCCACTGCAGCAGGAAGCCGGTCATCTGGCCATCTCACCCGACGGGCGCATGCTGGCGTTCGTTACGCCGGATGATTCCTCCGGGGCAAACGTGATCAACGTGCAGCGGGTGGGATCTTCCAAAGTAACGGTGTTGACCGGCACGGAAGGCGCTACTTACCCTTTCTGGTCGCCCGACGATAGTTACGTGGGCTTTTTCGCCGATGGAAAACTAAAGAAGATTCCCGCGGCGGGTGGACCGACACAAGTTCTGGCGACGGCTTTCGCGGCGCGTGGAGGGAGTTGGGGCCGGCGCGGTGTGATTGTCTACTCTCCAATGGTTGCGGGCTGGCTCTGGTCAGTGAATGCGGACGGCAGCAACGCCGCTCCCTTGACCGAAAAATATTTTACCAAGCAGACCGCAACTTCGCACCGGTGGCCGGTTTTTCTTCCCGACGGCGAACATTTTCTGTTCTGGAATGGAACATTCAGCAACGCCGTCGATGATCAGAAGAGCGGAATCTACCTGAGTTCCGTATCCGGCAACGAAAGCAAGCAGCTTATCTCCGTTCATTCCAACCCCGGCTACGCCAACGGGCAACTCTATTTCGTGGGCGAGAAACAATCCCTGCGCGCCATCAGCTTTGACGTCACGAAAGGAACCACTTCCGGCGAGGCACGCGTAGTCGCCGAGGGAGTAGGTTTCTATGCTTCCACGTACTGGGGAGCGTTTGGCGTGGGGGAAAATGGCACGGTGATCTACAACACCTCCACCGGCGGGTCCACGTCCGTCCTGACCTGGCTTGACCGTAACGGCAAGGAACTGGGCCGCGTCGGCGAACCTGGGGTTTACGCCAATCCCCATCTATCGCCAGACGGTAATCGGGTAGTTCTGGACGTGACGGACGTAAAAGCGAACAACGTGGATGTCTGGATCAAGGATCTCCGGCACAATACCGAATCGCGTTTTACTTTCGACCCGGCCGAGGATGTGGGGGGCATTTGGTCCCGCGATGGAAGCATAATCGCGTACCGGTCCAACCAGGCGCAGCAGACTTTATATGCGAAGCAGGCGCTGGGTCTGGCGGCACCGAAACAACTTTTTCATTTCCAGTCGGGCACTAATAGCAATGACCTGGTGCCCAATTCGTGGTCTCCGGGGGACAAGCAGATTCTGTGCTCTTTCCAGCAAATTTCCACGGGTTCCGCGCTCTACCTGATAAATGTGGCCAGCGGGGAGAGTTCTCCGTTCAACGCCAGCAAAGCAAGTCAGACCAATGGACAAATTTCTCCCGATGGAAAATGGGTGGCGTACGCTTCCAATGAATCCGGCGACTGGCAGGTGTACGTGACAACTTTCCCCGACGCCGCAGGCAAATGGCAGGTGTCTCGCGGTGGGGGCCGCGAACCGCGCTGGCGGGGCGACGGAAAAGAAATATTTTATATTGGGCCTAAGGACATGGTGACCGCGGTGCCGGTCAACGACGAGGGCGGCTTCTCATCCGGCAATCCCACGCCACTATTTCAGAGCCACGGGCGCGCGCAGATTTCTTCGACGGATCAATTTACCTATGACGTTACAAAAGACGGCCAGCGATTTCTGATGAACCGCTATTTCAAGCCCGAGCACATCGCGCCACTGCAGATTATTCTCAACGCCGCGGCAGCGCCCCCGAAATAATTCCGCGTCCGGGTAATTCGCCCCTCGTTATTCGTATCTCAATGCCACGATGGGATCGACGCGCATGGCCCGCGTGGCCGGAACCGTGCACGCCAGCACCGCCACCACCAGAAGTACCAGCGCGACTCCGGAAAATGTGACCCAGTCTCCCGGCTTGACTCCGTAGAGCACGCTGGACATCAGTCGCGTCAATCCCAGGCCCGCAATGAGGCCCGCAGAGACGCCGATAAGCGTCGCGCGCAAGCCCTCGCCAAGGACCATGCTGAAAATGTCGCGCCGCGCGGCTCCCAGGGCCACGCGAATTCCGATCTCGCGCGTGCGCTGCTGCACGGTGTAGGAAATCAGCCCGTACAGACCAATCATCGCCAAGATAAGAGCGAGCGCCGCAAAACTTCCGATCAGATAGGAAGGGTAGCGGCGAAAAAATACCGACGGCGACTGGTTGGCAATTTCTTCCAGGCTTTGCGGCTGGATCATGGGAAGCTGGGCATCCATTTCGCGCAAGGCAGCGCGCGCGGCGCCGACAAACGCCGCGGGGTTCCCGGTGGTACGCACCATATATCCCAGGTACGTTGATGGCCCTTGCTCGTTGAAGCTGTAAATCATCGGGGGCAGAGGCTCCGCCAGATCGACGGCGGCGGTGTCTCCCACGATGCCTACGATTTGCAGGTAGGGATTTTTGTCGCTGTAGGTGAATCGAATTTTCTTGCCTACGTCTTCCGTCCCGCCGAGGTAAGCGTTCGCGAAAGCCTTGTTCACGATCAATACGCCGGGCGCTTTCGGATTGTCAATGGCATTGAATAGGCGGCCGGAGTAGAGCGGAATTTTCAAGGTGGAAAAATAGCCGGATGTCACCGTCAGGATCTGCGCTTCATCTTCCTGGCCAATGGCGGCGGGCTTGCCTTCCACCACGAATCGCACGCTGCTGGCGCTCCCCGTCACAGGGATCGCGGTGGCCCCGCCCACTTCCACAACACCCCGTATGGTGCGTAGACGCTCGGTAAATTTTTTGTCGAACTGTAGCGCCGCGGTGTTTTGGTCTGGATTGTCCTTGTCATTGGGATACGCGTTCGTGGGCAGATTCACGGAAAACGTGAGCACGTTGTGAGCGTCAAAACCGGGATCGCGCCCCACCAGCGCACGGACGCTTTTCACCATCAGGCCGGCGCCGACGAGCAACACCAACGCGATGGCGATTTCCGCAACGACCATGACGCTGCGCAGGCGCGCTTGACCGGTGCTGGTGCCACCGCGCGACTCGTTTTTCAACGCTTCGTTCACCGAAGTGTGAGCCACTGCCAGTCCGGGGGCGAGGCCAAAAACCAATGCAGTAAGAAGCGTGACGCCGCACAAAAATCCCAGTACGGGAAGATTGGTGGCGACCTCGCGCAGATATGGCATGGAGCGAATTTGCGCTTCCGGCATGGCCGCGAGAAGCAGGCTGATACCCCACTGCGCGCCAAACAGGCCAAGGACCGCGCCGATCACGGAAAGCAGCAAGCTCTCGGTCAACAGTTGCGACAGGATATTTGCGCGACGGGCGCCCAGCGCCAAACGCACGGCAAATTCCTTGCGCCGCCCGATGGAACGAGTCATCAAAAGATTGGCGACGTTGGCGCAGGCGATCAGCAGCACAAATCCCACGCAGCCCAAAAGTATTAAAAGCAGCGGTTGAATCCGGCCAACAATCGTGTCGCGCAGCGGCGCCATAACGAAAATCGTGGAGCCATGCTCCTTGGGATATTCGCGACTCAACTGCGAGGTAATGGACTCCATCTCGGCGCGCGCCTGGGCGGCCGATACTCCCGGCGCCAGACGCGCGATGGTGTTCATCCAACGGAGGCTTCTTCGAGTTATGAGATCGCCGCTCTGGTGAATGGGCACCCACATGGGCGTCGAGTTCGCCGGAGCGAACTCAAAATCGCGCGGCAGCACGCCGACGATGGTTGCCGGAGAGTTGTCGACCTGCACCACTCGGCCGATCACGCCGGCATCGCCGCCGAAATCGCTTTGCCAGAATCGAAAGCTGAGAATGGCCACGTGGGGGCCGTCAGTCTGCACATCGCCATCTACAAAATCGCGGCCCAAAAGCGGTTGCACGCCGAGAGTGGAGAAAAAACCAGAAGTTACCTGCGCGGCGAAAATATTTCTTGGCTCGTCGGTAACTCGCAGCGAGAAGGCGTCGCTCGAGTAGGCCGCCAGGGACGTGAAACTTTTTACGAGCTTGCGCCAGTCCTGATAGTCAGGGTTAGAAACTTGCGACATGCGAATGTCCGCGAACTGCTCGCGGGACTCTCCCAGGGAAAACAGCATGGCGGGTTCGCGATACGGCAAGGGCCGCAGAAGCGCGGCATAAACCACGGAAAAAATCGCGGTGTTGGCGCCGATGCCGAGCGCGAGAGTCAATACCGCGACAATGGTGAACCCGGGGTTGCCACGCAAGGCGCGAGCGGCCTGGCGCAAGTTGGTGGAGATATTCCCCATGGACGACCTCCCTGAGAATTACAGCCTGAGTATCCGACGAGAAGAGAGCACGTAAAACGCCGTGGCGCGACGGGCTCCCGGCCACCGGCGAGTGTGACAGGATTGCCTTTAGGTGGACGGCGGCGTGGGGCCGCCCCGGGGGATGCGGTCGGTTTTGGGATATTCCCTTGCGAAACCGGACATCAGCGCGCCACGGGGCGCCCGGTTTCCGCGTATACTTTTTTATGATGGTTTCGGGATAACGCCTCGCGTGATGGCTAAAGACACCGAAAGAGTGGCCCATTGGCCCGCGATCGTCGCGATTGTCGCCGACGCGGCGCTTTACCTGGGATTACCGGAGAGCCTTTCCGTCGGTCCGCGGTGGTTGCTGCTCGCTATCGTGTTGTTTTTGCTCATACCGATCATCGTTGCGCACT
>JALYLI010000164.1 GCA_030774335.1 Acidobacteriota bacterium | reverse complement strand
TGAGGTTGGGGCCTTCGTGCCCGGCGACGGCCATTTTGCGCGCTTCCGCTTGGATTTCGTAGCACAGCGTGGGGATGGATTTGACCATGCCGGAGCCGGTGCAATACGGGCAGGGCTGGCATAGCACGCGTTCGAGAGCCTGCTTGGTGCGTTTGCGAGTGATGCAAACGAGGCCGAATTCGTTGAAGGACAGCGCTTTCGAGGGCGCTTTGTCTTCTTCGAGGGCCTGCTGCAGCGCGAACAAAACTTTGTCGCGATTGCGGCGCTCTTCCATGTCAATGAAGTCCACCACGATGATGCCGCCCAGGTCGCGCAAGCGAATCTGGCGAACAATTTCTTTCACCGCTTCGAGATTGGTTTTGACGATGGTGTCTTCCAGGCGCGTGGAGCCTTTGCCGACAAATTTGCCGGTGTTGACGTCAATGGCCACCAGCGCTTCGGTGTGGTTGATGACGATGTAGCCGCCGGACTTGAGCCACACCTTGGCGCGCAGGGCTTTGTCGAGTTCATGCTGGATGCCAAACTCTTCAAAGATTGGCGTTTCCTTGGTGTAGAGCTTGACGCGGCTGACCAGCTTGGGCTGGAAGCGGCTGACGAATTCAACGACCTTGCTGAACTCCTCTTCGCTGTCAATCCAGATGGCGGTGAAATCGTCGCTGACGTAATCGCGCAGGATGCGTTCCACGAGATTCAAGTCGCGATGGAGGAGCGAGGGCGCTTTGCGCTGTTCGCTGCGTTCCTTGATTTCGTTCCAGGTGGTGCCCAGGAATTCGATGTCGGCGCGAATTTCTTCATCGGTGGCGCCGCCAGCAGCGGTGCGTACGATGAAGCCGCCGGGATAGCTGCCGCGCGCTTCGCCGACCAAACGGCGCAGACGCGAGCGATTGTCGGCAGTGGCGATTTTGCGCGAGACGCCGATGTGATCGATGGTGGGCATGTACACCAGGAAACGTCCGGGTAAAGCGACGTGGCTGGTGATGCGCGCGCCTTTCTTGCCGAGCGGCTCCTTGGCGATCTGGATAACTACATCCTGACCAGCTTTGAGCATTTCGGAAATAAGTTGCGGGCGGCGCGAAGGACCGGAGTGATGGCCTCCGTGCCCGCGATCATGGCGCGGACCGCCGGGCCCGCTGGGGCGGCGTTCGAAACGCGGACCGGGACGTCCTCCGCTGCCGGAACGCTCCGGGCGTCCGCCACGATTGTCGGGGCGTCCACCACGGCTATCCGGACGGCCGCCGCGATTATCGCGGCCGCGATCTCGGCCGCCGCTGCCACTGCGGAAGGGCCGCTGGAAACGCTGGCGTGGGTTGCCTCCAACGCGCGCGGAGTCTCGGGGAAATTCTTCGCGGGGAGCGGGCGCGCCACCAGCAGTTGCGCTGCGCGGCGAACGAGTTTCTCCCGGAAGCAGAATGATGTCGTCTTCGGCCATGGGTGTTACAGCTGCGGCGGAGACCAGCGAATCGGAGGAAATATCTCCCGGGACGGCGCGTTCGGTGGCCTCCTGGCCGTGAGTTCCTTCGTGATGTTCGGCGCCGGAGTGTTCTTCGTCGTGGAGACCGAGAGCGGCATGATGCTCGGCGCTTTCGTGAGCGGCGTCAGCTTCGGCCTCGGCACGATTGGCGGCGCGGCCTTCTTCCACTTCGGCATTTTCTTCGTCGGTAAGTTGAGAGACTTCCGTGGCGGAAGATTCGGCCTCAGCGGCGTGGACTTCTTCATCGGCTTCTTCCTCGTCCTCTTCTTCCGCTGTGGCCGCCTCTTCCGATGCTTCCATCTCTTCGATTTCTTCTTCGTCTTCTTCAAAAAGCGCGCCGCCCGAGACCGCGTCTACATGGGCAACCTGCTGAACTTCTTCCTGCTTGGCTTCCACGAGCCCGGAAGCGAGCGCGGTAATCTGATCGTCGTTCAGCTGTTCACTCTCCGCCGAACCTGGCGCGCTGCTCGAAGAAGGCAACTCCAGCGGGGATGCTTCATGGCGCGGAGGATTATTGCCGTGCGCGGAAAGCGTGGAGTCGTCGGCTACACCGATATTTTCATCGGCGGATACAGGAGCGGCTTCCGATTCAGCGCCGGCGTCGGCCAGCAACCAGCGAGGCAGGCCGCCAGTGAAGCGGCGCGGACCACCTGTCCCGGAAGCACCGGGTTGGGTGGGCGAAGATCCACCCGAAGGCTGCCGCGTTGTTTCCGGCGCGTCGGAAGATCTGTCAACGGGTTGCGGCTCAACTACGGGAGCGGAGGCCGAGGCTGGGGGCTTGCCGCGATATTTTGCGAGCGATTCGCCGGGGAGGAGGATCGGCTCTTCCGTGGCGTCGAAACTTGGCGCGCTTGGAGAAGTTGCACCGTGACGCGGAGTTTCCGGGCGGCGGTTGTCGAAGCCGCGTTGTTCAGAGCCGCGAGGCTCGAATCCGCGAGGTTGCGAACCACGATTCTGGCCCTGGTTGCGCTGATCGTTGCCACGGTCGCCGCGCGAATCCGAGCCGCCTTGCGGCGAAGCGTATTTCGAGGGCGGCAAATTGCGCCCGCCGGGAGCGCCACCGGGGCGGCCGCCGCGACGGCGTCCACCACGACGGCCGAAACGCCCGCGGCCACCCCCTGATTCCTGCCCGCGATCGCCACCCTGACCACCGCGGTCGTTGCCACGATCCGGCCTACCGCCGAAATTCTGGCCGGGCCGGGCATTGCCGCCGCGTGGCGGATAGTTCGAAGCTTTGTAATTCGGGCCGAAGTTTTGCGGTGCGGAAGCATTGGATTCCGGCTGGCGCTCGTCGCTGAGGTCCGATTCCGTTTCCTGCCCTGCGGCATTGTGAACGTTTCCAGGCTGACGCTCTTCGGTTTGTTCTTCGTCTGGCGCTGCGTTTGTTGCCGCGCCTTCAGCAGCGTGCTCGTCATCCGAAACTTCGACGAGCGATTCGTCGCGAGTTTCGGAAACTCCGCCCTCATGCGCCGAACCGCTGGCCCTGGCGAGCGATTCGCCGGGTAGCAACTCGACGGAGTGCGATTCCGCCTCGTGTTCCACGTCTTCCACGGCCGCGAGAGGCGCGACCAGATGCAGCCCGGGCGCGGACGCCGCAGCGCGCGGTGTCTCGTGGGCGTGGTCGTGATCATAATCTTCCAGATTTTCGAATACGTCACTGACGTACAGGAAGGCGTCGCCATCCAGGCCGATGTCCACGAAAGCCGACTGCATTCCGGGAAGAACGCGAGTGACTTTACCTTTGTAGATGCTGCCGACGAGGGCGAACTCTTTTTCGCGCTCGATATAAATTTCTACTAACTGACCTTCTTCAAGTATCGCGACCCGCCGTTCATGGGAGGCCGCTGAGATGACTAATTCTTTTGACATAAAACTCCTCGGGAGGCATCGCCGCGAGCTTGTGCCCGTTGGAGGTCCGAGAAACCGGCGCCTGCCCCGGGGATACCGGGACACACGTGGCCACGACCGCTTGGAGGTGGTTTTGACGTTCGAAGGCGGAGGGGATGGCGCGGATGCGGCCATCGCTGAAACGATGATTCCTCAGTCTATCGAGGCTAGTCCGTTGCGGGGAGCTTCCCAGGCAAACGGCGGACGATGCTGTCCTCACTCTTATTTCCTTAAATTTACCGGTGACCGCGAGCGGTCAAACTGAACAGCGACTGCAGGGCGGTCTACCCGTTCCAATCATTTTAAAAACTATTTCGAAGCTATACCCGAGGGCGGCCTGCCGGAGCGGGCGCGTCAAACGGGCACTGGCGGTTCGTCAGTTGACGAAGCGGCGAAGCCGGACATTCATCACCAGGCCAATCGCCAGGAAAACAAACAACGTGGCGGAACCACCGTAGCTCATTAAAGGCAGCGGAATTCCGGTAACCGGCATAGCTCCGATGACCATAGCCACGTTTACTAAAACGTGAAAACCCAGCGCGGCGGCCACGCCCATGACCAGAAACATTCCCGCGCGATCCTTCGCGCGCTGAGCATTCTGGACCAAGCGAAGCAGGAGCGCCATGTACAGCCCAAGGGCCAGCAGCACGCCTTTGAATCCCTGTTCTTCAGCCCACGCGGACATGATGAAATCTGAATAGCGGACGGGGATGTAGCCCAGTTGATTCTGACTGCCGTTGCCAAAACCTTTGCCCCAAAAACCGCCGGAACCCACGGCAATTTTCGATTGGAGCACCTGATAGCCGGACCCCTTGGCGTCATCTTCCGGATGCAGGAAGGAAGTTACCCGCTCCCGCTGATACGGTTTCAGAATGTGCCGGCTAACCGGAGGATAAAAAACGCTGCCTACGGCCAATATTCCCACCAAAGAAATTATCGCGGCGTGCTGCCACTGCAGGCCGGCCAAAAATGCGCCCACCACCAGCATCGGCAACAGCACCAACGCTGTACCCAGATCGGGCTGCTTTAAAATCAAGATAAGCGGCAGCCCTACTAACAATCCTGCTTTGATCAAATCCGGCAGGGAAAGTTCATCGCTGCGCACTTCCGCGAAGAAGCGCGCGACTACAATGATTATAATCAACTTTACCAATTCTGACACCTGAAGAAATTCTCCGAGGATGGGAATCCAGCGTTTGGCCCCAAAACGGGAATGGCCCATGGCCAGGACGGCGATCAATGCGGCGATGCCGATGACGTATAAAAGAGGCGCCTGGTCGAGGATCAGGTGGTAGTCGAGGCGCGACAGCACGAACATCAGGACGAAGCCGATAACCAGCCAGCGGATCTGCCGCATATGCATGCCGGCGAGGGAGCTGCCGTGCGTGGCGGAATAGATCTCGATCACGCCGACGGTACAAATGGCGGCCAGGATGGCCAGCAGCCACCAGTCGTAATCGCGTGTTCCGGGTGCGTCTTTCATTTTTCCTTCACGCTGCCTATTGAAACTGACCTGGTACGGAGTGAAAGCTTCTCGAGTCAACCTCACTTCGTAATGCAAAAAATCTAGCGCCGCGCGGTTTTTACCAGTTATGGCACGGGTTGCGGCGGAACCACGGCTGCAGCAGTTGCAGCAGGCGCGAATTCGGTTTTTGCCGAAGCGTCAGGTTCAGTCGCGTTAACGATGGCGGCGGCATCAGCCGGGTTCGTTCCGTCGCCAAAATTGTAATGCTTATATTCGACGGTGGTCTGGCCCTGGGTGTTTTTGTTTTTCTTGTCGTAGTAGGCCTTGATGATATCACGCACCACCGGACCGGAGGCGGTGCCTCCGTGCTGGCCGCTTTCCTGAACGAGAACGGCGACTACGATTTCGGGATTGCGCCGCGGCGCGTAGCCCACGAACCAGGCGTTGTCTTCGAATTTTTTCTGCTTGCCCATGCGCTCGCGGGTGGAATAACCGATGACTTGCGCGGTGCCCGATTTTCCGCTGAGTTCGATGCCGGCAAGTTTCAATGCTCCACCCGTGCCGCCTTCATTGACGACTCCGTACATGGCGTCAGTAATTTTTTGAACGGTCGGCTCAGAAATGGAAAAGCGTTCTTCGCCAACGTTCTGCGCGTCTTTAAGCAAGTGCGGTTGCTTGAAAATGCCGCCCAAGGCGATGCCGCCAATGGTACGCGCGAGTTGCAGCGGGGTAGTGGTGACTGCGCCCTGGCCAGTGGAGACCGAAATGGTTTCCCCGGCATACCATTTGCGATGAAAGACGCGCTCAACCCATTCCTGCGAAGGCATCAAGCCCGATTCTTCCGACGGAAGATCGATACCCGTTTTGTGACCGATACCCATTTTTGTGGCGTAGTAGGCAAGGCGATCGATGCCCAGCTTCATGCCCACGTTGTAGAAAAAAATGTCGCAGGAGTCGAGAATGGCTTTACGAAAATTTACGACACCGTGCGAACTTTTGCCGTAGACCCAGCATTTGAACTGTCGTCCATAGAAAGTGGCGTAGCCGGGGCAAAACGCGGTGTAGCTTTCCGGCGGAACTTTGTCTTCCAGCATGGCCGTGGCGGTGATGATTTTGAAAACGGAGCCGGGAGCAAGTTGCGCCTGAATGGCGCGATTCAGCAGCGGATGCAGCGGATCGTCGTTGAGGCGCTTCCACTCTTCTTTTGAAACGCGCACGGAGAAATCGTTGGGATCAGGAGTGGGGCGGCTGACCATGGCAAGCACTTCGCCGGTGCGCGGATCAAGAGCGACAACGGCGCCGGGGCGGGTGCCGAGGGATTGCTCCGCGACCTGTTGCAAATCGTAGTCAATGGTGAGCTGAATCTGTTTGCCGGGAATGGCTTCCTGAGTGGACAGGCGGCCGACTTCCTTGCCAACGCTGTTGACGATGACGCGGCGCATGCCATCGGTGCCCATCAAGAGATCGTTGTACTGTTTTTCCAGCCCGGTCTTGCCGGCAAAGTCACCAGGACGGAAACGGCCATTGCTCGATTCGATTTGCTGCTCGCTGACTTCGCCAACGTAGCCGCTGGCGTGGGCCATGAAGCCGCCGGAAATATAGCGGCGGCGTGAAATGGAAATCATTTCGAGAATGGGAATGTCGGAGCGATGCGATTCGATGAAGGCGATATCCGCGTCGGAAGCTTCCGGCTTGATGATAATGGGCTGAAATTTTGGAAGATTGCGCGTGGTGCTGAGATCGTCTTTCAGATCCTCGATGGGGATGCCCAGGCCGTCGGCGATGCCGGGAAGATTTTTGTCCACCAGAACGGGATCGTCGCGGAGCAGCAGAACGCTGAACGAGGGGCGATTGTCAACGAGCACGCGGCCATCGCGATCGAGCATGCGGCCGCGCGGGGCGATTACCGGAATGGAGCGAACGCGGTTACGTTCGGCCATGGAGGAATATTTTTCGGCGTCGATGACCTGGAGTTTCCAGAAGCCGAGCAGCAACAAGCCGACCATGCCCACGATAACGTAGGAAGCCATGGCCAGACGGCCTTGCGGCAAACGATTGTCGTTGCGAAACATTACGACACGAAGACCCCGCGCGCGATTTTTGTGTGAAGGTTTGGAGCTGACCCGCTCCGGCCGAGCCGGAGCCTATTCGCGTCACGAAAATTTAAGATTGGATTTGGATGCCTGCCGGAAGCTGCGTCCTGCAAAATGCAGAGATCCGGCCGTACCCCAAACACCGCTAACCCCACGCTGCTTCGATGCCTTGCAGCCGTTTTCAAACGTAACATCAGGGTGCACAGGCGGCAAGCCGTCCGGGGGTACAGGTTCCAGGAGCGCATTATTTTTTGCGCGGTGGGTTGCGGATAGCGAGTTGCGACGCGGGGTGGGCCACGCTAAGGTTAGAAATTCATCCATGAGCAACGAAAATCACGTCGCGAAGCAATCCCGGCTGGCCTTGGTGGGAATGTCCGGCAGCGGAAAGACCTTTTGGACGAAGAAGCTGGCGGCGGCGGGGTGGAAGGCGGTCCCTTGTGATGACCTGATTGAACAGAGGCTGGCACCGAGACTCGCGGCCGGTGGCTACAGCGGAATTAATGGAGTGGCGGCGTGGATGGGATGGCCGGACAGTCCTACGTACGCGGAGCGGGAAGCGAAATACCTGGCGGAAGAGATTGCGGTGGTGGATGAATTCTTGAGAGCGCTGGAGGCGGACTCCAGCGGTGCGCCTATAGTGCTGGATACCACCGGCAGCGTGATCTATCTGCAAAACAATATCTTGATGCGCCTGCGGCGACAGATGACGGTGGTGCATCTGGGGAGCACCGAGCAGGAACAACAACTGTTGGTGCAAAGATATTTGAACGATCCCAAGCCGGTTTTGTGGCGTGGGAAATTTCACGTGAAAGATAAGGAGTCGCCGCGTGAGACGGTCGCGCGGTGTTATCCACTGCTGATCGCGGCGCGCAGAAAGAGTTATGAAACGCTGGCACATTGCTCCGTGCCGGTGGCGGAGTTGCGGGCGATGAGTGGTGGCGGCTCGCGGGGTGTAGAGGAATTTCTGAAGAGGATAGAGGAACAGACGAAAGGCGCGTGATTTTTTGGCGCGGCGCGCGAAAATCAAAACTGCATAGAGATGAGATACCGCAGCACATCCCGGGAAGCGCCGTTGACGTCACTGCGCGGAGCCGTGCTGCGCGGGCTCGCGCCTGACGGCGGCCTATACATGCCGGTGGAAATAGCGCGGCGATCGCCGTCGGAGCTGGAAGAATTTCGGCGGCTGCCATTCACGGAAGTTTGTTTTCGCGTGGCGCGTCCCTTCGCGGGCGCGGAAGTGCCGGAAGAAGTGATGTGGCAAGTAGTGAGCGAGGCCATAAATTTTCCGGTGAAATTAGTGTCGCTGTCGCCCGGGCTGCACATACTCGAGCTGTTTCACGGGCCGACGCTGGCGTTCAAGGATTTTGGCGCGCGATTCATGGCGCGTTTGATGGGTTATTTTGTGCGCGACGAGACGCGCACGCTGACGGTGCTGGTGGCCACTTCGGGAGATACCGGCAGCGCGGTGGCGCACGGCTTTTTGCGCGTGCCGGGAATCCGCGTGGTGATTCTTTATCCTTCGAAGCGCATCAGCGAGGCGCAGGAAAAGCAGTTCACCACGCTGGGGGAAAACATTACCGCGCTGGAGGTGCAGGGCAGCTTCGACGATTGTCAGCGCATGGTGAAGCAGGCTTTCTCGGATGTGGAGCTGAACAAGCGCGCGTTTGTGACCTCGGCTAACTCCATCAACATCGGCCGCCTGTTGCCGCAGATGTTTTATCACGTGGCTGCGTACCGGCAGCTTCCGGTGGCTTCCGTGCCGCTGATTGTTTCCGTGCCCAGCGGGAATTTCGGAAATTTGACGGCGGGAATATTTGCCAAGCGCATGGGATTGCCGGTAGCGCGATTCGTGGCGTCCACAAATGCGAACGATGTGGTGCCGGAGTATTTGCGCAGCGGGACCTTCGCGCCGCACGCGGCGGTAGCCACGCTTTCGAACGCCATGGATGTGGGCAATCCCAACAATTTTCCGCGGTTGCTCGATTTGTGCCGCAACCGCCTCGAGTACGTGCAGAAAGAAATCTGGGGCCACGGGGCGACCGATGCGGAGACTTTAGCGGCCATGAAGATGGTGCACGAAAAATTCGGATACATCGCTGATCCGCATACCGCAGTGGGAATTTTAGGCTGGGAAGCCTACCGCAAAGCGCATCCGGGACCAGCGCAGGGACTGGTGCTGGCGACGGCGCATCCGGCGAAGTTTGCGGAAGTGGTTACCCGCGCCATCGGTATCGCGCCGCAATTGCCCTCAAGATTGTCCGCCTATTTGAAACGCGAGAAATTGTCAGTGCCGATGCCAAACATCTACGATGAGTTCAAGCAATTCTTGCTGACGCACTGAGGGACGAAGGTTTCTGACAACGACCTGGTCGTAACCCGAATAGCCATTCAGCCAAAAAGTCATCCTGCGAAGGAACAGAAAAATTACTTCATAAAATTTTGATTTGGTTTAATCCTGCGTGGTCTGCTTCTCAGTAGATAAAATTCCGGCCACTATAGCCGCGGCGGCAGGTATAAGTACCCATAGGGATAAGCCAGAATGAATAAACATCCAGACCACTGTGAAAAGGGAACTTAAAGGGCTAACCATGTACACAACCACCCATATTGCCATAATGACGACAGCAATCCAGCAGACTACTTCATAAAGTTTTGTCATCGGCGAAACGTAGTGACGCTACTTATTTGCGAGTTCCACTGTAATCCCGCGCGTTTTCGTTACGGCGTACTCGATCTTCGTCCCTTCCGAATACTCAACTAACAGATGCCGAACATGCACCCAGTTGACGTCGACGGTCGTCGCGCCAACCAGTGTCACTACTATCTCGCCATTCTTAGATCCGTCTACTTTTTCGCTGGAGAGTGCCACAAATGTGCGAGTCGCGCCAGCGGCCCCACATTCCTTTGTATATACCGTAGCTTTCACAGACCGATCGTCTGCAATGGACGTTTTTAGAACTGCCGTTTCACATAATGAAGGGAAATACGTCCACGCCAGCAACGCCACGAGGGTCAAACGGATAAAGTACCGATAACCACTAATCCATTCCGTAACCATTTCATCGCGTCACCGAAGATCGGAGCACTCGCTCCTCAAAAGTGATAGTCCCGCCACGTACCGGCGTTCAGGTTTTGCGGAGGCGGTCGAGGAGCATGAAGAGGAAGACGGCGACGACGGCGTTGACCAGGGCGGCGACGAGCAGGTGCATGGTGAACCAGGTGCTCGACTGCGCGAGAAGAATGCGGCGGATGAGCAGCACGATGCCCTGATGCAAACCAAAAAACATGATAGTGAGAGCGAAGCGCGCGGCGGGATGTTCGGTGTCGAGGCGCGCGCCGATGGACGAAGCGAGATAGCCGATGATGGTTTTGGAGATGCCGTAGAGGCCGAGCGGTACAGTGGGTCCGCTGAGGCTGTCCTGCAGCAAACCGATGATCATGCCGAGCAGCAGCCCGGTGGAGGGATTGCGGCGGCTTAGGCCGAAGTAAATAGTGATGAGCAGAGGAAAGTCGAGCAGCGAAGCCTTCACAAAATAAACAGGTACGAAAGCCTGGAACATGAGCGCGAGGATGGTGGCGCCGACGATGGCTCCGCCGCGGAACTTATGCACCTCGATGTGCGCTTCCATGTTGCGAATATCGTAAGTGTCGTTCATTGCGGTTTGACCGAGGCCGCGTTGGTGGTACCGGAAGCTGGCGCGGGCGAATTGTTGGCGGGAGCGGTGACGGCTGCTGCGTTTGCAGGCGATTTGGGCATTTCGGGTTGTGGCGCCTTGAGCTGAAGCGGTTGCAGGGTCAGAAGGATGATTACTTCCTCGAGACGGGAAAGGTTTGCCGCCGGGCGAACGCGAATGGTTTTGAAGGGGTTGCCGGACTTGACTTCTGTGATGGTGCCGATGGGCAGATCGCGTGGAAAAATTTTGTCCATGCCACTGGTGACCACGCGCTCGCCGAGGTTCACGGTGTCGTCGTTGGGGACGTATTTCATGGCGAGGAGCGGCTCGCCGGTGCCGCCCACAGGGCTCTGAATGCGCGAATTGCCCAGCATGGCGCCGACCCCGCTGTCTTTATCGGTGAGCAGCAGGACTTCGGTGGTGTTGTCGTAGACTTCCACAACTTTACCGACTACCCCTTCGGGAGTGATGACGCCCATATTTTTCTTGATGCCGTCTCTCTCGCCGCGATCGAGGACGACCGTGGCGCTGGCGGTGCCGGCGCTGGTGGCGATTACGCGGGAACCCAGCATGGGAACGTTTTGGTGAGATTTGCGAAAGTCCAGCAGCAGGGCCAGGCGGTCGGCTTCCGCGGCTTTGCTCTGCAACTGGTTGACCTGCATTTTCAGCGCGTCATTTTCGCGGCGAAGCTGCTCGTTGTCACGCGAAGTATTCTGCAAGGCGAAATAATGATTCCAGGTGTCACGAAGACGGCCGATACCGTGCGAGCCGGCGCGTTCAAATGGAGAAAATGCGCCAACGGTCCAGACGCGAATCAACCGGCCTTCGGAATCGCGCTTGATCTGCAGCGCGAGCAGAAGGATTTGCAGCAGCACGACACCGGCGAGCAGGAAGATCGATTTGTGGCGAGAGGGTATGCCGACCATGTTGTTTAAAGACTAAGAATTCTTTTTCGTTTCTAAGACCAAGCTTTCAGAATTTATGATCACGATCTGATCGTGCTTGCTCGTTCATTACCAAATCCCCACACGAAAAACCGTCGTGTGGGGCACCCGGCGGAACTAATCGATGCATACCTGGCGCAACAAGCGGAAGTCGCTCAACATTTTGCCCGTGCCGAGCACGACGGAAGCCAGCGGATCGTCGGCGATGGAAACGGGCAAGCCGGTCTCTTCGCGGATGCGCTTGTCGAGGTTTTTGAGCAATGCGCCGCCGCCGGTGAGGACGATGCCGCGATCGCTGATGTCGGCGGAAAGTTCGGGCGGGGTGCGCTCGAGCGCTACGCGCACGGCATTCAAGATGGTGGCAACACATTCGGAGAGGGATTCGCGAATTTCGCTGTCGTCGATGGTGACGGTGCGCGGCACACCTTCAATGAGGTTGCGACCTTTCACTTCCATGGTTAAGGGTTTTTCCAGGGGGTAAGCGGAACCGATTTCCATCTTGATTTGTTCCGCGGTACGTTCGCCCACCAGAAGGTTGTATTTGCGCTTGAGATATTGCATGACCGCTTCATCCATCTCGTTGCCGGCCACACGGACAGAGCGCGAATACACGATGCCACTCATGGAGATGACGGCAATGTCGGTGGTGCCGCCGCCGATGTCCACGACCATGTTTCCGGAAGGCTCCTCGATGGGCAGGCCCGCGCCAATGGCGGCGGCCATGGCTTGTTCCACGAGGTAGACTTCGCTGGCACGCGCGCGGTATGCGGAGTCCTGAACGGCGCGCTTTTCCACCGGGGTAATCTCACTGGGTACGCCGATAACGATGCGCGGATGCACCAGCACGCGGCGGTTGTGGGCCTTCTGAATGAAATAAGTGAGCATCTTCTCGGTGACTTTGAAGTCGGCGATGACGCCATCCTTCATAGGCTTGATGGCCACCACGTTGCCGGGAGTGCGGCCGAGCATATCTTTCGCTTCGCGGCCGACGGCGACGACTTCCCCGGTGGATTTGTTGATAGCCACGATGGAAGGCTCATTGACGACAATGCCTTTGCCGGCGGAGAACACCAGTGTGTTGGCGGTGCCGAGGTCGATGGCCAGGTCGGAGGAAAATAAGCTGAAAACCGACCTTAAGTTGTAACCGTTCTTGTTCATTCCCCCGTCTCCCCCCAGAAATTGCAGCGCCTGGCGAAAGTCGCAAGGTCACCTGGTGCGAATCAAAGCGGCAGATTTCTTTCCATTCTCCACCGGCGCGAGCAGTAACGCAAAAATCCCCGCCGGATCAAATTATCGCCCCGATTCGAACGTTTCGTTTGTGCTGCCCACTGCGGCTACGTAAAGCGGTGCGGATGAATCCGAATTCATTTCAAATTACTTGGGAATCACGATGGAGACCTGTTGCTTGGCGGTGCCTCCGCGCCGGTTCGAACCAATAATAGAGATGGTGTGCTGGCCGGGCTCCAGGGGCTCAGTGAAATGGCGAAACGTGCCATCCCTGGCGATATTCGGGACGGACTGGCCATTCACAATGAGCGCGGCGCCGGGCTCGGTGCGTCCAACAATTTCGGCGACGCGGCCATGAAGCTGGGTGCCATCAATTTCAAGAATCATATCCTGGGATTTGCCCTGGGCCACCAGGGTGAACTGAAACGTTTCACTGACTTCGCTGGACTGCTTCCTGGCGTCCTGGGCGGTGACATTCCAGAAATAATCCCCGGGGTCGAGTCCGGTGATGTCCGCGGTGTTGGTGGAAACCTTGGCTTGTTTGACGATGGCGCGGAAAGATGTGGTGGTGCTGAGGCGCAGAGTGTAAGAGACGGCATCCTGTGCGGCTTTCCATTCGAAATGGACCGGAGTTGTTTTGGGATGCTCGTTGATGATGGGCGCGAGATTCAGAGGCTCCACCAGAGAAGGGGGCGCCAGGACGTTGGAACGTTGAATCGGGCCGCCGGTGTTGAAACTGGCCTTCTCCCACTGCGTCAACTCAATTTTTTCACCACCACGCTGCACTTCCGCGGACCCGGTGGACACCACGATTTCGTGATTATTGCTTTGCGGATCGTTTTTGACGGACGCGCGGCTGTTTTGATGAAGCTGGGCGCTGGCGTCTTCGATGTTAACCGCGGCTTTCGAATCGGGCGACGACCAATTCGGAGTGGCCAGATCGACCGACCCGGTGCTGATACGTACCGCGACGCTGGTGGGTTTATTGCTGGCGGTGTGATTTTCTTCGACGGTAACGAGGGTGTCGGACTTTACGGTATAAGTGGTGCCGTCCCCGAAGGTGATGCGCGCGAAGCTGTCCGCGCCGGTTTGCACGAAATCACCTTTGTCCAGCAAGGTTTTGAAATCGGCGGTGACCCACTGCACGGAATTGACTTTTTTGATTTGCACTTTGCCGTCCAGATTGACGAACTTGGCTTGGGTCTGGGAAATGAGCAAATTTTCGGCATCGGTCGCGGTGATGGCGTTAGAAAGTTTGTGGTAGGCGGTGGCATAGAGGTCCGGTGAAATCAGGTAAATGACGGCAAGCAGGATGGACAGCATGATCACCACATAGGCGATGACCGTCTTGTAGGTGACGGCGGTCCAATAGACCTGTACGCGGGGAGCCTTGTTGGAAGCCGCGGCATGCTTGGGATCGATGGGCGCTTGTACGGTCACGAGGTGGAGGTGCTGGTTGCTCCAATTTTGAAAATAGCACAGCGATTTGTGCGCCGTTCAATGGGGCTGGCGCGTCGTAGTCAAATTGCAAATAGCGAATGCGCACATGGGCGTCAGGGCGAGGCGGTTGGCAAGCGGGTTGGGGAATCGTGAATGTAGATGGCGAGGTCGAACCCGCAGGCGGCTGGGAGCGATTGTCATTGAGGGTGGCGCAGGTATCTCCTATAATTTGACGTTCGACTCGCGACGGGGAGATGGACTGGATGGCTGGAGCAACGGATAACCGCAAGATTGGGTACCGCATATTCCTGGGAGTGGTGGTGGCGCTACTCGGCGGGAGCATGCTGCTTTACCTGGTGCCGCAGAGTCCCGGAACAGGCGAGGCCGCGACGGATACGGTGGCGAAGGTAGGGGACCAGACCGTAACGCTGGGCGAAGTGCGCCAGCAACTTTCGCAAATCGAGCAACGTAACCAGGTGCCCAAGCAACTCGAGTCGCTGTATGCGCGCCAAATCCTGAACCAACTTGTATTCCAGAAAGAGATCGAGTACGAAGCGAAGCGCGTAGGCGTGACGGTGTCGGACCAGGAACGCGCGGATCGCATCAAGCAATATGTGCCGACGGCGTTTACCGGCGGGACGTTTGTGGGGATGGACCAGTATGCCAACGAGGTGCAGGCGCGATTTCAGCTGTCGGTTCCGGTATTTGAGGAATTAATCCGGCAAGGATTACTGGAAGAAAAGTTCCGCAAGCGCGTGACGGACGGAATCAGCGTAGGGCCGGCGGAGCTGCAGGATGAATTCCGCTACAAGAACGAGAAGATCAAGGTGGAATACGCGGTCATCAAGCCGGAGGAGCTGGCGGCGAAGCTGAATCCCAGCGATGTGGAAATTAAAGCGGAGTACGAAAAGAATAAAGCGCGTTACCAGGTGCCGGAGAAGCGCGTGGTGCGCTACGGATTGCTGGATGCATCGCAGATTAGGCGGAATATTCAGGTAACGGACGATCAGCTGAAACTGCAATACGAAGCGAACATTCAGCAATACCAGGTGCCTAACCGCGTTCATGTGGAACACATTTTATTTATGACCGTGGGCAAGACCGACGCGGAAGTGGATGAAATCAAGAAAACCGCGGAAGACGTGCTCAAGCAGGCGAAAAAGAATGCGAACTTCGAGGACCTGGCGAAGAAATATTCGCAGGATCCCGGATCCAAGGATAAGGCCGGCGACCTGGGGTGGATCATCCAGGGGCAGACCGTGAAGGAGTTCGAAGCAACGGCTTTTTCTTTGCAAAAAGGACAGATTTCGGACCTGGTGAAGACGCAGTACGGGTTCCACATCATTAAGGCGCTGGATAAAGAGACGATGCACACGAAGCCATTCGATGAGGTGAAGGATTCGCTGCGCGCGCCGATGGTGCTGCAACAGGCCGATCAGCAAGCCAGCGACGCCGCGGATCAACTCGCCAAAGCCATTCGGCAATCGAATAAAGTGGCGCTCGACGACTTGGCCAAGCAGTACCACCTTGCGGTTTCAGAGACACGGCCGGTGAGTGCGACAGACCCGGTGCTGGAGCTGGGGAATTCGAAAGAAGTGAAAGATGCGATCTTCCGGCTGCGGCAGAACGAACTGAGCTTGCCGCTGCGGACGGACCGGGGATACGTGGTGTTGTCGGTGAAGCAGATTACGCCGGCGCACCAGGGCGCCCTGGAAGAGGTGCGCGAGCGCGTGGTTAACGACTTGAAACAGGATGAGTCCGTGAAACTGGCCAAGACGAAGGCAGATGATTTGGCGAAGCGCGTGAAGGCCGGGGAAAAGTTCGAAGCTGCGGCCAAAGCATTGGGCCTGGAAGCCAAGACCAGCGACTCGATTTCTCGCAATGACTCCATTTCCGGGGCGGCGAGCGGCAAACAGTTGGGCGGCGCGTTCCAGATGAAGCCGGGAGACGTTGGCGTGCCGTTGAATTTGGGAGAAAACTGGATGGTTTACCGAGTGGCGGCAAAAGATGGGCCGAATCCGGCGGACTTTGAAAAACAGAAGAAGTCGTTGGCGGAGCAATTACTGCAAAGCAAGCGAAACGTGGCGTTTGAGGCCTTCAAAACGGCGCTGGAAACCAAGCTGAAACAGGAAGGCAAAGTGAAGTTAATGCCCGAGAAACTGGGCGCCTTCGGTAATCTCGGCTAAATAAGTTAATTATTATCAGTTATTTATAGAAAGTAACCGCGGGCCGTGGGTACTCTTGTTTTTGCTTCCGCGGCCAGCTACCCTAGTGACGTCCTTAAACTCTATCCCACCACCTAACTCTGTGTGCTGCGCGTGGCGCATGCGGACGAGGGCCAGGTATCAGACCAGAGGCGGCAGTGAAGACCAAGATTGCGGCGCGCGCTTCAGCAGTGAGAAACAGCTACCGTTGCAGCATGGAAAGAAACCAGTCGGGGAAGTATTGCGTGAGGATTCAGGTGCGCTACCCGCGTCATGCGTGGACGCTGGAGGTGTTTTTCCTGGCCTCGTCGTTCAACCGCGCCATGACCAAGCTGGAGGAGTCACTGGATTTTCTGCAGCGCAACGAGGAAAAGCTATGGTTTTGGGGAGTGGATCGCGCCGAAGACATGGGATTTTCGGCGGAGTTCCTGCGCGAGGCGGGATTGAAGCTGAATCGCCGTGGCGAGTTTCCCCGCAAGGCCACGAATCTGTTGGTTGAGCCGGAGCTGGAAGTGCCGGCATTCGCGCTGGGTCCCATGCGACGCGGACTCGCGGAGTCGGTGGAAGCGCCGCGGACTCTTATGGCGGGCGACTAATTTAGACCTCGGTTGTTCGCTTACACTTCTCTCTGCTTTCCGTTCTTCTTCAATGTCAATAAAATCCTCGATTTGAAGCAAATTCCTGGCCTGATGTGCAATTTCTCATGTATTGACTTACGCGAGCGGGTCAGACAGTATGCGCCGACTGCTGCATAAATGCGCTCTCTCACTGTGGCGCGGCAAGAGGAAAAGCGAATGAAGGCGAAATTTTATTTGAGTATTTTGACCGCGGTCCTGCTGGGATTCGCCGGTTTTGCGATACCGACTCGCGGAGCGGCGGCGAGACAATCAACGGATCAGACGCAAAGCGATTCGACGACCACCACCAAAAAGAAGAAAAAGAAGAAAAAGCCGGCGGCGGATTCCACGGATTCGACGGCCTCTGCAGACAAAACGTCGGCCACGTCGACCACGTCGAAGAAGACGACTAAGAAGAAGGTTGCGGCGGATGACAAGGCCGCGGGGAAAGACTCCTCCACGAGCGCGTCTGGCGCCACTTCCAGCGGCAGCAAGAAGACCAGCAAGTCGAAGAAGGCGGCCGGGGAAACCGCGAGCGCGGACAAGTCTGCGGGCGAGACGACTGCCAGCAAGGCTCCCAAGAAGAAGAGCCGGACCAAGAAGAGCGCCGCGGTAGATCCTTCAGCGAGCGCGACGCCGCCTGCGGGAGACGCGAACGCAGCTGCAGAGGACAAGACCGCCAGCAAGAAAAAGTCGAAGAGCGCGAAAGCCGCCGAATCCGCTGACACCACCACTGCAGGAGGAACGGAGAAGAAGTCACCGCCAGCCGCAGCGAATGCGGGCAACACGACCAGCGCGCGGACACCGGAGACGAAGGCAAATAGCTCCAGCGACTCGAGCAAGAAGGCGGAACCCTCAACTCCGGCAACTGCACCTTCGACTCCGCCGGCTACCGGTAACTCTGGCAACACGACCAGCGCGCGGACTGCGCCCAGGACGAGTGAGCCGACGACTGCGCAACAAACTCCCCCAGCGAATAGCAATGGTATGGTGTGGGTGAATACGGACTCGGGCGTGTATCACAAGCCTGGGACGCGCTGGTACGGCAAGACCAAGCAGGGTAAATACATGTCAGAAGCGGATGCTCAGAAGGCCGGGTACCGCGCATCCGAGAAGAATTAGTTTTTTATGGGTTAGGATAATCGCGGTTAGACAGTCAATCCAAGGAGAGAAGCAATGACAAAGAGTATGTTGCGGTTAACAGTGGCGGCGCTGGTGGTGTTCTTCGGAGTGTCGGCGGCGATTTCTCAGCCGAAACCTGCGGTGACATTGACTATGTCCCATGCCGTGGCGGTGCCCGCCGATGATCTGGTGGACCTGAACTCGGCGACGCTCGATCAACTGAAGGCGTTGCCCGGCATCGGGGACAAGTACGCCCAGAAAATAATTGATGGACGGCCGTACGCCAAAAAGACCGATTTGACCCGGAAGAAGATCATTCCGGCGGCGACTTATAAGAAAATTCAAGATAAGGTGATTGCAAAACAGAAGTAAGTTGAACTTCCATCTTTGGATAGACCGGTGCGCGATGCGTGCCGGTCTTTTTTTTGCGCAGATGCGAACTAGCAAACTTCAAAGGCTTACGGGCGCAACGCTGTTTTCAACGGGGCTATTTGTCGCGGAGTATTACTTCGCCGTGGCCGACCAGCTGGTCATTGAGCCAGAGGCGATATTTGAAGGTGGCGGCTTTAATTCCGGGGCGGGCAGGGCCGCTCAAGAGGCGCATACCCGCGGGCGCTTGGAACACGTTGGATGAGAAGGGGCAGCGGTTGACGTCAAATTCGACGCGCAGATTGCCGGCGTCGGAAATCCAGGAGACCTGGTCGCCATCGTCGAGGACGACGGTTTGGGGGATCATGCCTACGAGTACGGGCCGTTCAGCCATGGTTCTTCAGTCCTTTAATTTCGCTAGCGATGCTGTTGGGTTTGAGCGCCGGGCAAACCTCAGCGGCGCGTTGGACGCGTGAGGAACGATAACACATTCGCGAAGATGATTCCGATGGGGGACTATCGAATGAGGGTCGCGTAGCATCTAAGTACGTACAGGTGTTCCACGGTACCCTTGACCGTCCCACGGAGTGACCGTAGACTAGAGATCACTCTGATTTTCCGCAACGTCTGCCTGTATTGACTCTGCGTTCGCAGGAAATGCGCGAAAAGCGCCCGGTTTCGGAATAGGGGCGCGGAAGGAAACATAACGGATGGCTACAGTTTCACGTCCCTGGTCGATACCACTGCCGAACGGCTCGCGAATTTCGGTGCTCATGTCTCTGCCGTTTGCACTGGTGCATGTGGCTTCGCTGCTGATATTTTTCATGCCTTTTCACTGGTATTACTTGGTGACCTGCCTGGGTTTGTTGGGCGTACGCATGTTTTTCGTTACCGCCGGATACCACCGTTATTTTTCGCACCGCGCGTTCAAGACCAGCCGGGTGTTTCAGTTTGTGATCGCCTTCATGGCCATGAGCTCCGCGCAAAAAGGCGTACTGTGGTGGGCGGCGCATCACCGCCATCATCACCGGCACTCCGATCAGGAGCTGGATCTGCACTCTCCGACGCTGTTTGGATTTTTCTGGTCACACGTGGGCTGGATCATGTCCGACAAATATAACGATACGCGGCTGAACTACATTGGAGATTTCGCGAAGTATCCGGAACTGCGCTGGCTGAACAAATATCACATGATTCCCCCCGTGGCGCTGGCAGCGGTGATCTGGTTGATTGGCGGGTGGCCTCTGTTTATCTGGGGATTCTGCTTAAGCACTGTTCTGTTGTGGCATGACACGTTTACGATCAATTCTTTGTCGCACTTGTTCGGCACGCGCCGTTATGAAACGACGGACACCAGCAAGAACAACTGGTTTCTGGCGCTGCTGACGCTGGGCGAAGGCTGGCACAACAATCACCACCACTTCATGGCGTCGGCGCGCCAGGGATTTTTCTGGTGGGAAGTGGACATCACTTACTACACCCTGAAGATGCTGTCGTGGTTTGGAATTGTCTGGGATTTGCGCAAGGTGCCGGTGCATTTGTTGAGTGAGGAGAAGCTGGCGGCGTAAGTGCCTTAGTTTTTTGGATGGGACTTATGGGACAGGCGATGAGCCTGTCCTTTTTTTTTGCTGCAACCCTGCACAACCAGGCCGGTAACAGCATTGCCACCATTGCGAAAGATAGCCGCAAGCTGCCAATTTGACGGTTGCGTGGGGCCTGTGGGATGGGGGAAAATTGGCGTGCTGGCCGCGCCCGATGATCCGATAAGGCGCAATGGGTCCTCCTGATCGCACGCACGTTGAAGGTCAAGCCATGACGCAGCAAATTGGTGAATTGAATCCGCCGACGCGGTTGATGCTGACGCCGGGCCCGTCGTCTGTCGATCCGCGCGTGTACCGCGCGCTGGCCACGCCGCTGGTGGGGCATCTCGATCCGTGGTTCAAAGGGTGCATGGACGAGACGCAGATTTTGCTGCGGCAGATTTTCCAGACGGAGAACAGGCTGACGATGCCCTTATCGGCGTCAGGCTCCGGCGGGATCGAAGCGTCGGTGCTGAATACCCTGGAGCAGGGCGACGAAGCCATCGTGGCGGTGAACGGACTTTTTTCGGATCGCATGTACGAGATTGCCCAACGGGCTTCCGACAAGGTCATCAAGGTGGAGGCCCCTTACGGCAAGCCGGTGGACCCCGAAGATGTGCGGCGCGCGGGCAAGGGCAAGAAAATAAAAATTGTGGGATTGGCGCAGGGCGAGACGTCTTCCGGCGTACTAACGCAACTGGCGGAGTTTCGCAAAGTGGCCGATGAGCTGGGAGCGCTGCTGGTAGTGGACGCGGTGGCTTCGCTGGCGGCCGTGCCTTTGCATGTGGACCGCGAACGCGTGGATATTTGCTTCAGCGGAACGCAGAAAGCCATCAGCGCGCCCCCGGGAATGTCGCCGATCACGGTGAGCCCGCGGGCGGAAGAAGTGTTTCGGACGCGCAAAACGAAAGTGCAGAGCTGGTATTTCGATTTGACTACCGCGATGAATTATTGGGGCAAGGACCGCCTGTACCATCACACGCCGCCCATCAGCCTGATTTATGGATTACGGGAAGCGATGCGCATTGTGATGGAAGAGGGCCTGGAGACGCGCTGGGAAAGGCACCGCACCAATCAGCTAGCCTTGATCGCCGGACTGGAGGCCATGGGGCTGGAGCTGCTGGTGAAGAACTCAGCGGAACGGTTGCCAACGGTGACGGCGGTGATGATCCCCAAGGAGATTGATGATGCGCGGGTGCGCACGCAACTGCTGGATGAATTCAACATTGAGATTGCTGGCGGGCTCGGTCCACTGAAGGGAAAAATCTGGCGCGTGGGATTGATGGGACATTGCAGCCAGAAGCCGAACGTGCTGTTGTTTCTCGCTGCGCTGGAAAAGATCATGTTAGAGATGGGATTCCGCGTTGCGGAAGGCGCGGGCGTGGCCGCCGCTATCCGAAATTATATGAAGGTGGAGACGGCGGCAACGGTTTCACGTTAAATATTGCATCAAGATGGATAGTGAACTTGCAGATGGACTCATCCTCGGGCTAGGGAGAACGCGTGACGACCACACGTCCGGTACTGGCAAATACAGGCGCGATGAAAGAATTCGTGGGCGCCTTCGAGGTAACCTCGAAACTGACTGGGCATACTTATCAGTGCCGGTTTTCGTACCTGTGGAACGGAATTGCGACTCGGCACAGCGACACCATCGACACCAAGTTTTTCGTGGACGACGACGCGGTAATGGTGGGCCTGGCGCATACCGCGTTTGTAAAATTTCGCGAGCGCAGCGGGCGCGACATGACGGACCGCGAGGCCAGCTTCATCGCAGCGGATTATCTAAGAGAGAGACTGGAAGAGGAAGACGTGCGCCCGGTTTACGATGTGGCCCACGAAGATGTTCTGCGCTTGATCGAACAGGTCGGCATCAAGTAATTCTCTCCCAAAGGCGGCAGAATAGACCGCAATGAAAACTGTTCCGCCTACTGTAATTGTAACCACCACCAGCGACCGCCTGACGACGGTGCTGTCCTACGGCGCGTTGCTGCTGCTCGGTTACGTGATGTTTTTGATTTTCGAGCCGTTCCTGGTGCCGCTTACGTGGTCAGCCGTGCTGGCGATATTTTTCTATCCGGTGCACGAGCGGCTGGCAAAACGCATGCGGCCGACGTGGGCGGCAATTTTGAGCACGTTGGGAGTAACGCTGCTGCTGATCGTGCCGACTTTGGTGGTGCTGTCGTACACCGCAAAGCAGGCCATTGACGCCACTGCCAGGCTGGAGACGGCATTGATGAATCCCGAGCGGGAATTGCCCGCGGAGGTGGTGGCCCGGGTGCGGGCGCAGCTTCCGGAGGCGTGGCGATCGACGGATTTTTCGGAGCCGCTGCGGCAAGGAGCGGAAAAGATCGCGACATTCCTGGCGGGAAAATTTGGCGCGCTGGTTAAAAACCTGCTGAGCTTTTTTGTGGCGCTATTCATGCTGGTGTTCGGGTTGTTCTTTATGTTTCGCGACGGTCCGGCGGCGGTGCGGGGAGTGAAACATCTATTTCCGTTTGATCGCTCCATCCAGGAGGAAATGCTGGCGGAATCGAAGGAATTGATTTTTGCGAGCGTGGCGGTGGGCCTGCTGGTGGCGGGGATACAAGGATTTCTGGGAGGAACGGCGTTTGCGGTTACTGGAATTCACACGCCGATTTTCTGGGGGGTGGTCATCGCGTTTTTTTCGCTGGTGCCAGTGGTGGGCTCGGCGATGATCTGGCTGCCGACGGCGCTGTGGCTGGGTTTCAGCGGGCACTGGGGCAAGGCCCTGGTGATTATGACCATTTGCGGAGCGGTGGCGGGCGTCGCGGACAATATTGTCAGGCCGCTGTTGTTGCGCAATCGAACGCAATTGAACGAATTGCTTTTGTTTATCGGCGTGCTGGGAGGGCTGTCGGTTTTTGGGTTGCTCGGACTAGTTGTGGGCCCGGCGATTGTGGCCGCGGCGATGGGGGTGTTTCGGGTGCATATGCTGCACCGCGAAGATGTGGCGGCGGCGCGGACCAATGAACTGTTAATGGCGAGACCTGAGAACCCTTAACTGAGTGCTCAACGAGAATCCCAAAAATCGGTTAGCGTAGCAGTGCGTGTGCTAGAGTACCCCGCTCGATGACTTCCCATAACAGTAAGGCAGCTCCGGTGCACGTGGAACTGCCGCCCGAGAAATTGCGATGGCGCTGCGAGTTGTCGCGCATCCCGTTCGAAACGACAGCTCAGGCGGAGTTGCGCGAAGGTTTTATCGGACAGGAACGCGCATTGCGCGCGCTGAAGATGGGCGTGGAGCTTTCGGCGCCGGGCTATAACGTGTTTGTTTGCGGGCTGGCGGGGACCAGTCGGGGCGGCACCATTGCCAGCATGATCGAGAAGCTGCATCCGCGAACAAAGAAATCGCTGGACCGCTGTTACGTGAATAATTTCAAAATTGCGGACCGGCCGAGGCTGCTGTCGCTGGCTCGCGGGCAAGCCAACGGCTTCAAGAAGGATATGCAGGCGGGGATTGATTTTCTGCGGCGGCGGGTTCCGCAGGTGTTCGAAGGCGAACCGTTTCAGCGGCAAAAGGGCAGAATCGTGGAGCGATTCACCGTACGCGAGAAAGAATTGATGGATGATTTTACGCGGCGTATCGCGCGTGAACAGTTTGCGCTGGGGCACATGCAGGTCGGCGCGGTGGCGCTGCCGGAAATTTTCCCGGTTCTCGAAGGCCAGATGGTGCCCATCGAAGACATTTCTAAAATGGTCCACGAAGGAAAGCTGGAAGCGCCGGTGGCGGAAGCCATCGAGCGGAAATACGAACAATTCCGGCAGGAATTTACGGTGGTGTACCGCAAAACACTGACGCTTTCGCGGGAACTGGCGAGCGAGCTGAGCTACCTGGAGCAGGAAGCGGCTTCGGTGCTGGTGGATGGCGCGATTGAAGAGCTGAAAGAAAAATATCCGGGGACGGGCGTCGCGGAATATCTGGAAGAAGTCCGCCACCATTTGCTGGACAACCTGGGACCCTTCAAAGAGCGCGAGGGAGAGAGCGAAACGGAAGGGGTGAGCGAGCCGCCGGACGGCTTGCCGAAGATGCCGGGTTTGATGGAGCGGGATCCGTTTCGTGTTTATGGCGTGAACGTGATTCTCGCGCACGGGGATGAAGATGTATCGCCGGTGATATTCGAAACGACGCCGACGTACGCCAATCTTTTCGGGACGATCCAAAGGGCTTACGACACGCGCGGGGGATGGACCAGCGACTTCATGGATTTGCGTGGCGGTTCGCTGCTGCGCGCGGACGGCGGATTTCTGATCATGTACTCGATGGAAGCGATTTCGGAGACGGGGGTGTGGCGGGCGTTGAAACGCACGCTGAACCACAGTCGGCTCGAAATTCAGCCGCTGGAAATGTTTTATCCTTTCGGCGGCAGCGCGCTGAAACCGGAAGCGGTGCAACTGGACGTGAAAGTAATCTTGATAGGGGACCGCGAGTTGTACGAGGTGTTGTACAACTACGAAGAGGATTTCCGCAAAATTTTCAAAGTGCGCGTAGAGTTTGACGAAGAGATGCATATGAGCGATGGAGTGATCGCGGAATATGCGGGGCGACTGCGCGCGCTATGCGAAAAAGAAAATTTGTGGCCGTTTGACCGCGGCGCGTTCGCGGCCATGCTGGAATACGGGGTGCGGCAAGCGGGTCGGCGGAACAAAGTGACAGCGCGATTCGTGGATATGGCGGACCTGGCGCGCGAGGCCCACTACGCCGCGGCGGCCGCGGGCGAAACGGTGGTGCGGGCGGCGCATGTGCGGGGCGCGCTGGCTTCCAAGATGGAACGCCACAACCTGATCGAGACGCGCGTGCGCGAAATGATTCAAGAAGGCACTTTACTCGTGGACGTGTCCGGTGAGCGCGTCGGCCAGGTGAACGGGCTGAGCGTCTTGGAGATTGGCGGGTATTCCTTCGGCAAGCCTGTGCGCATCACCGCGTCAGCGGCGCTGGGTAAAGTGGGACTGATCAATATCGAGCGGGAAGCGAATTTGAGCGGGCGCTTTCACGACAAGGGCGTGCACATTATTTCGGGATTTTTGCGCACGCGCTTTGCGCAGGATACGCCGCTGTCGCTGGCGGCCAGCATTTGCTTCGAACAATCGTATTCGGGCGTGGATGGGGACAGCGCCAGCTCGACGGAAGTGTACGCGCTGCTTTCGGCGCTGTCCGGATTGCCGCTGCAGCAGGATATCGCGGTGACCGGTTCGATGAATCAACAGGGAGACATTCAGGCTATCGGCGGAGTGAACGAAAAAATCGAAGGATATTTCGATGTGTGCCGTATCCAAGGACTCACCGGGAAACAGGGGGTAATGATCCCGGCGTCCAACGTGGAAGACCTGATGCTGCGTCAAGATATTTTGGACGCGGTGGCGGCGGGGAAATTCCACATCTGGCCGGCGGAAAAAGTAGAACAGGGCATTGAGATTTTGACAGGAAGAGCGGCTGGTGAGCGCGACGACAAAGGGAAGTTTGAGGAAGGAACAGTATTCGCGCTGGTGGATGACCGATTGCGAGCGATGGCAACTACCATGAAGGATTATCAGTAGGGTTCCTTTGCAAGGTCGAGAGCAAACTGGGACCAAACAAAGGCCACTGACGCCACAACGAAGACTCACGCCACAAGCTAAGATCCATACCAAAAGCTTAAACTCCCACTCACGAAACGAGCGAGGCGCACCCTCCGCGTATTCTCAATTGGTGCTCGAAAAAGTCGCTAAGGATTATAGGGCGATGGTGCGAGGTAGGCGTGGCGATAATCGACGCGAAGCGGGGATGAGGCGGGCGCATCAATGGTGACGCGCACTTCGAGGGAGTGGATGGCGCCGTCCTGAATCGGTGGAGCGAAAGCCAGGCTGAATTCGTGGCGCACGATTTGCGCGATGCGCGCGAAGATGGCGCCCAGATCGTTGGAGTTTGAGGGAAAGTAAGCCTGGCCGCCGGTGGTTTCGGCGATTTGCCGTAGAAGCATGTCGGCCTCGGCAAATTGTTGCGAAGTGATC
>JALYLI010000163.1 GCA_030774335.1 Acidobacteriota bacterium | reverse complement strand
GACTTGATGCGGGGAGGTTGGACGGCTACTTCAGGGCGTAGCCAGCATCGAAGGGCAACTTACCATCAACGTGTAGGACCTTGACCGCGCTGGTTATCGCGTAGACGTCCACGATCCCGAGGGCCCCGGGGGTCGACGTTACCGTACGAAAAACATCGTCGTCGGTGGCGACGATCTTGATCAGCGGGCGCGATTCGTTGATTTTAGCTATGATCGTCTTCGCTTCGGTAGGCGCAACTCCTAAAAGCTTCTGCACCGCTACGCGCATCTCTGGTGATGCGGGATCTTTTATCACCAGGGTGAACGCTCGCCCATCCGGCCACGCCTTTTGCGAGCCTTTGCAGAGCTTGGTGAGCTCGACGAGCGTTACATCGGGCAACTTGCTGCCGGCCGCTACCACGACCGCCATGTTCTTGACGGCCGAAAAAGCCGCCGAGGCGAGGGCCAGCCAGCAAAACCCGACGACCAATGGCAGGCGCTGATAACGAGCGAGGGCTTTCACTTTCGCGTTCATTCTTCCCACACAAACCTTTCAGGGAACTAACCAGAGTATCGGCACCCGCCGATGTACCTACAAGTATCGTTTAGGACCTTTGTGCCCACTTAACGAACAGTGTGGTCATTAGCGGAAGTAACACACCTGTCCTTTGGACCAGTATCGAGCGGCGAAGACGGCAGGCTAAATTCGCTGATAGTCCGCACGTTCCTTGTAGCGCTTGGGAGAGTACCGATGAACCGGATCTTTCGGAAGAGTCTCGCGCTGTTGGTACCGCTGGTATTCGCCGGCCAGGCAGTACGCGCACAGGAGCAGCACCCGCCGCGCGTGCAGGAAACCAGGTCGCGGGCCGCCGGCGCGCCACGGTTGACGCCCGCACACATGCTGTTGTTCGGAGCCATCCCGGTATCCACGCGATCGGTAGAAGCCCGTAAGGCTACCGAACTGGCGCTTGAGAAATACGAAGGTGTGATGCTGGGCGACGCTATAGTTCATGCCCGGCACGCCACGGAGATAGACCCCAATTTCGCGCTGGGGTACGCGGTGCTGGCTTTCACTTCACGCCGTGCCATTGCCAATCCCACCGCGTTGGCCCGCGCCAAGGCGCTTTTGCCGCTAGCCAGGCCCGACGAGCAATTGATGGTGCGCTGGATGACCAGTGTGGAAGACCGCAACCTGTTGCCGGCCATCGCCAGCATGAATGATCTGCTGAAACGCTATCCGAAAAACAAGCATGTGTTGTATCTCACTTCGACATGGCTCTACTCGCAACAGGATTTCGAACGCTCTCAGAAAATGCTGGAATATTTGCGGCAGCTCGATCCAGATTATGCGCCGGCGTTGAATATGCTTGGATATTCCTATATTGAATCGGGGCATCCGGACCCCGCGAAAGCCGTCGCGGCCATGACACACTACGCCGAAGTGGAGCCCAGTTCGCCAAATCCCGAGGACTCTCTCGGCGAAGTTTTTCGATATGCGGGAGACTTTCAAGGCTCGCTGGAGCACTACAGCGCGGCTCTGCAGATAGACCCTACTTTTTTCACTTCCCAACTGGGGCTCGGGGATACTCTGACGCTGATGGGCAAGTATGATGACGCGCGCCTGGAATACGATAAAGCCGCGCTGATAGCGGAAAACCATCGCGACCTGCTGCACGCCGCCTTTCAAAAGGCGCTGGTTTATTTCTGGGAAGGGCACGCGGAGCAGGGGCGCGCCGCGTTAGCTGCCTTGGCAACCGAAGCCACGGAAAAAAAGGAACCCAATGCCCTGTTTGAAATCGGGCTGGGTTCCGCGATGCTCGCAGCCGACTATTCCAGCGAATTGCACCAACTTCACTCCCTGGAGGAAAAACTGCAAAATGCCTCGGAGGCCATGACCGGAGCGGACCGCGGAAACGCCCTCTCTACAGTCCTCTGCGAAGAGGCGCGTATCGCCTCGCAACACGGACTCCGTGAAACGGCGGAACAAGCGATCAGCAAGCTAGCGCAATTCGCGGCGCAATCGGGCGACCTGCTGGTGGGAAATCACTACGAGACCGCCCGCGGGTACTTGTTGCTATCGCAGGGTGATCTGGCGAATGCCGTAGATGAGCTTAGTTCCAGCCGGCGCTCGCCGCTGGCGGTGCAACAAATGGCTGCCGCACACCAGGAATCAGGCGACAAGGCCGCCGCTGCCGAATCGCTTTACCAGTTGAAATACCAGCAAGCGGCTACGGTGGAATGGTATCTGGCCAGCCAAAGCGTTAGCGTTCCCCGCTAAGCCTCTGCTGTTGGCGCGCCGCGACGGTGCGGTCCAGGCGCTTATCGCTGGCGCGATACACCTCTCCCATGCCGCCGGCACCAAGCGGCTCGCCAATCTCATAGGAGCCTAACCTGGTGCCTGGGGAAAGTGGCATCGAATGGGGGGCATTATACCGAACTTTGGCGGGAGCGAATGACTACGGCTTTTAGTGTTTGTAAGGAGCGGGGGTAAAAAAGCCGGAGCACAGACGCCTGCTCCGGCCAGTTTACAAAAACCATCACATCGAACTGAGTATCAAGACTACTAGAAGCTGGATGGCGGTCACGCTCGTTTTAACAGACGCGTGATACCAACCAGAATCACCGCTCCAATGAAGGCCACGATGATCGAACCGATGGTTGATGACGCTCCCATGCCCATCTGTGAAAAAATCCAGCCGCCAAGGATGCCGCCCAGGATTCCCAGAACAATGTCAGCCAGAACGCCGTAGCCGCCGCCCTTCATGACCTGGCCAGCCAGCCACCCGGCGATAAGTCCCACGATGATCCACCAGATTATTCCTCCACCTGCCATCGCTGCCTCCTATTGACTTGCCTTCCCTAACCGCTCATTAACTTGCACGCTAGGTTTTAGAACAGAGGCCTCGGTATGTCAATGGGGAGGCCACCCGAGAAACGCGTGGACTTGGCCCGAGACCACCCGCGCCCTTTCAGCAACCGGAGGCGGTGGGCGGGTTGCGATTTGCATTTCGCGGCGGGCGGGCGAACAATCAATGCGATGCCGCGATGATGCACTCGCGGCTGGTCCGGAGAAAACGCCATGCCCGAAGCTGTGATCGTGTCCGCAGTGCGAACGCCGGTGGGGCGCGCCTATAAAGGATCGCTGCGAGCCACGCGGCCCGACGACCTCGCGGCGGTGGTGATCAAGGAGGCGCTGGCTCGCGCTACGGGGCTCGATCCCAAGGAAATTGACGACGTGATTCTGGGTTGCGCCATGCCGGAGGGTGAGCAAGGCATGAACGTGGCGCGCATCGCGGCTTTGCGCGCGGGACTGCCGGTCGAAACTTCCGCCATGACAATTAACCGGTTTTGTTCGTCGGGCCTGCAGGCGATTGCGCTGGGAGCGGAGCGCATTCGCGCAGGGGCGGCACAGGTAATTCTTGCGGGCGGAACGGAATCGATGTCCATGGTGCCCATGGGAGGGAATAAAATTTCGCCGAATCCCTGGCTGGTAGATAACAACCCGGACGCGTACATCAACATGGGTCTGGGGACGGAAAATATCGCGCGCAAATTTGGAATTACTCGTGAGCAGGCCGACCAGTTTTCCGCGGAATCGCATGTCAAAGCCATCGCGGCAATTGCGGCGGGGAACTTTAAAGACGAAACGGTGCCGGTGGAAGTCAAAATCACAACGCTGGCGAATGCCAATGTCGCAGGCGCAAGCGGCTCGTCTGCCAGGACTGCCGCGAAGACGGTGACGCAGACTTTTCGGTTCGACACCGATGAATTGCCGCGGGCGGATACATCCGTGGAAATCCTGGCGAAGCTAAAGCCTGCGTTTCATGCCAAGGGAACGGTTACTGCAGGAAACAGCTCGCCAATGAGCGACGGGGCTGCGGCGGTGGTGATCATGTCGGATACTCGCGCAAAGGAGCTGGGGCTGAAGCCGCTAGCGCGATTTATGTCGTACGCGACGGCTGGATGCCCTCCTGAAGAGTTTGGCATTGGGCCGGTATTCGCGATACCCAAGGCGTTGAAGCTTGCCGGGCTGACGCTGAAAGATATGGATGTGATCGAGCTTAACGAGGCGTTTGCAGCGCAGTCGCTGGCGGTAATTCAGCAGGCGGGACTGGATCCCACGCGATTGAATCCGAATGGCGGCGCAATCGCGCTGGGGCATCCGCTGGGTTGCACCGGCGCGAAACTAACCGCCACGATTATTCGTGATTTGCAGCGGCGCAAGGGCCGTTACGGCATGGTGACCATGTGCGTGGGCGGCGGCATGGGTGCGGCGGGAATTTTCGAACTGCTCTCCTGACTTTCAGCGGCCATTCCGGTCGCTGGACATTTTTCAATCCTTCGTGAGTTCCCTTCTGCTGGGAAAACAGTGCGTGCGTTAAACTGATCAGCGGTTTTCTGGAGCGCAATTTGGATACGCTGGAATTTACGCTGCTGGTCGGCATGGGCTCGCTGCTCGCCGGTTTTCTCGGCTCGCTAACGGGACTGGGCGGTGGAGTTGTGATTGTGCCTTTGCTCACATTGCTTTTTCACGTGGATATTCGTTACGCGATCGGCGCGGCGCTGGTTTCCGTGATTGCGACTTCTTCGGGAGCCGCGGCCGCGTACGTGAAGGCAGGCTATTCCAATATTCGCGTGGGGATGTTTCTGGAAATTGCCACGACCGTTGGAGCACTAGCGGGAGCGGCGCTGGCGCTGTACCTGCACGTGTCGGTGATCGCCATTATTTTCGGGGTGGTGCTGATTTATTCGGCGGTGGCGAGCGTAGGCGAAAAAAATGAACAGTTTCGTGACCGCGGGACTGATCGTATTGCCACGTTGTTACGCATGGATAGCAGCTATCCAAGTCCAACGGGACTTACGCCCTATCACGTTCGCGGGGTGCCGCTGGGTTTTGTGATGATGTTTGGCGCGGGCGTATTGTCCGGGTTACTCGGGATAGGATCCGGCGCGGTGAAAGTGCTGGCGATGGATCAGATCATGAAGCTCCCGTTCAAAGTTTCCACCACCACCAGCAACTTTATGATTGGAGTCACGGCCGCGGCCAGCGCGGGAATTTATCTGAGCCGCGGATATATTGATCCGGGAATCGCCATGCCGGTGATGCTCGGCGTCCTGGGGGGATCGCTGGTGGGGGCGCGGATACTGGCGGCGGCAAAGGTCCGAAGTCTGCGCATTGTTTTCAGCATCGTAATCGGTTTCCTGGCGCTGGAAATGATCTACGACGGATTTGCGGGGAAAATGTGAAATGAGCGCGCCGGCACCCACGCGGCAACAGGATCAACGCATGGATCAGACCATGGCGGTGCTGCTGCGCACGGGGGTGCTGCTCGCGGCAGGCCTGGTGTTCGTCGGCGGGATAATTTTTCTGATGCGCCATCCCCAGCCAGCAACAAATTACCGCGTGTTTCAGGGCGAGCCGCTGGAATTACGCACCATTTCGGGAATCCTACGCGAGGCGGGACACTTGCACGGGCGCGGATTGATACAACTGGGGCTATTGTTGCTGATCGGGACGCCGGTGGCGCGGGTGCTGTTTTCGGTCCTTGCTTTTTTGTATGAGAAGGATTGGACCTACGTCGGAGTAACTATAATCGTTCTGGGTCTTTTGTCTTATAGCTTGTTTTTTGGAAGTTAGCGGACGGTGACGAGACTCGTTGGGATAGGAGCTTCGGCCCGGCGTGTTGATTCAGCCGCGCATCGTTACCGCTTCCTGCTCGCGAGGTGAGATAATTTAGTTACGCACACGTATGAAGCGCGAGGAGTTCATCCATGGCCACGGTAACGACCATCCCCCAAGCCGCAAAGGGCGGCAGTTTTCTTCTGGAATCGCCGCAACCGGGTGACGTGTTTACCCCGGCGGACCTGAGTGACGATCAAAGATTGATCGGTCAATCTGCGGAAGAATTCGTGTTGAAGGAAGTTTTTCCGCACATCAAGGACCTGGAGGCGAAGAAGCCGGGCTTGCTGCCGGAGCTGGTGAAGAAAGCTGGGGAGCTGGGATTGTTGAGCGGCGGGATTCCTGAGGCGTATGGTGGCGCGGGACTCGACAAGGTGGCGACGACGGTGTTGACCGAGAAGCTTTCCATTTATGGAGGTTTCGCGGTAACACATGGCGCGCACGCGGGGATCGGGACTTTGCCGATAGTTTATTTTGGGACCGAAGAGCAAAAGAAAAAATATTTGCCCAAGCTGGCTACCGGCGAATGGATTGGCGCGTATTGTCTTTCTGAGCCGCAGGCGGGCTCGGACGCGCAGAATTCGTTGACGCGCGCGGAGCTCACGCCCGACGGCGCTCACTACATTTTGAACGGGCAGAAAATGTGGATCACCAACGGCGGATTCGCCGATATTTATATTGTATTCGCCAAGGTGGGCGGCGAGAAACTGAGCGCGTTTATCGTCGAGCGCTCCTTCCCGGGATTCAAACCGGGGAACGAAGAACACAAGATGGGCATTCATGGAAGTTCGACCACGCCGATATTCCTGGAAAATTGCAAGGTTCCCAAAGAAAATTTGTTGCATGAAATCGGGCGCGGCCACATTGTGGCGTTCAATATTTTGAATGCCGGGCGATTTACTCTGGGTGCTTCCGCGGTTGGTGGATCGAAGTACGTGCTCGCGACGGCCGCGAAATACGCGAAGGAACGCAAAGCTTTCGGGAAAGCGATCGGCGATTTTGGACTGGTGCGCGAGAAGCTGGCGGAGATGGCGATTCAGCTGTTCGCGGTGGAATCGATGATTTACCGTTCGGCGGGAAACATGGAAACGGCCATGGCAGCCGCGTCGGGCAGCGGCGCGGAAGCAAACCAAAGCGAAAAAATCCAGGTCACCATGAAAGTGCTGGAAGAGTACGCGGTGGAAAGCTCCATCGCCAAGATTTACGGCAGCGAGATGCTGGATTTCGTGGTTGATGAAGGAGTGCAAATTTTTGGCGGCTACGGTTTTCATGAAGACTATCCGGTGTGCCGCGCTTACCGCGATTCGCGCATCAACCGCATTTTTGAAGGCACCAACGAGATTAATCGCATGCTGATTGTGCAGATGCTGATGAAGCGGGCGATGGGCGGGCAACTGGCGCTGATTCCCGCAGCCATGACGCTGGCGGACGAAATTCTAGCAGGTCCGTCGTTCGAAGAAGAGAGCGAAGGAGTGCTGGCCGCGGAAAAAGGCGTGGTTGCCAACGCCAAGAAGACATTTTTGCAGTGCGCGGGCGGCGCGGTGCAGAAATTCCGCGAAAAGCTTGCCGACGAGCAGGAACTGGTGGCCGCGCTTTCCAACATCGTGATGGAAATCTACGCTATGGAATCTGCGCTGCTGCGGGCACAAAAATCAGCAAGCGCGAAAGGACAAGCCGCGGCGCAGGCGATGATGGACGCGGCACGAGTGTTCATTTCGGACGCCGCTGAGCGCGTAGAGCATGAAGCGAAGCGCGCCATCGCCGCGATTCACGAAGGCGATATGCTGACCACGCAGATGTCGGTGTTGAAACGCTTCTCGAAGCGCGCACCGGTGGACACTATCGCGTTGCGGCGCAATGTAGCCGCGGCGGTGCAGTCGCAGGACCGCTACCCGTTCGAAGGCAAGTGAGTCTGGGGTCCGCACTTTAATCGGGCAGCGCTTTTATTTGCCGGTGAGTGAAATCCCAAAGCGCGGGTCATGATAAGTTCCAGTCAAAGCTACGGGAACAACCGCGCCGGCATGCTTCCTCTTGAACAAGGGGTCCAGCGGCTTTAACAGGACGGCCTTCGCGCCAGTACTTTCTTTTGACAGTTCCGCGTCCGTTTTCAAATTTCCGTGAAAATCGATTTTGGTGTTCTCCAAATTATACGTGCCATTCAACGTGGCTTCCGCGCCCGGAATTTTGCAAACCGTGTCTTTGAAGGTGGCGATAGCGTCCTTCATTTGCACGCTGCCCTTTAAGTCGGCGGTTATATCCGGCGTGCCGGCATCTTTTTTATTTCCGCTGGCGCGCTTGCTCAAGTCATTCAGATTGGCTTGCCGCTCCGGGTTTTCCCATCGCGCGTTCTCAATAGCAAAATCGCCTTGCAGCGTCACACGCTTCAAGAAAGGTTGATGTCCGGACGGCCAAGCGACGCGAGCGTGAAAGCTGGTGGACCCTTCCATGGGAGGCTTTGGTTCGTGGACAAAAACGCGCAGCACGTCATCGATGCGGCCGTCGCGGACAGCCAGGTTCAGCGTGGTGGTTTTCCCCGACTTTCCACGCTTGGATGCGACCGCGCCTTCGACGTGCACAGAAGTATGCAGAAAAGCGCCATCCACGGAGTGTAGGATGGTGTCGCCATCGGTTGCATCTACGGTGGCGACATATTTGGCTTTCAGCAAAATGGAGTGATGGCTGCGCGTCACTTCGAAATTGGGGATTTCCGTGGCGCCCTGCGTTTCGATCTTGCCCAAGCGGCCTTGAAATTCTCCTTTGGCAGAGAGAATTCCAGCGATACCGCCATAAACACCCAAGTCGGCTTTGTCGAACGTGTAAGTCCCGGAAAGAGGAATGTTGTCCAGATGATTGCTATCCCACGGGCCAAGTTTTCCGCGCGAGCGAATTTCGCCGGGAGGCTCCGGATTATGCATCGCCAAGTCATAAGACATGGGTTCTTTGTCATTAATCGATTTCAGAGCCAGCTCGTGAATGTCAAATTTTAGCGGGCCATCCGATTTCGTGGCGATCTCCAGGGTGGCGTCTCTGGTAAAAACTTCTCCCAGATGCACGGATGAGTTTCCGGACTTCGATGTTTGATTCGAATTCGACGCTTGTTGGGATGCAGGGGCGGCGCCACCTTCCGGCTGGTCCGCCAGCACAGAAATTTTCAAACCCTCCAGCACAATGCTGGAAACGTATCCCGGCCGAAAAAACATGTCGTGGTAGTTGGCCTTGATGGTTACTCTGCGAATCGCCACTAGCGGAGGCCCGGAAGTTTCCGCTCCGCGCGTAAGCGTGACGCCATCCAGGATGCAGCCGGGGCGGGGAAAATAGGTGCGGTCGAAATGCTGCACGCTGATTTTGCCGGGCCAATCTTCCTGCACGGACTCAATCACTTTCTGTGACGAGAAGGGCCAGTGGAAGGCGAGAATAATCCCGCCAATGCAGAGAACCGCCAGCACTATCACGGCAATAGAAATCGCCCAGCGCCTGGTGGCTGGTTTGGTATGCAGTTTTTCTTCAGTCGCGATAGCCATTATATTCGCCTTGCTCGGGCGCAGTATGACACGGCCGGCATGAAACGGTGACTACGGCGAATTACGTAGGCCTGACGCGAGCGCACAGTAGCAGCAGCCATTGGACAACGTCGTGGCGCGAGGCGCGGTTTCTAGGGTTTGGGGCGAGCAGAATATTTTTCGAATAGACGCTGATGCCGGTTGTCGAGAGAAGTGAGCTGACCGCGGATGAACAGATAGCGCACGTCGGTGGTCAGCTCGAGCGGGTCGCCGTTGGTAACGATGAGGTTGGCGAGTTTCCCGGATTCGAGCGTGCCCACTTACCCGCCCAGATCGAATATTTGTGCGGGGTACAGGGTCACCGCCTTGAGTGCCTCGTCGTAGGCGAGGCCGTGGGCTATGGCGTTGGCGGCGTTTTGACCGAGCCTGCGGGCGAAGGAATTGCCGAAGCTGCCAAAGGCAAATTTTACGCCGGCGGCGGAGAGTTCAGCCGGCTGGGTGAGCAGGCGATCGTAGGGGTCGTCTTCGTCGAGGGGCTCGGTGAGGACGGGACGCAAAATCACCGGAATATTTCTGGAGCGCAGCAGGTCTTTTAGCTTGTAGGCTTCGACTCCGCCGGCAAGAATCATTTTTAGTTTTTGTTTGTCGCAGAATTCGATGGCGTTGCGAATGTCACGCGCGCGGTCGGCGATAACCAGCACGGGTAGCTGGCCCCGAACGACGGGAGCGAGCGCTTCGAGTTTCAAATCACGCGAGAAATCGCCCGGCTGGCCGTGTCCCAAGGCTTGCGCGTAATGGCGGGCGCGTTCCATCCAGTCGGTAAGTTCGTTGACCTGCTTGTCGTATTCCTGCCTGGCTTCGGGGTAGGGCTTTTCTTTTCGCGAAAAGGTGGTGAAGTCGAAAGTTTTCGTGCCAATCTCGGGCCAGTTGACGACCATAGCTACGGTCTTCTTGAGCTGCATGTCTTCGATGGTCCATCCAGCCAAGTGAATCGCGGAGGCTTGCCCGCCGATAACACCGGAAGAGCCAGAGGAATCCATGCCACCGCTGGCGGGAACGACGAGGACCTCGGTGATGCCCGCGGCGCGGGTGACGGGGATGTGTTCGCTGGAAGGGGAAATAGCGGTGGCGGCGACAACATCGGGATTGTAGTTTCCGGTTTCCGTGGAATCGACGGTGGCGCTGACAGCGCCGATTTCACGCAGACCCATCTGCGTGATGGGATCGAATAAGCCCGGATAAACTTGCAGGCCCTGGGCATCAATCACCTGGGCGTCCTGGGGAACGTCCACTTGCGCACCGACAGCCGCAATTTTGCCGTCGCGAATAATCAGCGTGCCGTTTTCGATGGGGGCGCCGGCGAGAGTGAATATTTTGGCGTGGACGAGGGCATAGGCTTTTGGCGGCGGAGAATTTTCCGTTGGCCGCGCGGTCTGCGCCAACAGGACCGCAGGAGGCAGACCCGCAACTGCCATAGCGACTAAATTGCACAAGAAGATCGAGGCGCGCTTCACAGCGCACCTCCGCCGCGGGCGGAATTCAGCGGCGCTGATTCCGTGGGCTTCGGGGTATCTTCCGGTTTTTTATCTTCGTTCTTTTTCTCTTCCGCTTTTTTCTCGCTGGCCTTCTTCTCTTTTTCGATCAGGGCTTTCTTTTCCTTTTCGCGATCGGCGCGCTCCGCGATATCGCGGGTGCGATCGAAATACACGCGTCCATCGATGATGGTCTTCTGCACCACAGCGTAGGCGCTCAACGGATCGTGGTTGTAGATGACGAGATCTGCGTCTTTGCCCACATCGATGGAACCCACGCGTTTGTCGATGCCCAACTGCATGGCAGGGTTAATGGTCACGAGCTTCAGGGCTTCGTCGTGAGTTAGACCGCCGTACTTAATACTCTTCGCGGCTTCCTGGTTGAGATGGGTGGCTTCTTCGGCGTCGTCGGAATTGATGGATACCACCACGCCGCGGCGCGTCATGATGGCGGCGTTATAGGGAATGGCGTCGTACGCTTCCACTTTGTAGGCCCACCAGTCGGAGAAGGTGGAAGCGCCCGCTCCGGCAGCGGCGATTTCATCGGCGACTTTGTAACCTTCGAGAACATGCTGAAAGGTGCGCACCTTAAAGCCGAATTCTTTGGCTACCCGCAGCAACATCAGGATTTCGTCTTCGCGGTAACAGTGAGAATGCAGGTAGCGCTTGCCTTCGAGAACCTCCACGAGGGGCTCGAGGCGCAAGTCGCGTCGCGGAGGAATAAGATTTTTGTCCGCGTTCTTGTCCGTGCTGGAGATTTTCTTGTTGTAGTCGTCCCACTTGATTTTGTAATCGCGGGCTTCGGTAAACGCCGCGCGAATAGTTTCTTCCACGCCCATGCGGGTCGCGGGATAGCGTTTTTCGCCGCCGCGAAAACCGTTGGAACGCTTGGGATTTTCGCCGAGGGCAAACTTGATGCCGCGTAACGCGCCTTCGAACGGCAGTTTTGCAGCGGGGGCGCCCCAGCGCAGCTTGATTACTATGGTTTGGCCGCCGATGGAGTTCGCCGAACCGTGAAGAATGTTTGCGGTGGTGACGCCGCCGGCAAGATCGCGGTAAATGTTTATATCGTCGGGATTGAGCACATCGGCAATGTTCACCATGGAGGTGACGGAGAGGCTGCCTTCGTTCACGGAGCCGTCCACGGCAATGTGCGAGTGGCAATCGATAATGCCGGGGATTATAAACTGGCCGGCCGCATCGATTTTTTGTGCACCTTTAGGCTCGGCTATGGATTGGCCGACCTCGGCGATCTTGCCATCGCGGATCAAAATCGAACCGCGCTCGATGGTGCCGTGCGAAACGGTGAGAATGGTGGCGTTCTGGATGAGTACGACCGCGGGCGCGAAGTCGGGTGGGTCTGCCGCAAATAATTTGGGCGCGCCGAGAAAATTCAAAGCGGCGGCGGAGGCGCACAGGCTTAATAATGCGAGACTCACAGTGGTGCGCTTCACAGTTTACCTCCGGACACGGAAGCGGCGGTGGGCGGCGGGGAAGTGGGATTCACCCCTGGTTTTGTGCCGGTAAAGTCCGTCGAAAATCCGGTCACGTTTATCGAGCCTTTCAGCGACGTGGCGTCAAAAGTGCCGGAGAAGGTTACGTCGGTGGGAGCGCCCTCCAGTGGAATATTGATGGTGAAAGAAAATTTATTGGTAGTGGCGTAGCCGTTGAGGACGGTTCCAACACCACGCTTGCCGGTTACGGTGCCGGAGATGGCTCCGTCTTTTTCCATGGACAAATCCGCGGTGGCTTCTTCGGCACCATCAGGGGTGTTGAAGGCCAGTTTCCATTTGCCGCTGATGTCACCTTTGGGCGGATCTTTGGGCTTTTCCGGCTCGTGCGGCTCGAATTTGCGGCCATCCACGAAGATCATCTTGATTTTGGTTTTTTCCTCGAAGAGGTCGCCGTCGGTGACCACCAGGTTGGCGATCTTCCCTACTTCGATGGAGCCCATGCGGTCGGAAACGGCGAATATTTCCGCGGGAGAAAGGGTGAGGGAACGCAACGCTGCATCCGCGGGCAGGCCGGCGTCGATTGATTTTTTCACCGCTTTTAAAAAATCCTTGGGAGTGGCGAGCCCGCCATCGTAGAAGGCGAACTTCACGTTGGCTTTGGCCAGCGCCGCGGGACTGGAGGGTGCGCGGTCGCGAAACCGCAACGTTTTTAACGATGGCTTGTCTTCGGGGTCGGCGTCCTTTTCCGCTTCCGGCCACTTGGCGTTCACCAGCACTGGCAATTTTTTTGCGCCGATTTCGGCGGCGGTTTCGTAGGCCATCTGGCCGCCATAAAGGACGCCGTTAATTTTCCATTGGCCGGGAAGATCCAGGGAGCGGCGAATCTCCATCGCGTTATTCGCGGGAATGAGCACAACTTCGTGTTCTTTCAACGCCGCCGCCAGGGAAGATTCGGTGCGGTCGTAACGGGGGCGCGCAAGGTGCACATTTTTTGCGTAAGCAGCATCCGCGCGAATGTTCCAGTCGGTGTCGAGCCAGACCTGACGCACGTAGGAGAGCGCGCCCATCAGTGAATCAGGAAAGCCGCTGCCGAATCCGCTGGTACGCAGATTAATGGGCACAGCGACGGCGTATTTCACCACCATTTCGCCGGAACGTTCGCCGGCAAGATTCAGCAGCGCCGCCTGGCCCGAAAAAAATCCGCCCTTGGGCGCGGAAACAACCGTGGTGAAACCGCCGTTACGCCAGGTCTCAATGCGCTTATCGGCGAGATTTACTTCGTCGGCGGCGTTGCGCCACGGCGTGGTGCCGGGGCGGTCATCCGGACCGCGAGCCGGGTCCGATTTTTTGGCCGTGGTCTCCGCGGCGGGTGCCGGAGCAGACAGACCTACATCCGTGAATGAATCGATGAGCCCCGGATAAACGGTGAGGCCCTTGCCGTCGATGACCCAGGCTTCGTCGGGGATTTTCAGGTCGCGGCCGACGGCGGTAATAATTCCGCGCGAAATGAGGACGGTGGCGTTATCCGTGACCGGGCCCGTGACCGGAACGAGCTTTGCGCCCCGAATGGCGAAGTAGGGCGGTTCCCCTCCCTGGGCGTGGGCAGCGGGCGGCACGGCGAGGCATGCCGCTGCGACAGCCAAAGAAAGAAAAAATCTAGCGAAGCAATCGATGCGCATCAGCGCTCCTTGCAGTCCCTGGTGATTGACGGACGGAAAAAGGGCGAAGTCACCAACGAAACGGGACGCACGAGGCTAACGGCTGGCCAGCGAAGAGTCAAGAAAGCCCCAGCAGTCTTTTAAGGTGGGAACGCGGCGGCGGAAATCGTCAGAAAACGAGAAACGAAAGCGTGAGAGCCTGGTGTTACTGAGGGTTCACGGCTGAACCAGAGACTCGCTCCGTGCTGGTTTTAGTTAACAGTGTACGTCCAGGTGATTACTTCTTGCTTTGCGGTGGCCCCTCCGGTTCCAGCGGTGAAGCCAGCATAGGCAGTATTCGCACCCACAGCGGCAGGAATATTCACCGTCCAGCTCCTGGTGAAGGTATTCGCGGTATTGCTGGTATCCGTAATGGTCATGGTGAGCGTCGCGCCATCATAGACGATGTGCACAGAAAAAACATGCGCACTGTGCAGGTCAACGCCACCGCCCAGGGTAACCGCGGGTATTGTCGGGGACGCTCCGCCGGTGTACAGGCCGGTGGAATTGCCGCCCTCGCCATTGTTGTCGTACAGGTCGAACTTGATCGCGACACTGCTGGGCATGCCCGGGTTGCCCACGGTGTCCGATCCGTATCCGAGTCCCCCACCCGGTCCTCCAAGCGCGGTGGGGCCCACATTCTGAATAGCGAAGGTCAAGCCGTCGCCGATTGGCTGGGACTGCTGAAATGTAAAGTCGGTAGTAAATTTCTGGACATTCACGGGAGTGCCGAACCAGGCGCTGGAATCCGCGCCAGTCTGAGTGACGTCGGTCAGCTGCAATCTCGTGCCGTTCAACACGGCGTTACCGTTGAAGAAGAGATTGCTGGACGTGAATCCTGAAGAGTAGTTAATCGCCGGGGCCACGCCAATGGTGTAGGTAGCGGTGGCCACGGCGCTGTTGTTATAGCCGCTCTTCACGGCGAAAGCCTTGAGCGTGGTGGTAGCGGTAATGGAAACCGGTGCGCTGTAGACCGTGGAGCCGGTGGTCGGCGTGGATCCGTTAGTAGTGTAGTAAATAGTCGCGCCGAAGGTGGTTGTCGAAATCGTCACATTCTGCGCAGACGTGTAGCTTCCGCCCAAGGGAGAGAACGTTGGCATTGCCACCGTGCCGGTAACGCTGCCACTGCTCATCGTCCAGGTCAGAATTTTTTGCAGCGCGGAGTAGCCGCCGGTGCCTCCGGTGAATCCCGCAAAGGCGGTCGAACCGCCGACCGCTCCAGGAATATTCACTACCCAGATGTTGGTAAACTTGGCAGCGGTAGTTGCGTCGGTGATGGTCATGGCCAGATTGGCGCCGTCGTAGGTCATGTGCACCTGGAACACGTGCCCGCTGTGCAGATCGATTCCCGCGCCGCCCATGGCCAAGGCCGGTACGGTCGGCGACGCCCCGTTCAGGAACAAACCTGTGGAACTCGGGCCTTCACCACCGTTGTCGTACAAGTCGAACTTCACGGCCACGCTCTTAGCGATTCCCTGGTATCCCAAGCTTCCGCCCGGGGCACCGAGAGCCGCAGTGCTGTTGCCTTGCAACGTCCAGGTGAAGCCGTCTGCCGTCGGTGAGCCAGCAGTCAACTGGAAGTTAAAGTCGTTAGTGAAGCTTTGAATATTTACAGCGGCCGGGAACCACGCGCTACCCGCTTGCGAGCCGATGTTGGGCGTTATGGTGAGACTGGTGCTGCTGATCGAAGAACTTCCGTTAAGCACCATCGAGCCGGCAGTAAATCCGCTGCCGAAAGCGATGCCGCCGGTGCCGCCGGAATTGATGGTGTAGGCTGCTGAACCGACATTGCTGTCGAAAAAGCCGCTCTTGGTAGCAATGGCTTTGAGCGTCTCACTGACGCCGACGGTTACCGGCCCGCTATAAAGCGTTGAACTGCTCGTGGGCGTGGCGCCGCTTGTTGTGTAGTAGATTGTGGCTCCGGTACTGGCGGAGGAAACGGTTACCGTCTGAGCAGAAGTGTACGTTCCAGCTACCGGCGAGAATGTCGGAGTAGCGACTTGGGACTCGATCGTATATAGCGCGGTCGCCGTAGCGCTGGCGGTCAGGCCGGAAGCGGTAGCCAATGCCTTAATGGTCTTGGTAGAGGTAACGGTGATCGCGCCGGTGTACTGCAGCGTCGAGCCGCCGGCTGATGTGCCGGGCTGAGTTCCGTCGAGGGTGTAGAAAATTGTGGAACCGGAAGTGGCATCGGAGATTGTGACCGTCTGTGTGCCGAGATAGGTGCCTGCAGCGGGATTAAACGTGGGTGTGGCAACGGTTCCCGTGGCAGCGGCGCTGCTCATCGTCCAACTCAAAATTTTCTGCAGCGCGGAATAGCCGCCGGTGGCTCCAGTGAATCCCGCAAAAGCAGTTGAAGCACCGACCGCTCCGGGAATATTCACCGCCCAGGTATTCGAGAACTTAGCGGCAGTGGTGGCGTCGGTGACGGTCATGGCCAGATTGGCGCCGTCATAGGTCATGTGCACCTGGAAGACGTGCCCGCTGTGCAGGTCGATTCCCCAGGGGCGCAGGTCTATCGCTGGAGTGAATGGCGTAGCTCCATTCAGATATAAACCTGTCGAACTTGGCCCTTCGCCAGCGTTGTCGTACAGGTCGAACTTCACGGCAACGCTCTTGGCGATTCCCTGGTATCCCAGGCTTCCGCCTGAGACACCCAGAGCCGCCGTGTTGTTGCCTTGCAATGTCCAGGTGAAGCCGTCGGCTGTAGGTGAGCCGGCACTGAGTTGGAAATTAAAGTCGTTGGTGAAGTTTAGAAGGTTTACCGCGGTTGGGAACCAGGCGCTGGCATTCTGGAATGTGCCGGCGGCAGTGGTGAGAGTCAGACTTGTGCCGGTAACGGCAGCGTTGCCATTCAGCACCATCGAGCCAGCAGTAAATCCGCTGCCGAAACTGATGGAGCCACCGCCGCCAGAAGAGGTATTGACGGTGAAGCCGTTGATTAATGTGGCGCTCTGGCCGTCGGTGTCGGTGACAACAATGTTGTGGCCGCCCAATACCGCGTTCGCCGCTATCGACAGGGTCGCGGTGATTTTCGTTGCGGAGCTGTACGTGCAGGCGCTGACGATTAATCCCTGGTCGGAATCGAAATCACAAGAGGGGTTGGCGAGGAAATTGGCGCCGGTAAGCACCACGCTGATGTTGGTCTGGCCCTGCACTCCGGAATTCGGTGAAGCGCTGGTGATCGTTGGCGCGGCGGCAGTGCCGGTCTGCACCGTAAAGCTACCGTTCAACGTCGCGCTTTGACCATCGGTATTGGTAACCGTTACGTTGCGGGTTCCAGTGGTCGCACTTGCCAGCACGTTGATATTGGCGGTGATTTTTGTCGACGAATTGTAAGTGCAGGAATTCACCGTAGTGCCCGCGCCAAAACTGCAGGAGGGGTTGCTCAGAAAGTTCGTGCCCGTCAGGACCACGCTCAGATTCGTTTGACCTTGAGTGCCGGTATTGGGGCTGACGCCGGTCAGGGATGGAGCCGGCGAGGAAGTCACGTTAACCGTGCGCGTTTCGGGGCTTTGGTCGGTGTTACCGGCGCTGTCCGTTACGGTGAAAACCGCGGTGTAGATTCCCGCAGTGGAAAACGTTACGGCGCCAGGATTCGCGAGAGAACTCTTGGCGGGTGAACCGCCACGGAAAACCCACGAGTATCCGGTGATGGAGCCGCTCTGCGCCGAGCCGGTGCCTGCAAAAGTCACCGACTGGCCCGGAGCAATGACGACGTTCGTGGCGGGGCTGGTGATGGTTCCCGCCGGAGGAACATCGGTGGGGGTCTTCGACACCTGCACAAATTTTGCGATTGAAGGCACGCCGGAATTATTGAGGACGAAAAGCATGTAATAGCCCGGAGGCGCGATGTTTCCGTTGGGGGGACCAGTGACATTCAGCACGCCGCTGCCGGTGGAAAAAGTGAGACCCACCATGCGCTGCTCCATGTCAAATGCGTGAGTAGGGGAGCCGTTTTTCATCAACACGACGGAGGAGATATTGGCCGCATCCGGGGTCTGCACCTGGAAGGAGGTGCCATAACCAATGACGCTGGGATTTATAGAAGTGATACTCGGCCGCGTCGCCAGCGAGCCATTCGCACTGTAAAGATAGGGAGGCTTATAGATTTCTATGTGCTGCTCGTACGATCCGCGGTTAGGGTTTCCTCCCGCGACCCACACGGTGGCGTCGGGCAACAGCAGTGCTTGAGAGTGATAGAGCCGCGGATATGCGTTGGACCCTGCGGAGCCTTGAGTAACGGTGGTTGAGGATGCGTCGAAAAGGTCGGCCTGCAAGCTGGCGGTGCTGGCGTCTTCGTCATTCAAAGAGCCGCCCATCGTCAAAATTCTGCCGTTGGGCAGAAGAGTAGCGTTCATCTCAATGCGCGGCTTGGACATGTTGGGACCGCTGGCCCAAGCCGGAGTGGCCGCCGAAAGATCGATGATCTCGGTGGTGTTAGTGGAAGGATTTGCGCCTCCGAAGATCATGACTCTGGGTTTATAGCCGTTGGCAGGAGTCAGAGGCAGCAGCACCGATGAGCCGTAGCCACGGTTGGAGGCAAACAGGGTAGTAGCAATAACGCCCGACCAGGTATTGGTCGAAGGATCAAAAGTCCTGGATTGCGTGCCGGAGCCGGAATAAAAAACTTTACCGCTGGGCAGCAGATGCATGCGCGGATATAGAGGGGGCGTGAAGTTTGCGGTAGTGGGGGCCGACCATCCGACGCCGACTTTGTAGATTTCCACCTGTGAATTGGTGCCGCCGGTTTCCGTCAATCCGGAAAATACCATTACCCGGCCATCGCCCAGGACGGTGGGGGTTGGATACCATCGCCCATGGGCCATATCTTCCATGTCGGCGTATTTCCCGGTCGCGGGATCATACGCCGCGGTGCGCAACCAGCCAAAAAAAGGATCGTACTGAAGGTTGCCGCCCAGGATGAACGGGCGCCCGTCGGGCAACAAAATCATGCCGTTGCAAAACATGTCCCAGTTTTGCGTCTGGGTGGTGATGCTGTTGTTAGAGGGGTCCCAGACGCCGACTGTGAAGGTGGTTTGCGCGGGATAGTTTCCGGAACCAGAAACGACCAGGATTTTTCCGTTGGCCATCAACGTGGTATGCACCGGGTTGATAGGCATCAGGTTCGGCAGAGTCTGCCAGGTGCCCTGGCTGTTGGCTTGGCCGCGAGCTGAAGGCGCGTACGCGACAAGCGCAGCGAGTGCCGCAACCATCACTAGCACCCGCAAATTTAACCGGCGACACGAAGCAAGGGTTTTAGGTGCGGGAACCATGCGGCTGCACAACGGACGGTTAGAAATATCCATTCGAATGAGCTCCCAAGCTCTCAAGATTGCGCGGAGGATTCTCCGTCACGCCTATACTTACATTCGCAAAGCCCGTAAATAGAAGAACACGGGGGCCGGACCCAAGTTTTGCAATCCGTAAGGCCCGTAGTGACTCCAGACACAATACACCTAAGCCGGTAGGATAGATTGCAGTCCACTAACC
>JALYLI010000162.1 GCA_030774335.1 Acidobacteriota bacterium | reverse complement strand
TTGCCAAAATTAAACGCGTCCAAACAAGCGACACCTTCTTCCGATGCATCGCAAACAGAGACTATCAATAGCAAGGCGAAAGGACAGTACCGGGTCCTATTCGCACTACTGGCGGGCTCAGGCTTGCGGATTGGCGAAGCGCTGGCGTTGCGGGTAAAACCCTTGCTTAATGATTGCTCTACAATCTCGGTCGTTCAAAGCCTCTGGCACGGAGACTTGCAAAGCCCGAAGACCGAATCTGCTATTCGAAAGATAGATTTGTCGTCAGCTCTGGCGCGGATGATCCGAGAGTTCCGCACGACGTTAGCACTCGTGTCTCCCGTATATGTCTGCTTCCAAAGTTCGGAGGTTGCGCGGCCCTTTCTAGTTCTCCCGTCGGATATACGTAGCAGGACCCCTCAATGGACAACCGCTTCCGGTCACTTAATTTTCCGATGGCGAACAGCATCCGGCTGTTGATCAGCCACGTCAAGGAACGCTACGTGAACGATGTCGCGGGCTGTCTAAGAATTAATGAACCAAGTGCCATGCGCATGGCCGTCCTCATGCGGTTACGAGGCCGAGTGACTGCGTACTTTCGCTGAAGCGATTTGGGCTGGGGCTTCGGATTTGCCCTCCAAGACAGCAAAGCTGGTGAGCTCGCGTCCATTTTGCGGGAATAAAACTGTCCGGAACGTTTTTGCGAGAATGATGCAATCGAACCAGACGGTCCAATTGCGTACGTACCAGGCTTCCAATTGCACGCGATCTTCAAGTGTTAGCTGATTGCGGCCACTGACCTGCCAAAAACCGGTCATACCCGGGCGTGAAGACAGAATAGTAAAAAGGTCGACGCCAATGCGCTCGCGTTCTTGCGAGAGGTACGGGCGAGGCCCGACGAGGCTCATTTCTCCTTTTAAGACATTCAAGAGCTGCGGGAGTTCATCGATACTCCAGCGCCGCAAAAAACAGCCGAGACGCGTCAGACGCGGGTCGTGGTCGCGAAGTTTGGCGTACCTGTACCACTCGTCGGCGGCCGCGGGATTGCGCGCGAGGTGGTAGTTAAGCATTTCGTCTGACTTCACGTGCATGGTTCGGAATTTAATGCAGCGGAAGATGGAGCCCTTATAGCCGAGTCTTTCCTGGACGAACAGAATCGGACCCGCAGAGTCAAGCGGGATCAGGGCTGCGACGACCAGACACACCGGCAAAGCCAGAACGGCGAGCGCACTGCCGAGGACAAGGTCAAATAATCTTTTCAACCAACTGTTCCAAGGCTTGGCCAAATTGTTGGAGAGCTTCAACATCATCAGGCGCTCGCGCAGGAAACCGTCCACCCGTAAGTTCATCATTGGTAGGCCCCAAAGTTGGGGAACAACGTAAATGCTTTCGCAGTACTGCTGGAGGGTGTGGACCAATTTAAGGAGTTTGCCCTCTTCCAGATTTGGTACGGCGATAAGCACATCCTTGGCACGGGTGCGCTTGATGTGCTTCAGAGCATCGTTCAGATGTCCAAGGACAAATACTTTTTTGTCGCCGCACATGCCTACGCAAGCGCCCCTTTTGCTGGGGTCTTCGTCAAGAAAGCCGACTACCTCGTAGCCCAAGACAGGATCGGAAGACAGCCCACTCATGGCAAGTTGCGCCGTACCTGTGGTGCCGATAATTAAAATACGTTTTTTCCAAATGCCAACCGCACCTAAAGCGCGCTTCGTCCAGTACCGGGACGTTGGCAGGACCACCAGAAGGAGGAGAGCCGTAACTATCACGGTGGCTCTCGAAAGCTCGGCGCCTTGTTGTACGAGAGCAATAGCGGCAAAAATAACGATGAGTCCCAGAATGGTCGCCTTGGTCAGATGAGCGATTTCATTCCACAGCGTGCGACGCTGGGTATACAGGCCTTCGACGGCCAGCAGCACGACCAACAGCAACCATAGCCATGAAAAGACCAGATAGTGGCGAAACGAAAAAGCCAAGGAGGCCACGCTCGCATCCATACGGGGGAGCAGTTCGGTTCGAAGAAAAATCGCCAGCCGAAGAGACAAAGCGATAGCTAGCACATCGGCGACCAGCAGGGTGGCAACACAAATCGATTGGTTATGAAGACCACGGCTGGCGCGCTCTTTTGGGGGCTTGGGCCGCTCTTGATGCTCGGGCGTAGGCAACTGCTCTGGAGCAAGGGTAGCGGTCGACATTAGCCTCCTGACAAAAAACGCTTTTTAATAAGGCGATAAAGCAAGTTCCACCGTTGGGCCACACGCTGACTAAATAACCAACCATATTCCAACACCAACTGTGATGCACTCCATCCCTGAATCTTTGTACGCACTTGAGGGAACGCCCTGTAACCGAATCTACACGTTTGCCTACAATTCTTTCTGTTTATGGGCTGAATTTTGTGGAAAACCCGTTAAAGGCTGACAACCTCCGGTAACTGAATGTCCGTCGAGCCCAGCGTACGCACATAAAGGGCCAAATGATCTCGAACCACGGCTTCCCAGCGATAATTCTCGCGCGCCCGTTGTTCCGCTTTCAGCCTGAATGCGGCGACCAACTCACCATCAACCAACAACTTTTGTAGCTGGCGAGCCAAATCCACGGCGCCCTCGCTGCCCTTATAGCTGAACCCCGCATCTCCGATGACTTCCACATTAGATGCGGTATCGTTGACCAGCACGCAGTTCCCGAAACCCATGGCTTCCACTAAGGCAGGATGAGTGCCGCCGACTTCATCGGGCAAGACGAACAAATATGCGTTCTTCTGCAGTTGTGCGTAACCTTGGCCATAAACGCCGCCGGTGAAGATTACTCTAGGATTTCTGGTCGATTTGAGAGAACGACCGTAATCTTTTTCCCAGGGGTCATCGCCGACGATGACGAGTTTCTTATCTGTGCTGCATTGTTCGAACGCAGTTATGAGTTGATGAATATTGTTTTCGGGGACCAGGCGACCCACAAAGAGAACATATTCGCGAGATTGCAGCGCAAAGCGCTGCAGCCATTCGCAACCCGTCACCGGAATTTCTCTAATGCCGTAAGTGATGAGGGAAGATGGAGCTCGATACACATCGCGATAGTATCGCTGCACATCACGGGAATCAGAAACCAGTGCGTGAGAAAAGCGCACCGCGAGAGATTCTGACAATTTCAGATACCAGCGCGCAAACTTTCCCCATTTGCCGCGTTGCCAGTCGGTACCATCCACGGAGCAAACTACTTTCATGCCGAGAAGCCTTGGGATTGGAGCGAACAGGGTTGTGCCGGTGATGAAGTAATGGACCACGTCGGCGCGATGAAAAGCTACATGCATAGAGGCGAGGAAAGCGTGCACGATGGTACTCAAATTTTTAGATTTAATAGTGGGCAATGTAACTAATTTTACACCCTCGTAATCGGAACCGGAAAGCTCGCTCATCCCCGAGCGGTTATAGACAACTACGTCGTGCCCGCAGGCCACCATTCCACGCGACATCTCATCGACGGCTGTTTCGAACCCGCCATTCCTAGCGGGAATTGCTTTGATCCCAATCATGGCGATTTTTAATTTTTGTTTCATGGCGTTAGATAGGTTTCACGGCAGTCGCACAGGCGATCGACTAGCGACTTACTCCGTGCCTAGGCGCTCTTGACTTCAGGTATTTTCGTTATCTCGCGTGGAGATTTTTCTGGACTGGAAGGGGAAAGCAGCATCTCCAAGGTCTTCTCCGCCGCGTGGTAAACCTCGTGAACCGTGACAGCCCGCAGGCAGTAAGGCTGGTCAAAGATACAATAATCGAAACATGGACGGCACCAAAAGCCCTGACGGATGACGACTTGATTATGTGGGCCGAGTGGACCGAACCACGCAGGCTCGGTGGGGCCGAAAACAACGACCACCGGCACATTCAGAGCGGTAGCGATGTGCATAGGGCCGCTGTCATTGCACACGAACATCCCGCATTGATGCAGCACGGCCACAAAATCCTTGAGTGGTAAGGACAGGGGTATGACATTACTCACGGCGGGCGCAGTCGCTTCTTGCCCAGGATCCTGAAACCAGATAATTTTGACGGGAAATTTATCGAGCAGGCGTTCGGCAACTTCCTCGAAGTGCGCCTCGCCCCACTGCCGATTGCTGCTTCGAGCTCCGGGATGCACGGCCAGAAGAAAATCTCCGCTACGGACGCCGCGGTCTTCCAATAATTTCGTGGCCGAGAGTTGCTCTTCCTTGGAAACGTGCAAGCGCGGCTGGCGTTCGCGAATGGGTTTGCCCAGATGTTCGAGCAGCCGCAGCCAACGATGGGAAAAGTGCGGATTGCGAAGATCGGGCACGACGGCATCCGTCAGAAAACACCCGCCGCCACCGAAAGAATAGCCCACCCGGCGACGGGCATTAAGAAGCCACATAATAAAATTGTCGCGCAAGTCGGCCCGGGCGGAGAACGCCAAATCAAAATGGAGGGCGCGCAGCGAATGTAAGACGCCGAGAAGGCTGGACCATTGGGTCGAAAATGGATTGTATTTACGCCAGCGCGAATAATGCTGGGCCCAAGGGGCGCGCACTTCGATTATTTCGTCCACCAATCCCTGATTGGCGATGAGAGGAACAATTTTGGGGCTGGTAAGCAGGATGATGCGCGCTTGGGGATAGTGAATGCGCAGATTAATCAGGAAGGGCGTTTGCATCACAATATCGCCGAGATTCCAGAGTTCGATTACGACAATGTTGCGGATTTCTTCAGTAAGAGGAGAAGCGGGTTTCAGCCGGTCGAGCGCGTTTATCACCGGCTTGGCAAACGCTTCAATTAAACGAATGATGCGTCGCTTCCAGGGTCCGAACTTGACCAGTGCTGCCAGAGCAGCGGCGTCCGCACTTCTGGCGTCCGCTTTTGCAACGTGTGTTGATGGCGTGATTTGAACCAAGCTAATTCTCAGAATTCATTTGTGCTGCTCGCTTTTATCGACGGTCGAATCTCTTCCGGGTGGACACGGCCGCAAGGGCCCCGCGATCCACTTTATACCTACCGCCGAATTCCGCGACCATGTGTCGCGCGTCGGAGGTACTCCACTGTTTCCAAAGCCACTCACTTCTCCGCGAGTTCGGAGGCAGGCAACCTGGCGTCCACAGCTTTGGCGAATCTGCCACACGTGCGTAGATTAACAAAACAACCAGTGCACATAGTTGTTTAACAAGTCTACCGTTCAAGGCTTTCTGACAGCAAACTGCATGCCGCCATGGAGGGAGGGCTGCAGACCGTGGCTGATCCCTTTGTAGATCGCCAAAAAAGCGCGAAAATCCCTGCGCCACAAACGCACGGCGGAGTAAAAAACGACGTGAGTGAGAAGAAAACCCGCGAAAAAGGTGGGGATTTGCCACCAGCGTATGTGCTTGCGTGCGAGGAACAGCAGGTTGCGGGTGCTGAGATACTGGCGAAATTCCTGACTTCCGGAGCCGAGCGATTTGACGGTGGCCCCATCCCAGTGCCACACGCGTGCGCTTGGAGCGTAGGATAGCCGGTAGCCTTTGCGGCGGAGGCGAACCGACAAATCCAAGTCCTCGACGTAGGCCCAAAACTTTTCATCGAACAGACCGACGTCGCGCAGGGCGGCACAGCGGAGGAGCATGGCACATCCGGTGGCTTGGCTAATTTCAGTAGCATCGTCGAACGTGCCGTCATCGAACTGTTTCCAACCACGCGTGGCCACGCGACCGGTCCAAATATTGAAGTTAGCGCCGGCGTACCAGAGCACATTGGGGTTCTCAGCGAAATAAATTTTGGGGCAGACAGCGGCGATGCGTGGGTCGGTTTGCATCACCGCAACCATTTGCGACACACAATCGGCGGCTACATAGGTGTCGTTGTTTAATAAAAGGGCATATTCGCTGCCGCTCGCGAGTGCTTCCCGGAGCGCGACGTTATTGGCAGCGCTGAAGCCATAATTTTGATCGAGGGCTAGAAAACGAGCCCATGGGTAATTCTCGGAGACGAGAGTGGCGGAGCCGTCCGTCGAAGCGTTGTCGACCACGATGGTCTCGGCGGGCATGCCGGTTTGACGCGCGAGACTATCAAGGCAGGCCGGCAACAATTGTTCGCCATTGTAGTTCAGCACGATGACGGTGCAACGAGCGCCCAAAATTAGCGCCCGCGACCGTGAAGATGCAACGAGGATTGATCGATGGGTTGCTCGCGCGATGCTGAAGCAGTTTGGCCGTCACTGGAGCCGAGTCCGTTCATCATTGTGATCCAATCCGTCGCAGGAGACAGAGCATTGCTGTCCAGATGAGTTGCAAAAGCGGGAACCGGCACCCACAGTTTCATGCGAGTTCCAAAGAGAATCTGGGGCCATCCGTAGAGCCAGGATTTGGTGATCATTTTTGCGAACAGCGGCTCACGTGCAGCGTAGCGCATAAATTCCAACGGATCGAATAGAGCATGCTTGGTGAGGCTGAGCCACAAGCTGCAATCATGGTTCCGCCAGGTATACGTGCGAAAGACGAGTTGCTTTTTTTGAAGCGTGGACTTGCGCGTCAGGAAGGTGAGGCAGGTGGAGGCTGCCGTTCTCCAATGATGATTGGCGTGGACGCGAATCCATTTAGGAAAACGGTGGAGTTCGCAAGTGTAGCAATCGAGATGATCGTAAGGAGAAATGAAATGCACATCGTTGTTAGACCGCAAAAAGTCAATCATGCGGTGGAAGTGATTGGGTAGGTAAAGATAATCATCCTCAGCGAAATAGACGATGTCGCTATCGGTTTGCTTCAAGAGAATGTCGAGCTGCGTGCTGAAGGTTGCTCGATTACCGACGCCCGGCAGGCGCAGTAGCGCCAAATCTTGTGCATCGAAATATTTCGAGAAGAGACTGGCGTAGTCTTCGGGGCATCCGTCAAGGACCACCCAAATCTTGGCGCGCAGGTTACCAAGTGATTCCTTGAGCGAACGCAGGCAAATTTCGGAGAGGCGCAACTTATCGTCGCTGAAAGGCAGCCCTAGCGCAGGCCTTGAGACCTTAGGGTAAATGCGATAAGCCACAGCGAGGTCGTAATTGGTCATCTGTTCAGCATCAACATGCAGATTTTAAGTCTGCACGATGCCGCGCTTCCTCGCTAGCCAGATCTCAAAGAGATTATTCCGCCGCGCAAAGAGTGTGATTCGGGTGTAATGCAGACGCGTCGCAAGCTCTTCAGGAGGTGTTTGCAAATATACTGGCCGTTCGCGTTCATTTACTTTTTACGGCTAAGTAATAATTACTGTGAAATTCGCCCTCCTGAGCGTCGTATCGCTCGACGGCATGAACACGCGCACCCCTCTCGGCGAGAAAGCGTTCGACCTTTGCTCTGGCTATGCCATTGATCTGTATGGGAGTCAGGCCAAGACTCCTGAATTGCCAACGTTGAGATATACCTAGCGCCGAAAGTAACGACCAGAGCCTTCGGCGAAGTTGAATGCGCCGCCGCGCGGGCACTTGTATCGGCAACTGAAACACAATGGCGCCCCCGTCTTTCGCAACACGAACAAACTCGGCGATGCAGTTCAAGATCGAATCTCTGGTGGGTAAATGCTGAAGGACGAGAACGGAGAAGATGAAGTCGAAGCTGTTGTTGGCGAAAGGGAGGGCCGCGGATTCGCTAGCAATAAATTCACAGTGCGGACAGTCGGAATTAAACTGCCGCGCCAAACCTACCATTGTTTCTGACACATCGATGCCAGTGCAGGACCTAAATTCAGCAGAGAATCCCCGGGTCATTCGACCTACGCCGCAACCAAAATCGAGAAGCCGGCCGTAATTGATACGGAAGCCCTGCCGGTTACACATCGCTAGAACGCGCTCCGCTTCGTGTTTGCCGGTATCGAAGAATTCCGCAGAATCCCACTTGCCGAATTTTTTGTGGGGATCGGACAGGATGGTCCACAATGGATCGAGTTCCGCCAGAGCATTCCAGTTAGACATAACTTGGCGTCCTCGTATTTCTGTTAGCCAAAACAGCGCTCATCCGTGAGTCAAGGTGCCCTTGAGAAGTGCAAATCTAAGACAGCTTAGCACCTTGGCGCACGACCAAACCAGCAACATCCCGGAGATACCCAGCAATACAAGTTTTCACGATGTGACGACAAAAGATTTTGGCAGACCTAAAAATCTTTCCGTCTCAATGGTGCAATTCGGGAAGATCTGCCTCAGTTGGGCTTTTGACAGCCACGTAACACAATAGTCGTACGCGCCGCGAGAGAGCCAACCGTTAAATGTGAAGTAGCGGAGCACTGTGGGGGTCAGCCAGCTGCGCGGCAGCCAATGTAGAAAAAAAGCGGATAGGTGCGGGTCGATGGGAAACAAGCGGCAAGGAGTCTGGCAATAGATCTTTTTGCCCACGCGTAGCATTTCTGTCGCGAATCTGGATTGGTGCGCAAAATCACCGACATGCTCTATCGCTGAATTAGAAAATGCTAAATCTATGGAGTGATCCGCGAAAGGCAGCCGGCAGCCATCTCCGAGTACAAAGGGAAGCGGACTACGATCCGGAGGCGCCCAGACGTTTACGATCGTCACGCCGTGTGTGCGGCCAATCATGTCCCAGATGCTGGAGTCGCCGCCGATGTCCGCAATTGTCTTGCAAGCGGCGTAGCGTTCTTCAAATCCGCGAAAGCGACGCGTACGGAAAAACCGCCTCATGGGGCCAAGAAATTGATAAGGATTGGCCCACAGTCTAGCCGCTACGATCAGTTCCTATACTCCCTTGGCAATTGGCCGGGCTGCATCAGGGCCGGGCATGCCTGGCAGCCAAAACCGCACTGGCCTTCCCAGTGAGCAAACGGTTCACCAAGGATCGACGAGCGAAAGTCGGTACCAATTGACAACGGTTGGACAAAATAATTCCCTTTTTGCTTTAACTTGTTAGCGCGTGTTCGGTCACAGCGCCCGCATCGTTGCACAAAATTGCTGCTGAAGCTAAATAGCCCAGATGAACCCAAAAAAACGCCAGAATGGTTCCGTCCGTCAATTGAAAGGTCATAGCAAAAAGAAGCGTTCCGGCAACAAGCCCCAAAACCAGGCTATCCGGGATAGCACTACCTTTCGTCAGGCGGCGGGTCTTCAACCACACTGACACGAAAAAGCCTCCAAAGATCACCAGCCCTACCAAACCAGTATCGTGGAGGATGCGCACGGGCGCATTTCCTATCCAGGTTTTGTCGCTGGCCCAGGCTGGAATGTACCGATTCCAATCAAAAGACAGGTTAAAACTGGCCGTGCCGTTGCCCAGCAAGACGTGTCCGGGAATTTCCATGAGCGCTTCTTGGATAACTAAAAATCTCGACAAGACAGTTTCTTCGGTTAGCCCTTCGTAGTAAAGATTCTCGAACCTTTTTTGCAACGTTCCACCAGCTGCATAAAGAGCTACGACGAAAATAAACAGAAACGCGAGCGCCGGCGTGAGGACCTTACTCCGGCCGCCGCTGTGGGTGGAATGACGGGCTTTCCAGAAGACCCATATGCTGGCGAAAATAAGTGCGAGGAGCGCCGCGCGGGAGTAACTCAGCACGGTGGCCACCGCAGCAATCAGGAAACCAATTGCCGAGAAAAATCGCGATTGTCCGAGCAGATATCTGGATAGACACAGAATGGCGCCACACCCCGCGTAGGCCCCGAAAAGGTTGGGCTCGTACATCGAGCCATAGGGTGCGGCCACGTCGACTAAATATTGTCCGACGGACATGCCAAAAGTGGTGCCGAAGGCGTAGTGCGATACATAGCAAATGATTCCGTAGGCCGATTCGGCGATACCTACGCCCAGAAGAATACGGGCAGCCTTGCGTAGAGTTTCTAAATCCAGCACTAATGCGCGAATCAGAAAATAGGGAATGACCGCGAGGCTATTTTGCAGGGCCCACCGCAAAGTTGAAGCGGGGGCCGTGGACCCCACCGCGGAGCTTACGAAATTTACTAGGATGAATCCCAAGACCCAGTAGTCCAATTTGTTCACTCGCAGGTCGAGCTTCCGGGTAAAAAGCCGGATGCAAACGGCGCCGAGCACGATCGCAGCGGCGAAGTGCTCGGGCCTTGCCTTCCATCCGAATAACTCGATGAAATAAACGGGCATGGCGCTCATGCCAACCAATACGAACAACGCTCCATACGGCCAGCGCACAGCCGTTAAGATGCACACAGCCAATCCCAAGACAACCCCGCCCAACCAAGTGAGGTCTTCTTGCCAGGCCATGCGAATCAGCAATGGCAACACGGCAATCGCCGCCATGATATGCAGTTGCCCAATTAATTGAGAATCCCACCAGCGGGTTGAGGTTATTTCCGCCATATCTCCACACAAATCGAAGTATCTTGCCCGCCAGGCCGAGCAGGAAGATGCATTATCCTGGCGTGTTCATGTGCCCCAAAAATCCGTCAATACAGCCGCGGACAATGCTCTTAATTTTTGGAATGCGCTTGTCTTCGAATAGACAGAGGATCACGGTAGCTTTGAGCCACATCTGCAAATAATTCAGCATCCAGCGAGGTTCCTTCCGCAGATATTTCTTGGCAAGGATAACAGAATTTCGCGACATGAAATATTGTCTCGCAGGATTATGGTTGGAAGTGCCCACATTTTTACCGAGCAATCGATGTTCGGTGAAGTGGCCGATGCCGTGGGTCATGACCGGTTTGGAAGTCATCAACACACGAAAACCGTGCGAACGGGCTCGAAGACAGTATTCATGATCCACGCAATCAATAAAGAAGTCGTCACGAAAGGGTCCAAGGACACGGTAAACGACCAACGAAAGCAAACTTCCGGAAGTGAGCACGCTGATCATTTCGTTGGAGGCACAATCATCGTGCGGTTGGAACGCGGCGTTCAGTTGTCCAGTCATTTTGTGCGTGTAATTGGATCCGATGACCGCCAGGTTTTTGGGCCACGGATCATGGCGAACGATGTCAGCCAGTGATTCGACGATGTCCGGCGCAACAGTGGTGTCCTGGTCCAGCATGAGCATCCATGCATAGCCTTCTGAGATGGCCCAGTCGGCACCGCGATTCAGAGCGCGCGCGATACCTTCATTACTCGGATTTAGAATTAGGTGGCTGCCTAGTCGGGCGGCGATATCTTTCAGGTGGATTACGGATTGCTCGGATGAGCCATTGTCGACGATTACAGTGCGGTGAACCTGAGGGGCGATTTTTTCAAGGCGGCCAAAAAGGTTTGCATCTGGATGATAAGTGACGATAACAGCGCAGGTCGTCTGCCTCTCAGGCGGGATCGGGGTGGCGTCGGGCGCTGCACAGTTTTCGTTCTGCGGCCTAAGCATCACCGATTCAAGACGAATGGTCATGTCGCTCGCTGAAGTTTGGTCGCCGCTTACCATCACCTAGTACGTTTCCGCAGGTCTTTCGCAAGTACAAAAAATCTCTTCGCCAACATTGCTACCCAGGCGGACCGCAAAAGATTCGAGCATTCGAAAAAAGTGCGCGGCTATCTTGATATTGAATTGGAACGCGGTTCGGTCTGCGATGTGAAGCTCTCCTACTTGCGCGCAAGTGCTCTGGCGATAAATCATGGGAGCCAAACGGGTCTCGGTGGACATCGAAAGGAGATGCAGGCCGGCGCGTTCCACGCAATCGCGCAGTCCTTTCGAGGAAAAAATCGTGAAGTGCCGCGGCACTTCTAGTCCCCGCCAGTACTTTCTAAACCAGCGGTGACCGAGACTATTCAAGTTGGGCGTGGTGATAATGAGCTTCCCAACCTTGGGGCTAAGCCGCTTGCGGCACTCCCGCAAGAAATTAATGGGGTCCGCGACGTGTTCGATCACGTGATTCAAAGTGATCACATCGAAGCAGACGCTTTCAGGAACGTCGGAAATCGTGCCGGTAAAGATTCCAATTCCGCGGCGCTGGCCGTATGCAACCGCTGCGGGATCGGGGTCAACCCCAGAAACCTGCCAACCCAAGGCGCGCATACGATCGACGAATTCGCCATTTCCGCATCCCACATCCAGTAGCGTGCCAGTGGCGGTCGGCGGTAGGCCAAGGACGGTAAGTTTTGCATGCTTCCGGGGCCCCGGTAAGTAGGCCAACAGCCGTGGCAACACTGCTTCCGAGGGTGCAACCGGATAGCCTGCACGTGACAACACGCATTGTGAGGTTGCGTGGCGTAAGCGACCTAGCCAGGGCGTCGGCGCTTGGGCGTCGTGCGTGATATAGCGAGAGTAAAGCATGGGAATTTCTTCCGCGACGGGCTGCGGATCGAGCCAAGCGATGTCGCACGACGAACATGTGCGCATGCCCCATCTTCCAGGACGACCAAATAACCAGTCAACTAGGGCGGCGTACAATTGAACACCCGGCGCGCCGCACAAGGCGCAGATGGGGCGGGCGAAACTTTTTATTCCGTCGGGCGCGCCAGAGGCGTCCCTAGGCGCCAACTCATGTGGAGATGTAACCATGGACGTCACGGTCTGACGGGATCCAGGACCAGCTTGCGCTCCGCGGGAGAAAGCAACACAAACCAGGTAACCACAACAAATGGTAAAAGTACCAAGAACAGAAACAATAATTTGGCGGCGAGCGTGGCTGGTAGGGTGGCCACGCCCAAAATGGCCACAGCGCCGACGATGAGAAACGGGGTTTGTATTTTCGTAGCTGAATGAATCGGCAGAAATTTCCCAGCGAGGAAAAAAAGCACTAACGCGTCTATTGCAACACGTCCGGTCCAAGCTATCGCCGCGCCTTCGATTCCCCGGAGTTTGGTGAGGCCAATCAGGGTTACCAGGTACAAGGGCAGTTCCATCATGTGCAGTTTTGCAGTCAGGTCTGGCCTCCCGGCACCCTGTAGCACCGCAAACGGCGCCGCCGCCAGACAGTTTAGAAACACTCCCACGGCCAGCCATTGAAGTACGGCGGTACTACGCTGCGCGAATTCGGATCCCAACCAGAGACTGAAGCCCTCGTGCGCCAGAACCACGATAATGAGGATCAACGGAAATAAAGTGAGCAAAAGATATTTGACGGTGCGACCGTAAAGAATTCCTGCGCGAGCGCGGTCCTGCACGAAACTTGTGGAGAAGGCGGGAAACATCACGCCCAGCAGAGATCCCGGAATGAGATAAAACTTTGTAATCAGTTCGTAAGGTGTAGCGTAGAAAGTGACTGCGCCAACCGAGAGCAGAGTGGCAACGATAAAACGGTCCATGGTGGCCATGAACGGACCGATCACATTTGTCACGGTCATCCAACCACCGAAACGAAACAGTGGGGCCAAGGCCGTGCGCTGGAAAACGACTCCGCTTCGGAGCACTGGAATAACCAGAATGCAGCACAGTAAATGAGCCACCCAAGCCAACACCCGACCCGAAACCAGCACCGCGACTACGGGAACCAACCTTTTTGAGAACGGCAAAACCGCCAAGGGGGCGGCGTATGTGAACACCCCCATCGGGATGCGAAGCGCATTGACCAGATCGAATCTCTGATAGGCCTCAAGCAAACCGCGCAAGCCTGCCGTACTGACTACGGCCGGAAGGGAAAACGCCAGCAGATATAGTGAAACCAGCGTTTCGCGCGAAAGCGCGTTGGGGACGTTCAGGAGATGCACCAGCCATGGCGCGAGCGATATGACCACAGCGGTGCCCAGCAGCCCGAAAACGAACATCAACACGAGTGACGTCCAAACGAGCACAGGTATGGCCTGATGCTCTCCCATTCCTAATTTTTGCGCCACCGACTGCGTCAGAGCCCGACCGAGTCCCAAATCGAAGAGGGTTGCGTATCCTATCAAAGCCCAGACAAGTGTAACGATGCCGAAGCGATCTGTGCCCAAGCCTTTGATGATTAGCGGAATACAAAAAAACGCCACCAGGATGGGAGCGCCGTTGCCTAATAAATTCCAGACGGTATTGCGGGCCAGGCGGTGGCCACTGATGAGGTGCGTATCCGGAATCGAACGGGGTTCAGTCATGCCGGCGCTACCAGATGCTATTCCGAACTCTCGTCCTTATCTAGAGGACCCACAGGGCCACCTCGCCTGATCAAAAAACCTTTTCCGCCGTCCTGATCTCCAAACCGGTCTCGCAAAAACGCTGGTAATCGGGATCTCACGTCCATGAAGACTTCCTGCGCAAAAACCTTACGCGTGTCGTGCGCGTCGGTTTGCCGCCAGGTCGTCGCGGCAAAGAGCCAAATGGTAGCTGCGGTTAGAGCGAGCACGGTGCAAATAAAAACGATCAGAAGCCTGGGCGGATAGGATTTTTTGTCGGGAATTTGCGGCGTATCCAGAATTTTAACCGTAGGGATTTCTTTGGCTTCCTGCACTTTGGCCATTTCGTACTGGCGAGTTAGAATTTCCAGCACCGTTTCCTGAATTTTCGCTTCACGGTATAAATCCGCATAGGCGACACCCAGCAAGGGCAGTTTTCTCATCGAGGGATACAAAGTTTCGCTCGGCAAATTCCCCAGGTCCGTGGTGCTTTCGCCTTTGCCAGCGAGGACCTGAAGTTGATGCTGCAATTCCACGATGCGAGCGCGCACCGCGCGAACGCGAACGTTGCTGTCGGTGTAAATCTGGCGCAGTCCTTCGTATTCCGATTGAGCAGCGATGAGGTTGCCCTGCATGACCGCTGCGGCGCCGACCATGGCGCGGCCTTGTTCCTTCACGTCGATGGTGGAGTTTTTGCTGGAGAACTGGCTGAAATTTTTCTCGGCCGTATCGAGGTCGCGCCGGACGCCTTCGAGTCGACCTTCAAGAAAAATGCGCTCGCGACGGGCTGATGAAGTGCTTAATTGCGAGACCAAGATATTGAGCTGATCCACGTAGGCCTGACATATGGCGGCGGCTCGTTGCGGACTTTTATCGGTTACTTCGATGGCAATAATCTGGCTCTTGCGCTCCACCGAAACCGACGTACGGTCGGCCAGTTGTTTGCGCGCATCTTCCATGCGCTCGGCGCCATAAAGTTTCTGCAGATCGAATTGGCTGATAAGTTTGTCTTGCGCCGTGCGGCTCGACAGTATGCCGACAAATACGTCGCTATTGCTTTTCATCCCCAATAGATCACTAGCCATGCCGCCAAGCGCGCTTGCGCCAGTGGAGCCGGTCATGGCGGCAGCAGCCATTGCAAGGCCAGAAGTTGATTGGCTGTCGGGTGGCATCAAATGGGCGGTGGATTGATAACGGTTGGGAATAAGCAAGGCAATCGCGATGCCCGCCAGCACCGCGTATAGCCCAACTCTAAATAACATTCTGCGGTGGTCCCAGAGCAGGCGGAAAGTCGCGACGGACTTCTGGTGCTTGTCGGCGGCGTTATCGCTGGACGCCTCGGGAAGCTCTGGCACGGCGGTGACAGTTTTCTTGGAAGGAGCTCTCCCTGAATAGTTCATTCCTGGGCTCCGTTTGCCGGCGTTGCAGAATCTGAATTCATGCTTGCTCGCCGCATGACTTTCTGCGGCTGAAATGAGATTTCTATCGAAACGCTCACGTCCCGCTGCGCATTAGGCTGAATCACCGGGAAAATCCACCGTTCATATTGCACCTTGGCAGAAAGGCTCATATTAGTCCTAAACCAATAATCTCCTCGCACGCCCGCGTCGGTCAGAGTGCCGCCGCCAGGGATAAATTCCTGGCTGACTTTCTGGTGCCTGAAATTAAATTGTAGGCGGTCATGCGCATTCAGCCAATAATTCGTCCAGGCTTGTGCGCCTTGCCCTTCTCTGCCAATCCAGTTACCTATCAGGTTTCCGTTATTCGTGTATCCGCCTCTCCACGTCAAGTTGGAGTAGAAAAAACCGTGCCCGAGCATGCCTCCGAGCGGGCTGTCGGTATAAACACCCTCCGCGCGTAAATCCAGTTTCGGAACGAGCGGAACCTGCGAAAGATAAAGTCCCGCATGCCACACTGACCGGTCCGCATAACCTATGGGCGAGAACTGGTCGTCAGTAAAGCCATCCCCATAGAACGTAAGCCAGTTGCGCATGCCGGGCAAGCGGTAACTGAAATCTACACCCGAACGGCGGTCGCCAGGCTTGACAGGGCTGCCTCCTGCGGCGGTAACTTGTTCATTGGTCGTGGAAAAGAGGCTGCGCAGAAGAGTATGGATCGTGAGCGGGTAACCGGGGCCGCCGTACACCGTGGTGCGAAAAACACCAAATTCAAAGTGGCGTGTCGGCTTAAAACTTAGCTTTTGACCGTGAATAAATGGAGCGGGATCGAGTCCGCGGTTAAATTGGCCCACGAATCCATTGGGACTGAACACAAAATTGTAGCCTTGTAACTGGCCGAGGAAAAATTCGGTGCGAATCGGGCCGAGCAAACCCAGGAGACTGGGCAATTTCAGCGGTGTGGTGCGGCTAACGCGAAACATGTGGATGGGCTCGATGTTGTCGCTGAGCATCATCGGGCCGCCATTGCCCGGGCCCCACCAAAGAGTTTGCCTGCCGAAGGTGAACTGCCAATCGGAGAGCATCAAACCCACGTAAGCGTCGAGCAGGTTGAACTCATTTTTGGCGCGCTGCGGAGATCCCGGCGGCAAGGCAGGATAGTGGTCAGCAACCTGCACAACTTCACGAGTACTCAGCGAATATGCCGGAATTTCCGGGGCCGCCTGGAATTCACCGCGAACGTAGCTGATCCAGCGGCCGTGGCTCATATATAAGGACGAACCTGTTACGTTGCTCCAGCCCTCGCCGTAGGGCCGGCCGAAATCGTTGATCTGCGTTTGCGCGAACGTGTAGCCATCGGTCAGCGGCTCGCCGGAAATATTTTCGGTGCGGGAGTATATGGATTCCACACGAAACGTATTGTTTGCTTCGCCGTCCATATCGCGAATTTCATAGCTAAACTCGTGTTGCAGCTGTTCGATAAAACCAAAAGCCTGGCTGTTTTCCCCGTAGCCCTCCGCTTGATCGGCCGCTTCATTCACCAAGCGCGCGCATTCCATCCGAGTCCAAGGACGCAGCCCCGCGAATCCACTATCGATGGCGCCTAAAGCTGCCAGGCGATCCAGCGCTTCGTAAATCCAACTGTCCATGGGCACGTACGGCGAACCCATGTTGCCGGAGGACAAATATCCATCTCCGCGCACGATCTGCCCGATGGATTTCCATTCTTCGCCACCAAGCGCGGGATCATGATGGCGTTGATACACATTCTGCGCGATCACGTTTCCCACTATGCTGCCGACGAAAACATCCGAGGGAAAATGCTGGCGGCCTTTGATGCGCGAGTAACTAACCAGCGAAGCCACGCTGTAGAATAATAATTTCGGAAATGTGCCAGGGTATTCATGGGCAAGAACTCCGGCAACGGCCCAGGAAGCGGCGGCGTGCTCGGAAGGAAACGAGGTACCGCCCTGGAAGAACGCGCCGGTGCCGTCGCCTTCGAAGGGACGCTGACGGCGCAACGAATATTTCATGAGTTCGATAGGGATAATGCTGGCGATTGCGGCTTCGCCGGCAAGAAAGCCGGCCTCGCGCCAATGCTCGTTACGAGTAGGAAAGCTGGCCAGCCAGAGACCACCCGCGCCACCGATTAGCGCTGCTGCGCCGGCAGTCGAAATATTTTTATAACGGCTGATGGTTTGGGGATTGTTGGAGAGATGTCTGCCGATGTCCTTATCGGTAGAAACGAGTCCGGCGGCGATACCGGAAGCTGGGATTAGCCAATCGGCATCTGCGAAGCGCAGGCGTGCGGGACTGGTCCAGATTTCTTTTTGATCCATCCAAACGTCTTTGGCCGCGCGAGAGATACCTTGGTAGCGGGCTGGGACCGGAGGCTCAGTAGAGTCGCGTTCGTCTAGTGCGTCGTTATTCTTCCGGTCTGAATCATGTTTGGCATTTTTATTTACAGACTTCGTATCCAGAGCGTCATCGGGCTCTTGCGCGAATCCGCATGCGGCCAGGACCGCCCAGAGCGCGAGACCACAAAGCAATTTGCGACCGCTCTGCGAGCAAATAAATAGCCCTGGTGACAGAGTCCACATTAAGGATGAATGTAGGCAACCGCCAAGGCCGCGGAGGCAGCCAATTGTCCGGCCTGGAACAGATTCTGCCAATTTCTCGTTCCGATGCGCGGCGCAACTTCCGGCACAACGATGGAATCGCCCGGCCTTAGGGTCGCGCTCAAAGGGTCACCGGCCCAGAATCCGGAATTATTCTTAGCCACCAAGACGGAACCATCCGCCCTGATAACAAAAACAGCTTTTTTGTTGGCGAGCTGCGTCATCCCTCCGGCCTGCCCCAGATACCACCTGGCGCTCCGGCCCGGACGATAGCTTAAGGCGGTGGGATTAAAGACTTGCCCATTGATGGTGACGTAGCTTGCCTTTTTCGGAATGATCAGAATGTCGCCATCCCGCATGGCCACATCCGCCGCCGTATTCTTCCAATGATTTACGTCCGGTTGGATGCGCACGACGACGCGCCCAATCGGGGGATTCACCTGAAGTTGTTGCAGCGTTGTTTCCGTTTGGCTGAGAGCCGTCAGCTTGGCATTTTTCTGGTCGGTGTCAGTCTCTGGCAGCGCCCGCAAATGAATTTCCTCTTCCTTCAAACGCCGAACCATTTGCACTCGCTCGCTCATTTGAAGTTCTCGAACTTCCGAGCGCATCAACACCGCTCCGTAGGGATAGGCTTGCGTGCTAAAGCCTCCCGCCCGCTCCAGCACAGAACTTAGTTTTTCTCCAGGCTTGATTCCGAACGGGCCGGGATGCGCCACTTCGCCGCGCACGGTCACAGAAGCTCCGACATCACTCCAGCCAGGATTCTGCGGAATGGTGAGAACATCGCCGTCAAGCAGCAGCTTATTTTCCGTGGTATCGCCGGCAGATACGGCGGCAAGCGCGACAGTTACGTTTTCACTGCGGACGTGATCTGGAGTTCCTGCCGCGTAACGCGTCAAATTGGCCTTCACAGGATCAGCAGTGCGTTTTAAACCTCCGGCAACCTGGATCAAATCTTCGATGTGCATATTGGTGGTCAGAGGATAGCGGCCGGGCTTGGCTACTTCACCCTTGATGTCCACCGTCGCGGGATCGACTTGCGCGGTGTTGCGGTGAACCAGGAGACGATCGCGAGGCTCCAGCAGAATATTATCACCGGGCTTGCCGGCGAGAGCGGAGCCCAGATTTACGCTGAAGATTTTCAGCGTGCCGTCAGCCTGGGTGCGGAATAGTTGAGCAGAATCAAGCGATGCATTGGGCGTAATTCCACCAGCCAGATAAATGGCGTCACGCAAACGCACCTGACCGGACGTGGCGTATTTTCCGGCGGAGCGCACTTCACCGCCGATCCAAACTTCCGGAGCGGGCTCGAAATCGTAGCGGCCAAAAATGCGTACGGTGTCGTGGGCCTCCAGTTTTGGGGCTGTAGCAGGATTCTCGAGGGCCGCGGATAAATCAAAACTTTCGACTGTCGGCCGAAAATCCGGAGGATTCAGGCGAATGATTTCGGCATAGTGCCCTGCAGGTTCAGGCAAAAGGTCGCTGTAGGACTTGACCAAGTCGGTAATTTTCATTCCGTCGCTGTAAGAGTAGCGGCCCGGACGAAGAACGTGCCCTTGCAGGTAAATCGCGCTTTCGTTGTACGGCGTGATGGGGAAAATGTGAATCTGATCGCCATCCTGAATTTTGAAAGCGTTTAGTTGTCGCGTGATGGCCTCCGTGTCGCTGTTGGCGGAAATTTCAAGCGTGAGCATGGTACGTTTTTCGTGCGCCACGAGACGTTGCAATTCGATGTGTTGCAAGGCGGCAGCGGGCAGAATGCCCCCTGCCAGATCAAGGACGTCCGCGAGGGTTTTCTCGGAGCGGAGTTCGTAAATAGCCGGCCGGCGAACCATGCCTTCAATCGTGACCTGTGGGCCCATAGGCGCGACCAGCAAAGTGTCACCGCTCTCGAGGTTGGCCATCTGACTGCGCACACCGCGTAGAAGCAGGTCATAGGCGTCTACATCTTCAACGAGCTTGTTTCCGCGAAAGTGTTTTATGTTGCGGAGAGATCCGCGATCGGAGATACCTCCGGCTCGAAACAGTGCGTTGAGTGGAGTGGAGAGCGAACTGATATCGTATGCTCCAGGGTCTGCGACATCTCCAACCACGTACACGCGTACGGTGCGCAAGCGGGCGAGAGAAACGTCAGCAGAAACATTGCGGTAATTGGCGCGCAGAACTTTTTGCACCGTCTCTTGCACGTCGGCGAGCGAATGGCCGCTGACGAGAAGCGGGCCGGATTCCGGCAGCGAAATGCGCCCTTGCCGGTCAACCACACGCATGATGCGTTGCGACACGCCGCCCCACAGGTCAATGGCCAGTCCATCGCCAGGTCCGACCACGTAGTCGGGACCGGCAGGCAGGTCGATAGGAAAATCCCCTAAATCGGAATCCTCGTTACGAAAAACTTCCAAGCCAAAACGCTCCAGGGGACGCTGCTTTGCCGAGGCTTGCACATACATGTCGTAAAGCGAAGGAATGTCCGCGTACGGATTAGGGCGGTGCACCATGGACACCGGCGACAAATCCGTTTGTGCATTACGGCGCGCCTCCCGAGCCACGCGGGCGCGATCGATGTTCTTCGAAGTTGAATTCGTCCCGTTGTCCGGGAGCGACATTGAACCCAAACTGCTGGGATCCACTGCCAACGATAATCCAAAGTCTCCGCTCCCAAGGCCGGAGCCGCCGCGCGAGGAGGACATCATCTGCGAAATCCTGGAGCGCTGGTCGTCGCCGCTGTCATTCGAAGAGGCGGAAGTCGAGGAAACTCCGTCCGAATCGCTCCGCAAAGATGACAACTGTTTAGAACCGGAAGAGCTGCCTGACGAACCGCCAATGGAAAAATCAGAACTATTGCCGCGCGTTTGCAGCAACTGATCTGTAGGATCGTACGGAAGCTGCTGTTGCATGGAGGGAATGCCCTGATCCATTGGCTGCCCCTGGCTTGGCTGCGGGGCAGGACGTTTCGGTTTCTTGGGGGCGGGTTCAGCGCAGTCCTCGCCGTTGACGCATCTATCTGCGAGCAGCAGCGCGGCTTGCCTTCTGCCCTCGGCATCAATCTCGGCATCTTCCTGAGCTTCGATTTGGACTTGGCGGTGCGCGCGTTCCTTCAGAAGCGCTTCCTGTTGTTTACCAAGCACCGAGTCCGGATTGAAAGCCGGGAGCAAATATCCGTAGCGCTGGACCAGACGAGTGGCGAGAGAACGGAATTTCACGTCGCGTTCAAGGCGATTGAAGATAGCGTCGTCGGTGAGCGAGGCGTCGTCGACGATCTGTCCGTTATCCGTGGCTTCTTGTATAGAAAGGCGCTTCAGCTCGACGATCAGACCTGTATCTTTGAGAAGGATTTCGCGGATGTCCGGTGCGGAGGCAGCGAGGTGAGCATAATTGTCAAAAGCGAGATCCGAAGCACGGGGCGAGCGCCTGAGATTGCTGGTGGAAGAATCTTCGCGGGTGCTTTGTGGCACCGCCGGAGTCTGCGCTCGTGTGGAAGTGGCATTCGCGAGCGTCAAAAACAAAGTGACGCCTAGAAACGACCCATGCCCCACAGAACGCCGGGTTCTTTCCGGCGAAGTGATTTGCTTCATAAAACTCTCCCTGCAACTTTGAGCGCTGATTTCACGCCGCTTTCAAAAACGTCGCCGCAAGATCAATCCAACTGGTTTGAGCGTCGAACGAGGATTCTCGGACGGACAATAACTTTATATGGAACCTAACTTAGTGTAAGACTCCGGTCGAGCCACGCCAGAAAAGCAAACCGGAATTGCTGGCTCCCAGTGGCCTCCGGCAGTCTCGTTCCAACTAGCAGTATATGGGACGCTATTTAGAATGTAACGGAGTTACTGGGGTTGTCCCGGTGCGACCACTATTTGCTTGCCGGGAGCTTGCAGTGTGATTTGGTCGAGTGCTGCGGGGTCAAAAGGCAGTTAGCGCGTTCGACGTCCAGGATTACGGGCTAGAGCGAGCATTTTCACTCGAAATATCGGTTCAGTTTCTCGATATTATCCTCACAATCGTTCCTCTCCGTTTGGGCTTTTCAAAGGTGTCTCCGAATAGCATTTAGGAGGGCGGGCAGGCTGAGCGTAGTCATATCATTACGCTCGTTCGCGTTGCTCTTGGCGCTTGGCCCTCTGGTGTACTACCCTCCTCTCGCTGATTAGAACGCCAGCAAATATCTTTTAGCACGGGCCGTCACCGGAGTTCACCCGAAAACGTTTCAGAAATAATCTCCTAGCCGTGCGGCTCAAGAATGATTACGTATCGTTTGACTTAATTTACCTGTTCGGTATCCAGCAATAACCGCAAAAGATGTAATGTTACTCTAAGGAAAGGACTCTATCGCGATTCTGTAACACTGCGTCGGAAAGCCTCTTGGCAATCATAAAAAGATAGCAGGTGGATTGAAATCGATGATAGACCTCGGGTGGGGGAGCGCCGGTTTATGATTCGGAGTTTACGGAAGTTTAGAGCTTTTCTGGACGATGGCGAGCTGATCTACGGTGCTTTAGCGGCTTTGGCTTTTGCATGTTCGGGATGCGCGGGAGGCCCTTCTCGCGTTTCCATCCAAGCTCAGCCGCAAGATCAGTCGGTTACGACGCTGCAGACTGCGACATTTCAGGTGACTGCGAGTGGCGAAGCCCCCACTTATCAGTGGCAGAAAAACGGCAACAATATTCCGGGGGCCACTTCAGCACTTTATACCACTCCCGAAACAACCGCCGGTGATAACGGTACGAGGTTCCGCGTAGTGGTCAGCAACAGCGCTAATTCCGTGACCAGCAACGAAGCTACCCTTACGGTGAATGCCGGGGTGGACGTCCTCACCTATCATTACGAAAATATGCGCCTGGGCCAAAACCTGCAGGAGAAGATCTTAGCGCCTGCGACGGTCAAGACCGCGACTTTTGGAAAACGCGGAACGTTTGCGGTAGATGGCCTGGTCGATGCACAACCACTATTTTTATCCGATGTCAACTTCCCGAACATTGGGCACAGGAATGTTTTGTACGTGGCGACCGAGCATGCAAGCGTTTACGCATTCGACGCCGACGCTACGGGCGGAGACGTAACGACGGCCTTATGGATTACCTCGACGTTGCCGCCTGGGGAAACCACCAGCGACGACCGCGGTTGCGATGTGGTTGTTCCGGAAATCGGCATTACCGCAACCCCGGTGATCGATCGCAACCTCGGAGCCATATACGTAGTGGCGATGTCGAAGGACGCCTCCGGAAATTACTTCCAACGTATCCACGCGCTGGATTTGACCAGTGGGAAGGAATTATTTAATGGGCCCACCACGATTGCGGCAGCCTATCCAGGCTTAGGAGCCAACAGCGTGAACGGCAACGTTATTTTTGACCCCGGGGTTTATTTTGAACGCGCGGCACTGATGGAAGTGAAGGGGGTGATTTATACCACGTGGGCATCGCACTGTGATCTGGGCGCGTACACCTCATGGATTATCGCTTACGATGCCACGACCTTGAAGCAGGCGGACGTGTTTAACCTGGTTCCTAACGGCCAACGAGGCGGTATCTGGATGTCAGCGGCAGGCCCGGCCGCGGATTCCGCCGGGAATATTTACTTGATTGTGGGCAATGGAGACTTCGATGCTACGTTAACCGCGAGCGGCTTCCCGATCAGCGCGGATTACGGAAACTGTTTCGTGAAATTATCGACCTCATCATTATCGCTGCTGGATTATTTCACCCC
>JALYLI010000161.1 GCA_030774335.1 Acidobacteriota bacterium | reverse complement strand
TGGTATATATTGCCTTCAGATTCGAGTGGGTATACGGGGCCGCGGCCGTCCTTGCGGTTTTTCACGACGTTTTGATCACCATAGGATTTTTATCGCTGTTGCATTTTGAAATTTCCCTTACGGTGATTGCGGCCTTGCTGACACTGGTCGGATATTCAATGAATGACACCATCGTGATCTTCGATCGCATTCGAGAGAACAATCGCTTGCTGCGGCGCGAATCGTTTGCGGACGTGGTGAATAAGTCCATCAACCAGACACTTTCGCGGACTTTGTTGACCAGCGGGCTAACGTTTCTGACCGTGCTGGTTTTGTTTCTAATGGGCGGCCAGGTATTGCGCGCTTTCTCCTTTGCTCTAGTGGTAGGGATTGTGGTAGGAACGTACTCCAGTTTTGGCATTGCCGCACCCCTGGTGGTGGCGTGGAATCGCTGGCGCGGCCAAGGCTTTGCGACAAGTACCGGATCTGCAGCCGGTAAAACCCGTGCAAGTTCGGGCGCCCCTGGGCGTCTGGCACCTGCCGGGAGGAGGTAGGGACCATGTTTGATGAAATGGTGGTTTCAAGTCCGAATCCAAAGAAAACGAACAAGCCTTGGACGGTCATACTCTCCATGATTTTCCAGACGGCTTTTCTGGCGGTACTGATATTGATACCGCTGATCTACACGGAGGCGCTGCCCAAGACGATGATGGCGACGCTGCTTGTTGCTCCACCGCCGCCACCACCACCACCACCTCCTCCGATCGCGCAAATCGTGCACGTCAAGCCGCAAGTGCACTTGATGGATGCGGGGAAATTGGTTACCCCCAAGGTCATCCCGAAGGACATCAAAATTATTAAGGAAGACGCGCCGGACATGAGCTCGATGGGCATGCAAGGTGGCGTGGTCGGCGGAGTTGCAGGCGGACAGATGGGCGGAGTAATTGGCGGCGTGATTGGCGGCGTGGGTGGGGCACCTCCTCCCCCGAAGCCGGCGCAAACGCGTATCCGTCAAGGGGGCAACGTAACCGCGGCTAAACTGATGAACAAGGTTCAGCCACAATACCCGCCGCTGGCGCGCCAGACGCGCATCTCGGGGACGGTAAGGTTGCACGCCATCATCGGCAAGAATGGCCAAGTCGAGCAGCTCGAAGTGATGTCCGGGCACCCTTTGTTGGTGCAGGCGGCGCTGGACGCCGTCAGGCAGTGGAAATATCAGGCCACGACGTTGAACGGCGAGCCGGTGGAAGTAGATACCACGATCGACGTGATTTTCTCTCTCAACCAGTAACGGGATTTGGAACGTGTTTTTGTGCGGCCGGTAGCGCCGGTCATGGGGCAGGCGTGAGGGGCCGAGTAGAACGGTTTCAGCAAACACAATTTAAGGAGCATACGAATGGTAGCCACTTTGTACGTAAGCGCGGCCATATTCCTGCAATCGGCCACCACCAGCACTTGGAGCCTGCAGAGCATGTGGACAACGATGAGCACCCTTCCCAGGGTGGTCGTGGGGATTTTGTTTGTACTGTCCGTTTATTCATTCGGCGTGATGATCGACCGCGCGTTGATGTACAGCGCGGCACGCAAGCAGTCGCGTGTATTCGTGCAGCAGGTTGCCGGAGCTTTAAAAGAAGGCAAGCTGGACGAAGCCATCGCGATTGCGGAACGCAATAAGAAGAGCCACATCGCGAAGGTGGTCGCCACGGGCTTGTCGGAGTTTCAGTCGGCATCGCAACAGGTGTCCGACGCAGACGTGGTGGAAGCGGCGAAGCGGGGTCTGGAGCGCTCCATCGCCATCGTGCACGCGGAGATGAAGCGCGGACTCTCGGCCCTCGCCACGATCGGATCCACGGCGCCGTTCGTGGGACTGTTCGGCACAGTGGTCGGAATCTTGAACGCCTTTAAGGGCATCGAGACTAGCAAAGCGACGGGATTGTCGGCGGTCGCCGGCGGTATCGCTGAAGCGCTGGTGACTACCGCATTCGGTTTGCTGGTGGCCGTACCGGCCGTGTGGGCCTACAACTACTTCACCAACAAAGTGGAAGCCTTTGACGTGGAGATGGACAACTCCTCCATGGAGTTGATCAACTACTTCATCCTGCGTCGCGGCGCAAGGAAGTAACCGGCCATGGCGTACAAGCCCACAGTTGGGAGCCAGATGTCGTCGCCCAACGTGATTCCGATGGCGGACATCATGTTGGTTTTGCTGATCATCTTCATGGTGGTGACGCCGATGTTGCAGAAGGGCGTCTCCGTGGATATGGCGACGACGAATAATCCGCGCGACATGCAGGACGCGGATAAAGACGACGCGGTGATCGTGGCGGTGACGCGCGACGGCAAAATCTATCTGGGCAATACAGCGATTAACAAGGAAGATATCACCGGCCAAATCAAGGATCGCATTCAGAACCGCCTGGACAAGACGGTGTATGTGAAGAGCGATTCGCGAGCCAAGTACGGTGACGTGGTAGGGGTGGTGGACGAGATCCGCTCGGCGGGCGTCGACCAGCTCGGGTTGCTCACCGAGCGAAGTCACGAGCGCGAGACTCCGCCCCCACCGCCAAATACACAGCCGTCCACTTAGGCGGCAGCTCGTGGCACGATTGCGAGGCTAGCGATGGGAACGAATGCGCCGGCACCACACAATGGGAATTCTATCTCGGAAATGAATGTGGTTCCGCTGATTGATATTTTGCTGGTCCTGTTGATCATCTTCATGGTGATCGCGCCTTCTATTCCACGAGGACTGGAAACTGTGATTCCCCAGCCCGGTCCGGTGTCAACAGCGGCACTTCCGCCAGACACGTCAGTGGTCGTACAAGTTGCGAAAAACGGTAAGTTGAAGATCAACAGCGAAGAAGCAAATTGGGACACTCTCGGACCGCGGGTCGAGCAAATCTTCAAGGATCGTGCTGATAAGGTGGCTTTTGTGAAGGGTGACAGTAATGTGCTTTTCATGGATGTTGCCAGAGCGATTGACATCATGCGGGGATCTGGGATCGATAAAGTTGGCTTGATCACAGAGCAAATCAAGGATGGCAGCGCCAGGGCAAAAGTTTTAAACGCGCCGCCGTCGGCTTAAGGTAGCAACTAGGAGAAGCACAATGGGAATGAGCGTAGGTGAAAGTAAGGGCGGGGCGATGGCGGAAATGAACGTCGTTCCGCTAATCGATATTTTGTTGGTGCTGCTTATCATTTTTATGGTGATCACACCGTTGACCCCGAAGGGCCTGGACACACTGGTTCCGCAGCCCAACCCCAACAAGGATCAGAATCAGGAAATGAACGACAAGACGGTGGTAGTGCAGGTGGCCCAGAACGGCAAGCTGAAAATTAATAACGAAGATACTACGTGGGACGGTTTGGGACCGCGCATGGAACAGATCTTTAAGGACCGCGCCGAGAAAGTTGCTTTCGTCAAAGGCGATAACGATGTACTGTTCATGGACGTCGCCAGGGCCATTGACGTGATGCGCGGCTCGGGAATAGACAAAGTGGGATTAATTACCGCGAAACTCGAAGCCGGTCAGTAAATTAACAAGTGGAAAATGCCCCTCGCAGGGCGGACGTGAATCCTAGCGTGACCCTGGTTGCAGGGCGCGCCTTACAGGGATGGATGATTCGATGACTTACGCTTCATCGGTTCGAATCGCTCGCCGTGGGTTTTCGGTGGCAGCGCTAGTGGTAATGGTGGCGGCTGGTTCGGGATGCAACAAGCTGAAAGCCCGCGACCTGCTGAACAAGGGCGTCGCCAATTTCAAAAACGGCCAATACGACAAGGCCGTGGAAGACTTCAAGGAAGCGAAAGATCTCGATCCCAGCTTGATGAATGCCCGCCTGTATCTGGCGACAGCGTACGCCAGCCAGTATATTCCGGGTGCGCCGTCCGAAGAGAACGTTACCCGAGGGAACGCGGCGATCGATGAATTCAAGGGGGTGCTGGAAAAGGATAAGGATAATCTGAGCGCCGTCGATGGGATTGGTTCCATTCTTTTCCAAATGAGTGGCCAGCCTTTTAATCCGGCAAAATTTCAGGAATCCAAGACTTATCATCAGAAGCATATTGAGATGAAGCCGAATGATCCGGAGCCGTACTACTGGATCGGGGTGATCGATTGGACGCTGGCGTTTCGCGCGAACGCGGAACTGAGGACGGCGTATAACAAGGATCACATCAACAAGCAGATTAAAGAGGGCGACGCGCTGCCTGCCGCGGTCCGCAACGATTACGTAGCCAAGAACGGGCAGATGGTCGACGAAGGAATTACCTACTTACAGAAAGCGATCGCGATAAAGCCGGACTATGACGACGCTATGGCCTATCTGAATTTACTGTATCGGCGGAAGGCCGACATGGTGGAGAGCGCCGATGAACGGGCCAGCTATCAGAAACAGGCCGACGCGCTGGTTGACAAGGTGAAAGAAATCAAGCAAAAGCGGGCGGAGCAATTGCAGCAGGCTTCGTAAATTTCAGCAACAGATTGAGATATAAAGAGGGTCATTTGACGAGAATGACCCTCTTTTATTCAGGCTTGCATGCCAGCGCTGGCGATTGCTTTCAACGGCGCGGTTCATGATTTTACAAGCCAAACTATCTGAAATATTCATCGGCCCACCGGAACTTCGGGCTAAAGAACCTCTGGCCGACTCAGCGAAAGAAATTGCATCGCATACTTCGCTGGACGGGCACTTCACCCGTATGATGGCACCGGACGTCTACCCAACGCCCGGACGGGTGCGTCAGGACAAATGACAAGAAACTTACCGCCGCTTCGCTCGACGATATTTTGCCGGTCTCGCGCTAGCTTGCAGACGCGAGTTCGTAGAGAAACTCCACGTGGGAGCGCGCGGCGCCATCCATTCCCTGTAACTTTGGATTGGTGGACTCAATCACATAGTACTCGTCCGGCGCATGCGCACCATTACCGTGTCCGAGTCCGAAATGTCCAGCGGACAAACGCAGTGGATCTCCCGTGAACACATAACCGGGCCACGAACCAGCGAGGCGAGGGAGCATTACAGGGTCGATGCCGTTGCGGCGATAGACCGCGGTGGAAGCGCGAATGATTTGCGAATCCGCAGGCGTGGTGGTCGGATCGTAACCTCCGCTCATGTGAACATCAATATCGGCGAAGCCATGCTTGGCAAGGTGTGCTTTTAAAGAAGCGAGGGCTTCGGCCGCGGTCATGTCCGGGACGAGGCGCAAATCCATTTTCGCAACGGCCTTGCTCGGCAGGATTGTTTTGCCGCCAGGTCCGGTGTAGCCGCCGACCAGCCCTTCGATATTTACGGTGGGACGTGAGCACAATAATTCCAGGGCTTCCTGCCAATTCACGTCGTGAATCCAACGCTCGACACCCATCAGCTTTTTGGCTTCGGCTTCGCTTAAGCGCCGCGAAGCTTCTGCAATCATTTGTTTGTCGGCGGCGGAGAGCGGGCGTGCCTTGGCCGCAAAGCCTTCGATCACCGGATCATTTCCGTCGGACGATACCAGTGTGGCCAAGGCCTCAACCAGATGCCACGCGGGGCTGTCCACGCGCGCCTTATTGCTGGAGTGAATGTCTTTTTTTGGACCGCGACCCCATTTTTCGCCGCTGGAGGTGAGCTCAAGTTCGACGACGCCTTTTGCGCCGAGCGTCATGGTTACTTCACCGGTTGGCCCCTGAGAAGCGAAGGGCATAAATACGCCGGTGCACTTGCGCAGCGCAGCTTGCACCTCAGGACGGTTTACGATTTGCGGGAAATGCGGCGAACCGATTTCTTCTTCGCCCTCGGCTACAAAAACAAAATTTACGGGAAGCTTTTTGCCGGCGCCGCGCATAGCGTGCAGGGCGGAGAGAAAGGTAGCTTCGGGACCCTTCTGGTTCACCGCGCCGCGACCGACGACGGCTTTGCCGAGGCCGGGCTTGTCCACGAGCGCAGCCTCGAATGGGGGCGAAGACCATTCCGCGGGATCGGCCTGCTTTACGTCATACATGAAGTAGAGACCGACAGTGCGGGAAGCACCGGCGTCGAGCGTGGCGAAAATGCCGGGCTGACCATCGGTGGAGACTTTGCTGACTGGTCCGAAGCCGGCTTCACGTAACATATGCATGGTTAGTTCGCAGCCTTCGCTCATGCCACGGTTTTCGGCGGCGATGGATGGCTGGCGGATCCACGTTTGCAGACGCTTGACGTTTTCGTCATGGCGCTTAGTGATCTCGTCGGTGATGGCTTGGAGATCGGCTGCGTCGGCAAGGGAGCGAGTTGGCCAGTTCAATGTAGCGGCTCCGGCAACTGCGGCGAGCGCGGACGTTTGCAGGAATCCGCGGCGATCGAACGAGTTGCCTCTTTTTTCAGCGCCGTGACCGCCAGTCTGGGGCTCCGGCAGTGATTTTCCATAGTTATCGTTTTGGCCCATCACCATGAATTCCTCGGTTTCGGATTCTAATTTCGGGCGTGAGCGTATACCAGTAAAGAGGTCAGCGGCAATGCCTTTGACGCGAGAAGCTCCCCAGGCCGCTGGAAATTGGGGAGCGCTGATCGCGCGGTTGCGGCTGCGCTACAATTAGGGATAGGGAGCAACACCCAATAGGTATATGCCGCCACACAGCAATCTGCCGCTGCATTTCCATCGGGACCGCACGGAGCGGCAACTGGATGCGCGCCTCGAAGAGCTGCTGGAGAAACTACGCAAGAACCGCCCCTCCGAAGATCCCTGGGTAGTTCGCCGCGCATATGAAATCGCCGCGGAACGCCATCGCGATCAACTGCGCAGTTCCGGCGACCCGTATCTGACCCATTTGCTGGAAGTGGCGCATATTCTCGCCGACATGCGCCTGGACGCCACGACTTTGACGGCAGCGCTGTTGCATGACGTCGTGGAAGACACGGAATTTCCGCTGTCGAGAATTGAAGAGCGCTTTGGCCCGGAAGTGGCCCGGCTGGTGGAAGGCGTCACAAAGATCAGCCGGCTGAACATGATGGCGCCGGAGGCGCGGCAGGTCGAAAACATCCGCAAGATGCTTCTGGCCATGGTGAATGACGTGCGCGTGGTGCTGGTGAAACTTGCAGACCGGCTGCACAACATGCGCACTCTCGAGTATTTGGAAAATTCCAAACAGCAGCGAATTTCGCGCGAAACTTCGGATATTTACGCCCCCATCGCGCACCGCCTGGGCATGGGCAACGTTCGCAATGAACTGGAGAATTTAGCGTTCCGGTATCTGGAGCCGGAAGCGTTCCTGCGGCTGCAGAAAGAAGTGTCGGACAAAGCCGAGATCCATCGCCGGTTTTTGGAAGAGGTGCAAGCGACCATCCAGAGCAAGTTGGTGGAGAGCGGGATTCCGGCGGAACTGGAAGCTCGCGTAAAGGGACTTTACTCACTGCATCGAAAGTTGGTGCGCCAGGAACGCGGGCTTGAACAGGTTTACGATCTGCTGGCGGTGCGCGTGATCACCGACAGCGAACGCAGTTGTTATGCGGCGCTGGGAGTGGTGCACCACATCTGGCATCCGGTGCCGGGGCGGTTCAAGGACTACATCGCCATGGCGCGGCCGAATCTTTACCAGTCGCTGCACACCACAGTGCTGCATGGCGGGCAACCGCTGGAAGTGCAGATTCGCACGCAGGAAATGCACCGCATCGCGGAAGAGGGAGTCGCGGCGCACTGGAAATATAAAGGTGGCAAGCCTGGTTCAGAAGATGAGAACCAGCGCATCACGTGGATGCGACAACTGATTGAGTGGTCGCAGGAACTGGAAGAGCCGGGCGAATTCTTGTCCACACTCAAAGTGGATTTCGCGCCGGTGGAAGTTTACGCGTTCACTCCCAAGGGACGGGTCCTGGAGTTGCCGCGCGGGGCCACTCCGGTGGACTTCGCCTATGCAGTGCATACCGAGGTAGGACACCAGTGTACGGGCGCGAAAGTGAACGGGCAGATGGTTTCGCTGCGGCACGAAATTACCAGTGGAGACGTGGTGGAGATTTTTACGCAGAAGGGACACCACCCCAATCGCGACTGGTTGAGCTTCGTCAAGTCTTCGCATGCTAAAAGTAAAATCAGGCACTGGATAAACCTCGAAGAGCGGGAAGAAGCTACAGAGATGGGACGCAAGCTGCTTGAGAATGAAGCGCGCCATTTTGAACGCAGCCTGAAGAAGATTCCGGAAGCCGATATGTTGAAAGTGGCGACGGACCACGGCCTTTCGAAGATTGAGGATTTATACGCCGCGGTGGGTTTTGGGAAATATTCGGCGCGGCAGATTTTGACGCGCGTGCTGGGAGAGCCCGGCAAGGTCACGGAATCCGAAGCGCCCGATACAAAGCCGACGCTGGTCAAGGCCGTCAAGCGCATGCTGGGCTTCGGCGAAGCACCGCTTATCGTCAAAGGACATGACGATTTACTAGTCTACCGGGCGAAATGCTGCAACCCGATTCCGGGCGACGAAATCATCGGGTACATTACGCGCGGGCGCGGAGTGGCAGTCCACACCCGATCTTGTCCGAACGTGCAGAACCTTTTTTATCAGACGGAGCGGCGTATCGCGGTGGAATGGGGTGGTGAAAATGCCGCGACCTTCCCGGTGGAACTGCAAATTCAGGCGCGGGACCGCGCTGGGCTGCTGGCGGACATTACCGCGGTGATAAGCGGAGCGGGATCGAACATCAGAAATCTGGTGAGCCGGCCTGATGGATTGAATGCCCGAATTGATGCGAGCCTGGAGATTGTGGACCGGCGCCAACTGGAGACCATTCTGGTTAATATCAGAAAAATCGCCGCCGTGCACGGGGTCGAACGCGTTTATCAAACCGGATAACCTTTCACGACGAACGATTGTAGCGGCTAAAACTCAATACCTGTCCTTTGGCACCGGTATCGCCCACTACACACCCTCAAGCTGCCCGTGTTGCGTCCGCTACAATGAATCATGCGTTTTACGCGCAAAGTATTGGGTGACCTGCCCAGGCGAACCGCGTCATTCCGTGCAGCGGCCTTGCTTGGATTAGCGGGGGCAGCATTTTTCTTTTTGGGCGGGTGTGGACACCATCCGATGACGGATTACCGCCCGCTGGTGAAGGCGGGCATGTCCTCAGCCAGCATCGAACAGCTAAAAAAATTGGATACTTCCGACGCAGAAACGCTACAACTAGTAAGCGCCAAGCAAGCGGGGATCAGCGATGAGACTTGCGTTGCGCTGGTTACCAGTTCGCACCAGAACAGACGGGCGTTCACGAGTGCGGACGCAGTAAATAGCCTGGCGGGAGCCGGTTTTGGGGAGCCGGAGATTCTGCAGATTGCGCGAGTCGACAAACTTGATAGTGTCAGCGGCGACGCGGTCACGTTGCGACTGATCGGACTGTCGGATGCAACGGTGCAGAATTTGTTGCAAAGGCACCTACTGGATCAGCCGACACTTTCGAGTGGGGAGATTGCGCGATTGAAAAACACCGGGCTGACGGAAGCACAGGTCCTCGAGCGCATTGATCGGGGAATGACCGACGAACAGGCGGAAAAAGAAGTGGTGGCGCGCACCACAGCACGCAACCACTACGGCACTGGCTTTACGCACATCCGTGGACGAAAGCCGCGCTAAGCGCGTTGGCGCACTTCAAACCAAAATGGCTGATGGCGACTTTTCGGAACGGACCAAGCCTGTCTTTTGCTACTGTTGAATCCCCGCTACAATCGAACCGTTGAACCGCTCCTCTTACCTTCGCGCACGGCCGCTGCTCATTATTTTTGCGTGTGCAGGGTTTATCGGCGGATGCGCGGCGTCCTTTGGCCCGGGATATACGGTAGACAAACAGGATATCGATGTAGATTTCGAACCAGGGCCGCCGCCGCACATCTCCATTAAGACGGACTATCAACTAAAGAATACCGGCACACGCGCGCTATCCATGTTGGAACTGAGGCTGCCCGGCCGGCGTCGATTCAAATCCACGAATGTGACGATCGAATGGGACGGAAAAGCGCTCGAGGCAGTGCAGTCCACGGAAAACATGCGAGAGACGGTACTGAACCTGGCACATGCGTGGACGGTTTCGGACAGCCATATTCTGCGCGTGAACATGGATCTGGAGAGCGCATCCGGTGACGAGCAGTATCTCGGTTTTGCTCCTGATGCTTTCTTTCTTCCGGCACAAGGGTGGGCGCCGGAGCTGCTTCCCGCCAAGGGCGCTTTCGGGACCGGCGGCCTCCCGCCTGCCAAATGGAATCTCACCGTCCACGCGCCGAAGGATTTTGTAGTGCATACCAGCGGCGACAAAATCAAAAATTCCAAACATGGCGAACTGCTGACTGTGCGTGCAACACAGCGAGTCGCGGACATCTACCCGTACGTGATCGCAGGGCGGTACGTGACCAAGCAGATCGGGACAGCGCGAGAAAAGATTTATCTTTGGACGCGAAAAGCGCAAGATGCCGGGGACCTGCGGGCGGTGAGCGACTCGCTGGTGAAAACGCTGGCGTCCTACGACGCGATGTTCGGCGGAAGATCTGTTGCACAGGCGCCAGGTGGATTTTTTTCTCGTCATCACAAACCGAACGGTAAGAATGAGCCGCCGCTGTGGCTAGTGGAGTGCCCGATGATGCCGGGATGTTTTGGCGACCGGACCACGCGGAACGCCAGAATGCTGGGCGGTAAGGATGAGGATATTCCAGGCGAGATGATTTCCATCGATAGCGCTGTGATTGATCCACGCCCCGGAGTGAAAAAAGTGTTCTCGGCCGCAGCGCCAGCGCTGGCGGCAAGCTGGTTAGGCTACGGGCAAAGTCCGGGTTTTTATGAGCAGGACCCTCCTCTGTCAGCTTTTCCGGCTTTTGCTGCTGCGATAGGCAACGAGGCACTGAATGGCCCAACGGCGCGCACCGAATCGATTCGTCGCGCGCTGGCGCTAGTTCCCAAAGAAAGCACAAAGCTGGAAACGGACGAGACGGTGATGCGTGCGAAGAGCTTTCTCTTTTTCTACGGGCTTGAGGATCGCTATGGTCAGGAAATATTCCGCAAGGCGGTGCGGCACATGCTCGATGCCCGGCGCAGCAGCGGATTTAATCTAGACGACTTGATCGCCGCGTTCGATCAGGAATCGCATCGGAATATGGCTGAATTTGTACGGCTGTGGATGAAACATCCCGGGGTACCGGCAGATTTTCGCGCAAAGTATGAAAATACGTCCGCGGACAAAAGCACTTTTCCCAAGGAGACAACGCCATGAAAGACATAGTTTTAACCGACCGTGGACCAAAACCGATCGGACCCTATTCGCAGGGAGTGCGCGCGAACGGGTTTTTATTCATTTCCGGACAGGTGGCGTTTGATCCGGCTACGTCGGAGATGACGGGAACGGACGTTACCCAGCAGACCCAGCGCGTGCTGGAAAATGTTAAGGCCATTCTGGAGGCGGGCGGGTCGAATTTTCATCATGTGGTCAAGACCACGGTTTTTTTGAAGGACATGAATGATTTCGCGGCGATGAATGCAGTTTACGCGACATACTTCACGGCGGCCCCGCCGGCAAGGTCAACGGTGCAGGTTGCGCGGCTGCCTAAGGATGCATTGGTAGAGATTGAAGTCATCGCCGCGATTTGATATCTGGCGTTGATCTTTCCCCAAAATGAAACTGCCCCGGAAACCGCCCGGGGCAGCAAATTCATCCCATTGAAAATGCTTGCCTAGTCGCCTGCTACGGCCTCGGTGGTTTCTTTCACCGCGGTTGCAGCGTGGCCATTGCCGTTTCCATTCGCGGGGGCGATGGTAACGGGTTTGAAGTTCGCCGGTACGGCCTTGGCGATATCCGAAACGCTGCCGATCTGCACGACCGTTGGCTGGGGCTTCTTCAGCACCAGTTCTTCGTAGATGGCGCGAACTTTAGCCTGCTCGGCCATAGCCTTCTTGCGGCGGATGCGGTCCTCTTCCGAGGCGGTCAAAGGAATGTCGTGTTCCAGGTGACGAACACGCGCGGCGTCATCGGCGTCAATGATGAGCGAGTGTTCGAAGGTATCCAGATTGACGGCTTTGCCCTTGGCGTAAATTTCGTGCTTGCCGTGTTCCTTGTACCACTGGGCCACGGTTGCATTCTTGTGCATATTTTCGATGATCTGGCGCCAGCCTACACCGGTGTTGTAGGCGCAGAAGGAAATTTCGCCTTGCTGGGTGGCGTAGGGAATGATGCACATTTCGGTGCGGCGAAAGTCGTAGTTGAAAAGATCCTGGAACCACATTCCGGCGATGAACAGGAAGTTCCAGGGATCGGACTGGCGGCGCTTCATGGCGTCTTCATAAGTACGCTCGGGTGAAGTGCGGCCGTATTTCTTTTCCGAACCCTTGGTCAGCGCCCAAGTCTTGTCGAATTTCCTGAAAAGGTCGTACAGCTTAAGACCCTTGGGGCCCTGGAAAGGCTTGTAATTCTTCAGGAGCGCCATGGCCATCATGAAGTTCGAAAAGGTCTTGCCGCGAGCCGCGTCAGTGATGTCGGTAACGTCTTTCGTCAACTGCACGGCATCCAGGAAGCGCGGAACGGGCGCCCACTCCTTGGTTTCTTTGTTGATCATCAGCGCAGTGCCCACGCCGCAATTGGGATGGCAGCCGCAGGAGAGCGAGCCCCACTGCGAATCCTGGCCCTTCACCATGTCGGAGAAGCCAGCGAAGGTGCTGATGAAAGAGATGGGGAACCAGTCGCGTGTCGGTTCGACCTTGCCAACCTGCGCGCTGACGTCTTTCGCAAGATGCGAAAGGGTGTAGCGCTGACGCAGGCGGCGCTCCGGGGTGATGTCTTCGTCGCGGCCGGTGAAGGAAACCGGCTGGAAACTGACGAAAGCGATTTTCTTGGGGTTCTCCATCGCGAACTTCACGACGGTGCCAACCTGGTCGTTGTTCACGTTGTTTACTATGGTGACGACCAGCACGATTTCGATGCCGGCTTCGTGCATGTTTTCGATGGCGCGCAATTTCACGTCAAAGAGGTTGCCGATCTGGCGATGGCCGTTGGCGTCGTTGCCGATGCCGTCGAACTGCAGGTAGGCGTAGCGCATACCCGCGTCGAAAGCCTTGCGGCAAAATTCCTTGCTCTTGGCAAATTCGATGCCGTTGGTAGCCGCCTGCACGCTGTTGTAACCGATCTTGCGAGCATGGGCCACGGCCTGGAGGAAGTACGGGCTCATGGTCGGTTCGCCACCGCTGAACTGCACAGACATCTGGCGGCGCGGTTTGATCTTCAGCGCGTTGTCGAGAATTTCCTGAATTTCGTCCCAGCCGAGTTCATGCACGTAGCCGACCTGATTGGCGTCCATGAAGCAGGGGTCGCACATCATGTTGCAGCGATTGGTGAGGTCCACGGTGAGAACTGAACCGCGGCCGTAACGCACCGTGCTGGAGCCGTGCTTGTGAAGATCTTCGTCATTGTGCGCGGGAATATCGCGGCCAGGGTAGCGCTGCTCGATCCAGTTCAGCCACTTGGAGTCGACGGCCATCATGTCTTCATAGTGGCCGTGCTGCGGACAATCTTTCACCATCCAAACTTCGCCGTCGCGCTCGACGATTTGCGCCTTAATTTCGCCGACCTTTTCGCTCATCAAATCGCGCCAGTCTTTTTTGCCGGCGATGATGGCTTCGCGCGCCTCTTTCACGCACGCGGGACAGAGTGAATCGGTCTGCCGCGGGAATCCGAGTGTAGGCTTGGTTTTCTCCCAGGATTTGAGCAGCGGCTTATCCGACCATTGAGGAGTTACGGATGGATTCGGATTGCGCTTATTGAAATGTTGAATGGTGTTAAAAGTGATCCCGGCGGTCTTGCAAACGACCCAATCCATGGACCGGAAAATCTGCGTAGCAACTCGATTCGACATAAACTTCAACCCTCCATTTTGCGCTGGGAACTAAGTAATTAGCCGTGTTGCTTGCTCTGCTTGAGAATGACTCGTCAGTCGTTCGAACGATACAGTGAGCGACTGGCCCCGGGAGCTCGAAAGTACTATACAAAAACCTAACACGGTGAAACTGGCCAAGCCAATAAGTCTTTGACCTCCTATAGTTTGACTGGTAACGGCTACGAGTACCAGTGGGTTGCGGTGAACGGTAGAAATCCGGGGTTAAAGGGTGAAAAAAGGCACTAAGCGGACGGGGCTGTTTTCAAACCTACCGGTGTCAAACAGGAATGGCAATTGAAGATTGTAATCCTATGTTTATTCGGCTGAAATCGGGAGGTGGGATCTGCGGCAAATGGGTTGAACCCAAGAAAAATTCAGCCCTGGGTTATTCGTTGAGGACCGGGCGTAGCACGGCGATTACAAAGTGGGCGAAATGCGATGCGCCCTCGTCCAACTGAAGCCAGCGGACCACGCAATGTTCCGCGAGATATTTGGGTACGCGAGCTTCGGTTATGCCGAGGTGCTCGGCAAGTTGCCTGGTAATGGATTCCGCTCCGCGGCGGCTGGCATTTCCACGAAGAAGGTTAGCCACCGCTATTCGCAACGTCTGGCAGGACTCCACGTAATAGTAACTGGTGAGATCGGAATCGGTAAGGACGAAGACTCCCGGGCCAACGGGCGCGGCGTTCGCTTCATCCAGTTTTACGGCTTCGCAACTCAGCAAGCGTCGAAACTGCATTTCCAACAAAGAAATTCTCGATGAGAGGCCAGGATCACCGTAGCGTCCCTTCGGTCCTGGCACACCGGAATCCGATGAGGTCTCCAGCGGGAGAGGAGGCATGCTGCGGCGTGAAGCTTGCCTCGACTCCGGCGCTGAAACTTCCGCCGGAGGCAGCGACGCGCTTCGGCGCACAGTTGGTGTCGAGGACGGACGTGACGCAATTGAGCTACCTGGCTCGGTTGCAGAGCCCGGTTTACGACGGTTGCGGCCCCCGCGCCGGCCGCGCCTGCGGCGGCGCTTGTCGTCTGAATCCGGCGCCGTAGTTGGCGCAACCGTCTCACTACCAGAATTGGGGGTGGCAGAAGGCTCGCTGTCACTGTCGGCTTCCGGAGGATCAGAAGAAACGATGGACTCAAATGCCGCGACGTTCTGCTCAAACGGCATTCCCGGTTCGGGAATTGGAAGGCCCAGCGCCGCGGCTGGCTCCCCTTCAGTGGTCAAGGCTGAGGCTGAGGTGACGCCCGGTTCGGCTCCGAGACGCCCCGCGGCTTCCAGTGCTTTGGTTTTCCAATCGGCGCGGCGAAAGCGCTCAGCGGCGGCGCTATACCATTTCGCGGCGTCGGCGTTGTTGGCGGAAGTCTCGAAATACTTAGCCAGTTCAAAGGCCACCATGGCGTCGTGAGTTTTTTCGTAAAGCGCCGCGAGTTGGCCGGCGGGATCTTTGGCGGTTCGTGCGCGGCGAATGCGCGCGGTGATTTGTTTCCAATCGGCCATAAAGGTGAATGCATTGTAGCAGTGGAGGAGTACGGGGGCTAGCGATGCTGGCGGATGTCCTTCTGTTGGCGGGTCATGTCTGCGCGCGGAGGATAAAGACGCAATTTCGCCGCGAGATTTTGCGTAGCCGGCGCCTGCAACAGCAAAACTCCCAGGTAAGTGCCAAGTGTATTGGTAAAGATGTCCAGAATTCCCGAGCCTCTTGAGGGGATGAATACTTGCAGGACTTCAATGGTTAAACTGATAGCAAATCCCGCCATCACTGTCAAAAAGATGGTTCGGTTCACGGAGTGATTTATTCGTAGATAAGCCGACAACAGCAAACCAAAAGGAACGAAGCCCAGGATATTTATGGCAATGTCGCGAAGTTCAAGTTTGTCACTGGTTTCCTGCCACGGCCAAACGAGAACTTGCCGGTGCAGAGTTCGAAAATGATCGGGGATGAGCAGGTCCGGCGCGGAACCGGCGCTGTTACGGATGATTTTCCCGGAGCCATCCGTGAAAGCATATCGAGCGATTATTTTACCGTTCACTAATGCTGGAGCAGTTAGCGACGGGCCGGGCTGATTCGACTGCGCCGACGCGCGCGAGGCCTCTTGCGGAGTGAGGTCGCCATGGTAGATAGCCAGATCGAGGAGGTTGCCTCTCCAGGAATTGTGGGTGATGGGAGAATCTCCTATCACCAGCTGCCCGGCCAAATCCGCGCACAAAAGCTTCATGTGAGTCGACACGCCAACCTGCACTCCATTGCGGTACGCGACGGTACCGGAAGCGCCGGAGGTGATGATAAAAGTGAGAGGTTCGGTATCGAGGAAAACGTGCTCGAGCTCGAGTTCAACAGTCTGGAGCCGGTTTTTCTCGTTGAGAAAGTCTTTCCTGATCAGCAACTCGTCGCCGTATTGCATCAACCGGAAGTGAAGTGGATTTTCTGGAGTATAGAAACCAAGCATGGTTCCTGAGTTTTTGAAATAAGTGAACTTTGGTTGGAGTTGAATCCGGATGCTGCAAAATGAATCAGCGGGTGGGTGGCGGTTAGCGGGCAATAGCGGGCCTGGACTGAAAAGTAATCCATATTCGCCAAACTTGACGCCTTTTCCATCAGGAAGCCATGTGACTTCATTCCGGGGGAATGGGCTGAAGGGCCACAAACCGACAGCCAGCAAGCCCACAGTAGCGAGAATACAGGCAGGCCGCAGAAGCCACAAATATCGCGGGGGAGTTGATATAGGCATTGGGCGACAGGCGCTTAGCTGCGAGCCTGGAATTTCATTACTCGAACTTCATTGTTTGGTGGGGGCTTTCACGCCGACGAGATCCTTAAATGTTGGCGATTGACTGGGAGCAATTGACTGAGTACTCTTGTGTCTAGGCCCTCTGGGAGCGGGTGACATGTTACACCTTCGCAGTATACTTGCGTCTATTCTGGTCATAACAATAGGGATTTTGCCGGGCTGGACCGCGACCGGACCGGCTTTCGGAACAATTATCAGCGCCGATCGGGCCCACGTAGGGGGCGGGTCAGTATCCTCAGGTGCCACCGTATTTGGCGGCGACAGGCTGCTCACAGACGAAACCGGCAGTCTCCAGGTTCGCGCCGGGGCGGCCCGGTTGTTACTTTCAAGCGCCAGCATCGCGGTACTCGCTAAGGATCAAAGCTCTCCTGCCGCCAGCCTAACCCGCGGTACGGCTATTTTCTCAACAGCCAATTCCAAAGCATTCACCTTGCACGTTGGGAGCATGACTATCCGACCCGAGAGGGATCAGCCGACGGTTGCGCAGGTGACCGTGGTTGGTCCCAAACAGTTGCTGGTCCGAAGCACGAGGGGTTCTTTGATCGTTGCGGTCGATGACGATGTGCGGGTAGTCCCGGAAAATATGTCGTATCGGATTGTACTCGATCCGAGCGAGGCAGAATTGGCCGCGGCGGAAGCGTCCGAGGCAGCAGCGCAAGGTCCGGAAGGGGTAGGCGTGAGAGGGAAGGGACGTCCCCCGCTGCACGCCGGGCGAAACCGGTTTGTCTGGTACGTCATCGGAGTGGCCAGCATTGTTACGGGTGTTTTCCTGTGGAAGGCTTTGGAAAGTCCGTCCAGCCCCAGATAGTTCTATCTTGACCGCCCAACGTTTATTCTTTAAGGATCATCGCCATGCCCATTTACGAATATATTTGCGATGAATGCGAAACCGAGTTTGAGCGCATTGTCTTGAATAAGACGCAGGAAATTTCGTGCCCGAAGTGCGCGGGGACCAAGAATACGATTCAGCTTTCGGTGTTCAGCGCGCCGAATGGGAATGGAAGTTCATCTTCGGCGCCGCAGTCCGGATCGGGTGCTGGGGGCGGCTCCTGCTGCGGTGGCGGTTGCGGTTGTCATTGATAATTTTTACGCTTACGTTCCGCTAGTGAAATTTCGCTGCTCGTTTCAACTTTCTTGATACGTGCCACCCATCCTGACGGACAACAAATTGTTTCGGCGCGCATTTATAAACAGTGGAGCATGCGATGCGTTGATGTGCCGCGTGATGTTTCCAAGACATTGCGAGAAGCTGCAAAAGAAGCAGCGGTTAAAAATATTACGCACATACCGGTAGTTGGCCAGGTGGAAGGCTTGCCGCTGAAGAGCACGCTTTCTCCGCGCGGCGGCGGGGCGTATCGCCTGCATATTCACAGCAACATCTGGCGGAAGCTGCACATTGATGCAGGTGACACCGTGGAAGTGATGCTGCAAATGGATAGCGAACCGCGCGATCCGTCTTTGCCGCATGATCTGGCGGGCGGGCTTGCGGATGAGCCTCACGCGTTAGTGGTTTTCAATTCGTTGACGCCGGCGCTGCGCCGGCAGATCGTCCGGTATGTGGATATGGCCAAGCACGCCAGCACTCACGAGAAACGCGTTCGATTGATCGTGAAGCGCATGATGGAGCGAAATGCCAAGCGTAAAAAGAGAAAGAACTAACAAGCATGCTCGCAGCCGGAAAGAAGCCTATTTGCCGGCGTCTTCAGTTTGCGCGGTCTTTTTTTGTGCAGCCAACCAGGGAACAAGTTCCGGTTCGACGAAGGCGTTATTCCAAGCTTCATTTTTGACTTTGCGATATTCGGTGTAATGAGGATGCCCGCCTGCCTTTTTGATTTCCTTAACCATCTGGCGCACCAGATCAACAGGAACGGCGGGGTCCATCTCCCATTGAAAAATCCATAGTGGGACGCGAGTAATGGCCGCGACGTTAGTGAAATTGTCATAGGAAGCTACGAGTACTGCGGCAGCCCACTGTTCAGGATATTTCTGTAACAAAGACCACACGCCCAGCCCGCCCATCGATTGGCCCACCAGATAAATGCGATTACGGTCGATGGAATAATCCTTTTGTACGAGGGCGAGAATGTCCAAAGCCAACTGTAGTGGTGCGCTGATCTCGTTCAACTCGGGATCCGACCAGTTCTCGCCCAGCGCACATTGAGGGGCGAGCACGAACGCTGGAAACGCCGCTTGATTTTCCGCGGTGGTCCACAGGTGCGCACCCTTTTCGTTTTCTCCCAAAATTTGTGCTTCGTTGTTGGACCCGCGGCCGCTTCCGCCATGGAACCATAAAATCAGCGGATATTTTTTGGTGGAATCATATTTGGGAGGAACAAAAAGGCGATAAGGCATCTTCGCGCCCATTTTGCCGGTGTGGATTCTCTTGCGAAATGGAGGCTCTTCGTGCACGACGCCGGGTGGCGCAATCTGCGTCTGAGCGAAGGCCGCGTGAGAGCAAGCAATCATCGTAAGGATAAATAAAATACCTGGGCGTGAACACACGATTGGCCCTCTTTTCACATGTGGTGCTGCAATAGCTTGCCAAAAACCGGCGTCCGCTATTGGGGCCGCGAGTAGTTGGCAACGTTCGCCGGCACCGGGATTGCGCTATTTCCCCGTGGATCATTTACTGGCGTTTGTGCGGCCCACTTAAAAGGAATTACTCCGGTCCACGCGGTGCCCGTATATTCATCATCATTGTCAACCGCGAAACCGGTACGGACTTTTGCGGAGGCTTCAATCAAGGGGACTGACAGCACCATGGTGGCCTTAAGTTCCTGCTCGCTTGGAGGACGGACGCCGGCCCAACGGCCGCGAATCACGTATTCGACGAAATCGCGCATGGCGGCCAACTTCGCTTGCGGATCGAGAATTTGATCCGCTTTGCCCATGACCACCACAGAACGATAGTTGACAGAGTGGCCGGTGGCAGTCGGCGAGAGCACGATGCCGTCAAGCAGCGTTACGCTGAGGCAGAACGGCGCGCCGCTTCCGAGATTGCGCATGAGGCGGCCGGCAGTTGATCCGTGAAGAAAAAGTTTGTCGCCGACGCGTACATAGTTTGTGGGCACAACGTATGGCAGACCATCCACGATGAAGCCGATCTGGCAGACGAACGCTTCGTCGAGGATGCGGTAGATCAATTCGCGATCGTAGGTGCCGCGATCGGGTTTGCGCTGAACTTTTGTTCTAGCCGTGGGAGTGAATTCGCTCATCGAAAAAGCGTAGCCCCTCGAAGCAGCTAACCGCAAGGTCTAATCTGGTCTGTTGTCGAGTCGCAGCGGGCTCACTGCGAAATCATTGCAGGCGTTGCTTTGGGGACCGTGGAGGTTGGCAACAGACCGCCACGCACCACCCGAAAACCTACATATTCCGGAGCCGCGGCACAATTGGATTTGGCGTCGGACGGGCAGTCGGCGCTGCCACCGGTAAACTTCCCCTTCCCGCCGGAAACGATTTGCCACTCGGCGACATTGCCGCCAAGATCGAAAATCAATTCATCATCTTCTTTTCCTTGGCCGGTAGAACTGCCCACTGGCCTCAGAAGCGGCGCCGGACCTTTTAACTCTGCCGATTTCTTTTTTATTTTTATTTGATCATCCGGATTCGGTGCATACCCGGCCCAATAATCCAATGTGTTTTCCCCGTCTTTCTTGTTAAAAAGGCTGGAGACTTCTGTTTCATTGGGGATTCGCCAGGTTTGACCGGTCATTTTGCTGAGCCACGCGGCGTAGGCGGACGCCTGCTCGAAAGAGACTCCGTTGGCGGGATAGTTTTCTGTTCCGGACTCGAATTTAAAATTCTTGTCGAAGGCGGCGAACTGCGCGCGAGTCACTTCAAAGCGGCCGACCTCAAGGGCGTTACGCTTTACGACTTCGGGAATCAAAACAGACTTCCGCTTTACCGAAAACGTCATCCCGTACGCGTTGCCATCGCGTGCGATGGTTTTGGTGCGCAGCCTGACATCCAGAGGGGAGCCGGGTTTCACGGACTCGTCTTCGTTTTTAGTGATCTTGAAGAAATACTTGTCGAACCAGGCGATTTCTTCTTCCACTTTGCGCATCTGGTGAGTCAATTTGCGCGGCCCGTGAGGTTCACCGGGGAAGACTACGAATTTCACGGGCTTGTCGTAGTACTGCAGGGCGCGAAAATACGTCCAGCTTTGTGCGGGAGGCACATTGCGGTCGGCGGACCCATGAAAAATCAGAATAGGAGCGTTCACCTTGTCGAGTTTGAAAAGCGGCGATTTGCGAAGGTAGAGCTCGGGATCTTCGAGCGGCGACTTGCCAAAGTAATACGCGTCGAAGGATTGTCCGAAATCCACATTACCCCAATCGCTGATCCATTCGATATCACCGGCGCCGAGGCTCGCTACTTTGTAGCGCTCGGGATAGTTGACCAGCAGGCTCGTGGATAAAATTGAGCCGTTGGACCAGCCCATGGTGGCGACGCGCTCTGGATCGGCTTGCCCCTGAGCGATTAGGTAATCCACACCGGCGTTAATATCCGGCGTTTCCAGGTCGTAATATTTTCCGCAACAAATGGATTCGGCCCACTTCAATCCGTAATTGTTGCCGCCATGATAATTCGGGCGCAGAACGAATGCGCCACGTTGTGCCAACAACTGAATCGGGTAGGCCCAACTCTCGTCCCACAAATCCTTGTCGGAGCCCATCGGTCCACCGTGGATAGCGGTGATAACAGGATATTTCTTGCCTCCCTCGTACTTCGCGGGGTAATAGAGAATGCCTTCCACTTCTTGGTCGTTAGAGCCCTTCCAACGAATCACTTCAGTGTGGACATATTCGCGGCCCTTGATGAGGGATTCGTTCAGCTTGGTAATTTGCATCGGCGAGACAAGTTTACCGCCGGCGATCTGCGCGCGAAAAAGTTGCGGCAGTTTGCCGGCAGTCGAAGAGGCGTAAGCAATGGACTTGCCATCGTCGCTGATGGAGAAGCCTTCGAGATTACGAGCGTGTTCGCCAGTGAGTGGTTCGCGCTTCCACGCCGCGCCGGGAGATTTCGTGTAGATTGCCGGTTCATCGTGGCTGCCGGCGGCGAGAAGAGCCGCAAATCCACCGGGTACGGCCTGGAGGTCACGGCCGATGCCATTTTCCCAATCGAGATTTACTGACGTGGCCTTTTCGCTGGACACGTCGAAGAAATAAACAATGGTGATGTTGGCGGTCGTGAAGCGAGCATCGCTGGAAAAAGGCGTGGCGACATAAAAGCCGGAATTATCCAGCGCCCATTCGAAGGCTTCGGCACGAATGCGGCCCTCGGCGAGAATCTGCTTCTCTTGTCCAGTGGTCAGATCATAAAGAATGATGACCGGCGGGATTTTCTGGTCGAAGGCGTAGCGCAAACTTTTTGCGTGGGACGCGGCAACATATCTGGCGTCCCGCGAAACTCCCCAGTTTTCGATCCAGTCGGTGTTATTGGTAAGACGAGTTATCTTTTTGTCTTTTATCGCGATTTTGTACAGCCGGACGGGAGAAGCGTGGTCCACATCTTCGATGACCTCTGAGTCATCCTTCTTTCTTTTTTGTTCCTGCTCGTAGAGAGCGGGATCTTCTTCGGCGTTGTAGAGCAGTGTGTTTTTGTCGAGCCATTCAATTTTTCGCGGAGCCCGCGCCAGCTCTGTCAGCGGATAGGCTTCGCCACCGCGGGAATTAATCAGCCAGATTTGCATTTTCGCGGCATCAGGTTTGTTTCCAGGCAACGGTTTGGAGCTGAGGAAGGCGATCCATTCGCCGTCGGGCGACCAGCGCGGCTGGGACACAGAATCGGTTCCGCGGGTGAGCTGGATCTCGCGATTCTCCGACATGCTGGAGAGAAATAAATTGGAAATGCGGGTATCTTTCTCTTTGTCGCCGGTGGATTTAACCCACACGAGCCATTTGTTATCGGGTGAGATGCGATATTGATTCGCGGCTTCGGCGTAGATGATGTCTTCCGGTTTCCAGGGTTCGCGCGGGGTGGGGATGTTTGCGCCGGAAGGATCCACTGTTTCGTTGCCGGCCGGTTTGGGTTCGTCCGCGGCAAGAGAACAGGGCGCACCAACAATTCCGACGATGCCCAGGAGCAGAGTTATCAGCATTGAAAACCTAACACAGTTCATTTATGCCACCCGATGAAGAGAAAGTTCACGGTTAAGAACGCAGACCGCGCGGCACAGCATAATCGAATTGATGCGGTATTGGAATATTACTGGCGCATCGCGCAGAGCACGATTGACGCCTTGTGCGGGCTCGCATACGATGCGGCGGGGAGCCGCGAGTCGCACTATGAAACGTTTGATAAGCATTGCGGCATGGACCGTCGTGGCGCTGGCTGGAGCAGGCGCGCTCTCGGGTATTGCGTTTCACCGGGGCGAGCCGCTTAACGCCACCTGGTTTGTAGTGGCGGCGGGCTGCTGCTACATGCTGGCGTACCGTTTTTATTCCGCATTCATTGCCGCGCGCCTGATGACTTTGGATGACACACGGGCGACTCCCGCCGAACGCCACGATGACGGGCGCGATTTTGTGCCGACCAACAAATGGATTTTGTTTGGGCACCACTTCGCGGCGATTGCCGGACCCGGACCATTGGTCGGACCGACGCTTGCCGCGCAGTTTGGTTACCTGCCGGGGACGCTGTGGCTCATCGCGGGAGCGGTGTTTGCCGGGTGTGTGCAGGATTTCGTGATTCTTCTCTGCTCCATCCGCCGCGACGGAAAGACACTGGGCGAAATTGCGCGGGAAGAAGTCAGTCGCCGTGGCGGATTTATCGCGCAGGTGGCGGTGCTGGCGATCATGATCATTCTGCTCGGAGTGGTGGCGCTGGTAATCGTGAATGCGCTGAAGTCTTCTCCGTGGGCGACCTTCACGCTGGCAGCAACGATTCCCATCGCATTGCTGCTGGGACTTTATCTGCGATTTG
>JALYLI010000160.1 GCA_030774335.1 Acidobacteriota bacterium | reverse complement strand
CTGGCCCGGCCGGTTTCTGGGCCATTCGCGTTACCGGCTTGCGGGCAAATCGGAAACGTAGGCCGCAATTCGTACCGTGGGCCGCGGGTCTTCTTCTCGGACATGTCACTGGCGAAGAACTTCGCTTTTACCGAGCGTGTCAAAGCGCAATTCCGCTTTGATGCCTACAACGTGTTCAACCACCCGGTACTGGGCTTCAGCGGCTCGCAGGGCAACACTTGCGTTGATTGCACGGGCCGCGATCCTGGCCGCGTGCAAGACATCGAAGCGGACGGTTCGCCGAATGCTCCGAACGGAATGCGCCAATTGCAATTCGGTCTAAGGTTTACCTTCTAACACGACGAAAACCCTTCGTCACAGCCAAACGCCAGACGGGGAGCCCCACGGGCTCCTCGTTTTTTTATTCAGTGGGATTAAGTTTAAGAATAGACTTTCACGATGATCCTGCGATTACCGAGCAGCGTTCTTTTGTTGATGCTGACTCCCCAGTGGGGAGGGATGGGTTTTGCCATGCCGCAGTCGACGGCCCCAGCGGGATCTTCGACCGAATCCGCGAAGAAAGAGGAAGCGGATGCAATGAATCCGGATTTCGCGGAGCCGCGGAAATTGATGTTGCAAGGAAAGTTCGACGAAGCGGCGGCGCTGCTGAAGGAGCTGGAAGCAAAACATCCGGCCATGCCGGGACTGCCGCATGAACTTGGGACGGCCTACTATCGCAAGGGTGAATACTTAAAGGCCGCGGAGTACTTGAGAAAAGCGCAGGCGCAGGATTCAAACGATAACGAAGCCACGCAACTGCTGGGACTTTCTTACTACCTGTCGGGGAAACCGGAAGAAGCGATACCCGTTCTGGAAAAAGTGCAGACCTGGTATGCCAGCGCCAATGTGGACGCGTCCTACATTCTGGGCATGTGTTACATCCTGACGAGAAACTATCCGCAGGCGCGTCAATCTTTCGCCAGGATGTTTGCGGTGGCTCCGGAGTCGGCGCCAAGTTACCTGCTCACCGCGCGCATGCTGCTACGGCAGGAATTCGGCCCGGTAGCGATTGAGTATGCGGAGAAAGCGGTGGCGCTTAATCCGCAACTCCCGCAGGCGCACCAGCTTTTGGGTGAAATCTATCTGCACCAATCGAAATTCCCGGAGTCCATTGCGCAATTTCAGAAGGAACTGGAGATCAACCCGGGCTATCCGGCGGCATACTACAAGCTCGCGGACGCGTATTCGCGGTTGCAAAGGTTCGACGAGGCGGAAAAACTTTTGCAGCGTTCCATCTGGCTGGATTCCACGTCTACCGGGCCGTATATCTTGCTGGGCAAAGTCCTTCAGAAAAAAGGGGAAACCGAACTGGCCGCACGCGCGCTGCAGCGAGCTCTGGCCATGGACCCCAACAATCCGATTCCGCATCACCTGCTGGGGCAAACGTATCGCGAGATGGGACGCATGGAGGACGCGGAACGCGAATTGAAACTGGCCGAAAGCTTGCAATCTCAGGAGAAATAACAGTTATGAACTTTGAAAACGGCGGGATTGCGGGCACGATTGATTGGCATTTGGAGAATGCCGCGACAGGATTCGCAAGCGCGTATGTCTGAGAAAAATACGATTGTCGGCCTGGGCGAATTGCTGTGGGATGTTTTCGCCACTCGAAAAGAATTGGGCGGAGCGCCGGCTAATTTTGCATATATGACCAGCCTGCTGGGGGACGAAGGGGTGGTGGCCAGCCGCGTGGGGCGCGACCGCCTGGGTAATGCGGCGGCGCGCCGGCTGGCCAAGCTGGGACTTTCGCAAGTTAGCCTCCAGATAGATGCCAAGCACCCCACCGGCACGGTGCACGTGGAAATCGGCGGCGACGGCCAGCCCAAATTTCAGATTGCGCAGTCGGTGGCCTGGGACCACTTCGAGTGGACGGCGAACTGGCAAGCGTTGGCGGGGCGCGCGGCCGCGGTTTGTTTCGGCTCGCTGGCGCAACGCTCGGCGGGATCGCGCGAGACAATTCGTTTATTTCTTCACGAGTTGCGGCCCGGAGCCCTAAAGGTTTTTGATGTAAATCTGCGCCAGACATTTTTTTCGGCAGATATTTTGCGGGCATCCGCTGAAATTGCCGACATCATGAAGGTGAATCACGAAGAATTGCCGCGAGTCGCGGAAGTTCTGGGGCGCAAAGCGAATGCCAAAGACGCGCCGGCGAAGTGGCTGCTGCGAAAATTTGATTTGAAGCTGGTGTGCGTGACCGAAGGCATGAATGGAAGTTTCCTGGTGGCCGCGGACGGGGTGCACAAGCATCCGGGGTTTCCTACCGCGGTGGCCGACACCGTGGGGGCCGGAGACGCTTTTACCGCGGCACTGGTGCATCATTACTTGCGAGGCGCGAGCCTGGAGGTGATGAATGACGCAGCGAACCGCATGGGCTCGTGGGTTGCTTCGCAAGTGGGAGCTACGCCCAAGCCGGACGTGACGTTTATCAAGTCGGTGCGGCATCCCAGCGCGCGACAGCTTGACTAATTTTTGTGGTTAGCCGCAGGCACGGCTGATTTTGCAGCATCGTCGTCTTGCTCTTTGGCGAGGCGCTCCGCGAGAGGCTTGGGTAAGTCGTGCAGCAAGTTTAGAAATACGCCGTTAGTCCAGCCGAATCCGACAATATTAACGTGATAGCCGGCGGTGACGGCAGTTTCCGACGAACGCGTGACGGCGTTGTACTTTTCGCGAATGGTGCCATCGTGGCGGAAATTTTCGGCGACGGTGGAGAGAAATTCGTAAGAAGCGCGGTCGGCTTCGGTGTTGAAGCCGTAGCGGCGCATGCCCTCGTTGGCGAGCAATTGATTGGGCGCCCAAGCGTAAGGAAAATCCCACTGGCCGCCGGTTTCATGCGGGCTCATGACCAGGCCGCCGGGGCGTTCGAAGATCTTGATATTAGTCACCACGGCTTTGGCTTGTTCGGGAGTGGCGAGTCCGGCCCACAGCGGAGAAAAAACCGTTACGTAAGCGTAGGTGGAGCGCTCGCGCCTGGCGAAATTGTAATCGAAAAACATGCCGCGCTGCTCATCCCACAGATACTTCTGCATTTGCGCTTTGCGCGTTTCGGCGAGATCTTTCCACTTACGGGCTTCCTCGCCACGCCCCAGTGCTGTGCTTATCTGCTCGAGGTCTTTTTCCGTTTTGTACAACAAACTGTTCAAGCAGACGGGCGCGTAGTTGGCGGTGCCGGCACCGTAGGGGCCGAAGCGGAAAGATATGTCGTAGCCTGATTCGCGCATGGAGCGGTCGCCTTTGTAAAATTCCGCGGCCAGCGCGACGTCTTCCACGAATTCACATTCAGCGTGGCCGGGCGCTTTGGCGATCTCAGGAGAGGCGTCGTGCGCGGAGTCGCAAACGCGCACGGAATATTGCGCGCCAAAAGTTTGAGGAGTAGCGCTGCCGGGTTCTTTGCGCACCAGATAGTGATCATCCAATTCGGGGTGCCGCATGAAAAAGGCGGCGACGTCGCGATAGTGTCCGGTTTCGTCCTTGACGCTTTCGGGGGAGGGGCCGTCGCCGCGATCGAAGTAACGCGACAATCCGGTGTCACCCGCGAGGTGCGGAGCTACCGTCCACATATCGTGATCTTTGGCGGCGAAGGCGTAAGCGCGGGCCAGCCATTTTTTGTCCTCGTGCCCGGCGGCTTTTTCTGAATCGTAAACGGAAAGAATCATGGAGGTAAGGAAGGGCGGCTGGGAGCGGCTGAGGTAGTAGCTGCGGTTGGCGTTCAGCACGTTGCCGTAATGCTCGATTTCAAAAAAAAAGTTTTCGACCATGCCGTGCGCGAGAGCGATGCGCCCATCGCTGACGAGGCCACGAATAATGAAGTAGCTGTCCCAGCCGTACATTTCGTTGAAGCGGCCGCCGGGAACGACATAGCGATTTTCGAGGTACAGGAGTCCGGGAGGATTCAGATTGTTGGCGTCCACTTCGCCGGGGCGATGGATGACAGCGGGCAGGTGCTTGACTTCGAACTTGCATTCTTTTTGCAGGGCCTTCAGCGTCGCGGGCTCGGGAAAATCGGCGGGAAGATACATCACCGAAGTGGCGGCCAACTTGGTGTCCACCACGGTGCCGCACTCGTTCATGGAACGGGTGAGGGTGTCCCAACCGGTGGAAATGTAGGCGCGGATGGGCGCAAGACCCTGCGGGGTTTTTGCGTCATTTTTCGATTCGTCCGCGATCGCCGGTAGGAGGGCCAAGAAGGCGGCCAGACAAATAATTGCCGGGTGGTAAGTTAATTCTTTGCGGATCGCGAGCGCGCGCGAGTATAGCCGGAAGGATGATTCGTCTGGGGGGTGCATAGTGCTGACAGCATAGGCTTTATGTTGGGTTAAGGCAACGTCAAAACGGTACGTTGGGCGCTGCCGGAGAGTGGGGGAAAGGTCGAATGCGAACCGCATTTGCGGCGTTTGCCGGCCTACAGAGGAATGGAAACTGCGACGAGCTAACCTTTAAAATCGAAAACTTCCTGGGCGATGCGAAAGGCGGAATTCGCGGCGGGGACGCCGCAATAAATTGCGGAGTGCAGCAAGGCTTCGCGGATTTCTTCCTGGGTGACGCCGTTTTTTAGCGCGGCGCGAAGGTGCATGCGCAATTCTTCTTCGCGGTTGAGAGCGACGAGCATGGCGATGGTGAGGAGGCTGCGGGTCGCGCGCGGAAGGCCGGGGCGGCTCCAGATTTCGCCCCAGGCGTAGCGCGTAATTAAATTCTGGAAGTCTTCGTTAAATTCGTTGCGCTTGGCGAGAGATGCATCCACGTGTGCGTCGCCGAGGACGGCGCGCCGCACTTTCATACCGGCTTCGTAGCGATCGCGTTCATCCATTTTTATAACTCCTTAGATCAATCAATCAGAACCACGTAGAAAAGCGCTGACTTCCGAGGTGAATTTGTCGGCGGCTTCGATGTTGGAAATGTGGGCAGCGTTCAATTCCGCGTATTTTGCTCCTTTGATTTCGCGCGCGAGCCGTTCTGAATCGGCGGGAGGCACGGCGGGATCGTGAGTTCCGGCGAGCACCAAGGTTGGGGTACGAATACCCGCGACCTCAGGCCAGAAATTAAAATCGCGGACGGCGGCGCAGGAAGCCATGTAACCATCGGGGTTGGTGGTCTCGATCATTTCTTTGGTCTTTGCAACGGTTTCGGGATATTTGGCGCGAAATTCGGGCGTGAACCAGCGCTCCACCACAGATGGCGCGATTACTTTTGTGCCGCCCGAACGCACCGAGAGTATGCGCGCGTTCCAGGTTTGCGCGTTGCCAATCTGCGGCGAGGTGTTGCACAACACCAGCTTATGAAGGCGTTCGGGGGCATGGACTCCCAGCCACATGCCGGTCATGCCGCCGATGGAGAGTCCGCAAAAATACACGCGCTCGAGGTTCAGGGTGTCGAGCAGGCCGACTACGTCGCGGGCCAGCAGTTCGATGGAATAATCGCGCAGGGACACGCCGCTTTCTCCGTGCCCGCGGGAATCGTAGCGCAGGACGCGAAAGTCTCTTTCAAAGATGGGGATTTGCGGATCCCACAACGATAAATTCGTACCGAGCGAGTTGGAAAGGACGAGGACCGGGGCGTTTTCCGGGCCATTCCATTCGCAATGAAAGAGCAGGTTATTGGAGCTGATAAAAGGCAAAACCGTTTCTCCCTATTTGGTGTGCGCACGGGACTTGTGAGTGGCGATCACGGCGTCAATGTTGCGGCTCGCTGAGCCGGAATAATTGCGTGGGTCGAAAAGTTTGTCTAAATCGCCAGGCGGAAGATGTTGCTTGATTGCCTTCTGCTGTTCGAGGGCTTCGCGCAGATGGAGTTTCTCATTGACGGCTAGCCGGAGGGCCGCGTCCATGAGTTGGCGGGCTTGTGAGCGGGGGATTTTTTCGCCCAATGCCGCAGTAACCGCTTCGGCGAAAATTAATCCTTTGCTGGCTTCAAGATTTTGACTCATGCGATCGACGTCGAGTTCCAATTTCGGCGCGATGTAAGTCAACTGATGCAGCGCGCCCGCCGCCAGGCACACAATTTCGGGAAGGGTTTCCCATTCGGCGTGCCAGCCGCCGAGTCCGCGCTCTTGCTCCTGCGGCATGGCGGCCAACATGGCGCTGACCAGTCCCGGAACGCGTATCGCGGCCGAGATGATGGATGCGGACGCGACCGGGTTGCGTTTGTGCGGCATGGTTGACGAACCGCCGCGGCCTTCTTCCGCAGGCTCGTGAAATTCGGCAATTTCTGTTTGTGCGTGCAGAGAAACATCGCGGGCAATTTTTCCAAGTGTGCCGGTGAGCAAGCCGAGGGTGGTGGCAATTTCCGCCATGCGGTCGCGATGGCTGTGCCAGGGGATTTGAGGAAGCGGCAGTTGCAGCTCCGAGGACAGATTCTTGGCTACAGTTTCACCGTGAGCGCCCAGCGTCGCCAAAGTGCCTACCGCGCCGCCAAATTGCAGCACAATGCAGCGTTGCCGGGTTTCGTGAAGGCGATCGCGATGGCGTCCCAGCGCATCAAGCCAGCCGGCAAATTTCGTGCCCAACGTGGTGGGCACGGCGTGCTGCATCAAGGTGCGTCCCACGATGGGAGTGGCGCGATGTTGGTCGGCCAATTCGGCGAGCGCGCCGCACAATTTATGGGCGTCAGCGGCGATCAGTCGAAACGCTTCACGCAAGCGCAGCGCCAGGCCGGTGTCGATGGCGTCCTGACTCGTAGCGCCCCAGTGCACGAAATTTGCGGCTTCCTGGTCCTGCGCGGCCACGAGGTCGCGCAACTGCTGCAGGAGCGGAATTGCCAGATTGCCGGCGAGGGCGGTGGGGTTGACCAACTTTTCCAGGTCAAATATTTCGGCGCGACATTTTGATGCGATGGCGGTCGCGGCGGAGTAGGGAATTACGCCGGCGGCGGCTTCTGCTCGAGCCAGGGCGGCTTCAAAATCCAGCATGCTTTGAAGGCAGGCGGCGTCACTGAATAATTTTGTGACGGCATCCCAGCGGAATAGTGAGTCGAGCAGCGTCATAGAGTAACTCACTGCTAAACGCGCTCCAGAATCATGGAGATGCCTTGGCCGACTCCTATGCACATGGTGCAAAGCGCATATTTTCCGCGCGTGCGCGCAAGTTGATAGGTGGCGGTGGTGACCAGGCGCGCGCCGCTGGCGCCCAGGGGGTGACCGAGGGCGATTGCTCCGCCGTTGGGATTCACATGAGCGGCGTCATCGGGGACGCGTAATTCGCGCAGCACCGCGAGGCTTTGCGACGCGAAGGCTTCGTTGAGTTCGATCACGCTCAAGTCGTCCATGGACAATTTCAATTTGGTGAGCAGCTTGCGCGTGGCGGGAACGGGGCCCATGCCCATGATTCTGGGCGCCACTCCAGCCGCTGCAGCCGCAACCACGCGGGCGCGGGGGGTTAGGCCGTGACGCTTTGCCGCAGCTTCGGACGCCATAAGAATCGCGCACGCTCCATCATTAATTCCGGAAGCGTTGCCGGCGGTGACGGTGCCTTCGGGCTTCACCACACCTTTTAGTTTTGCGAGGACTTCGAGAGTGGTGTCCGGGCGCGGATGCTCGTCAGCGGAAAAATCTATGAGCACGCCCTTTTTTTGCGGAATGGGCACGGCGACGATTTCTTGGGCCAGATTTCCATTTTTCATCGCGACCGCAGCGCGCTGCTGGCTGCGCAAAGCGAAAGCGTCCTGATCGGCACGCGAGATTTTGTATTCTTCGGCGACGATTTCACCGGTTTCGGGCATGGTGTCTGTGCCATAGTTCGCTTTCATCAGCGGATTCACGAAACGCCAGCCCATGGTGGTGTCTTCCATTTTGATGGCGCGCGAAAAAGCGCCGTCAGCTTTGCCGACTACAAAGGGTGCGCGGGACATGCTTTCCACGCCACCGGCAATTACCAGATCGGCTTCGCCGGTTTTGATAGCGCGGGCGGCGTTGGCGACGGCTTCCATGCTGGAGCCGCAAAGACGATTCACGGTGACGCCCGGGACTTCTTTTGGCAAGCCCGCGAGAAGCAGCGCCATCCGGGCCACATTGCGATTGTCTTCGCCAGCCTGATTCGCGCAGCCATAAATTACGTCGTCGAGCGTGCTCCATTCCACTTTGGAGTTTCTCGCCATCAGTGCGGCAATCGGAATGGCTGCTAGATCATCCGCGCGAAGCGATGACAAGCTTCCGCCATAGCGCCCGATCGGCGTTCGAATCGCATCGCAAATATATGCTGGCTCCATTCTCACCTTTCGCGGCAATCAATCCTATACTTTACCGCAATAGGACGAACGGCAAATCGCAGATTGCTTTCCAAGATCAAATTGCCGGCGAGCAACGTCCTAGAAAATGGCTACGCGCGGAAACTCTCGTGACCAGATTTGTGAAAACCGGTTTGAAATTAGGTTTAATGGACATTACCGGTAGTTCGGAGTACATTCCGCTCACCCTGGGAATTTCAAGACCGAGGAGAAAAACATGAAATACAGGATTCTGTGCGGCTGTTTGCTACTTGCTTTTGCTGTGGCCATGACCCCGGCGCAAACCAAATTCTCCAGTTCCGGCAAATGCGGTAAGGCGGATGTCGAGCACAGCATAAATATTCCCGATAAGGATGGTCATGCCTTCGCGCTTGGGCAAGGAAAGTGCGAGACCAAGGGCAAGATTGGCGGCGCCAACAGTAAAGAAGGTTCCTATTCCGAACATAAAGAAGTGGCCGGAAACCTCACCAAAGTTTGGGGCGTGTACGTGGAAACGTTCGACAGCGGCGACAAGGTTTACTATAGCTATCAGGGTTCGGTGAGTTCGAAGAATGGGGAAGTTGTGTCTGGACAGAATAAGTGGCAGATGAGCGGCGGCACCGGAAAGATGAGAGGCATCAAGGGTTCAGGGTCCTGCAAGCACACCCCTGAGACCGGCGGATACCTGAATTACGCCTGCAGCGGGGAATACACGCTGGCTGGAGCCACCGCCGCGAAGCCATAATAGAAAACGCGAATCGCCGAGGGCAATCCTGAAGGGTTGCCCTTTTTCTTTGTCGTGCGACGTTGATGAGTCTTGTAGACTCTTTTTGATATGAAAAATATTTCGTGGCTATCCGCACATGCTGGTTAACAGGCGGACCATTCAAATTGAGTGGGGAGATTGCGACCCGCTGGGGATTGTTTATTTCCCGCGTTATTTTGAGTTTTTTGATGCGTGCACCAACGCGCTGTTTGAGCGGGCGGGGTTGCGCAAGCACGAGCTGCTGGAGAAGTACAAAATCGGGGGGATTCCGCTGGTGGAAGCGCGCGCGCGGTTTCTGGCGCCATCTTCGTTTGGCGATACCGTGGTGGTGGAATCGAACATCACGGAATGGGGGAAGAGCAGTTTTTCGGTGCACCACCGGTTGTTTAAGGCGGATTTGCTGGCGGCGGAAGGGTTCGAGAAGCGGGTGTGGGTGGTGCGTGGCGCCAATGGCGGAAAAAAAATTGAGAGCCAGGCGATTCCGAGAGAAGTGATCGAGAAGTTTGAGCAGGAGTGAACAAACTTAAGAAATTCTCGGCTTGAGCGACGAATCGAAGAGAGATTCCTCCGCTGCGCAAGCCGACTCGTTCGCAGGAGCGAACGACAAGATAAGGCGTCGGCTCGCTTCGGTCGGAACGACACCGGTTCGCGCTTCTGACAGGGGCTTTTGCCAAGCTCATATGAACTACGGCTCGCCGAATGGCGTGCGGCATTTTGGCGATTATCAATGTGGCAACTCGGGTGTAACGTTTGTTGACAGGTTTCCCGCCGGTATGGAGACTAGCTGTACCCCCTTCCAAATCTAAGTTCTTGTGTGGGCCGATGCGCATTCTTGTGGCTGAAGATGACGCACCGCTGGCGGAATTTTTGCACCAGCGGTTGCTGCAGGAGCAGTTTGCCGTTCAAATGGTTTCCAGCGGTCCCGAAGCGCAGCGGATGGCTTCGGATCAGTCCTACGACCTGGTGGTGCTGGATTTAAATCGCAATGGATCGGCGGGGCTGGATGCGCTGCGGGGCATTCGCTCGACGAAGCCCGATCAGCCGGTGCTGATGGTGGCGGGCGCGAACGTGGTGGAAGACCGCGTGCGCGGGCTGAATGCCGGGGCGGACGACTTCGTGGCCAAGCCATTTGAGATGGCGGAACTGGCGGCGCGGATTCGCGCGGTGGTGCGCCGCGGGAATCGCCTGGGGCGCGCGGTGCTGCAGGTCGGCGATCTTGAACTGGATCGCATTGCGCGTACGGTGCAGCGCCACGGACACGCCATCGAGCTGAGTCCCAAGGAATTTTCCCTGCTGGAATTTTTGATGCGGCACGCGGGGCAGCCGGTTTCACGGGCGGTGCTGGTGGAGCAGGTGTGGAAACTGAACTGCGAGAGCATGACCAACGTGGTGGACGTCTATATCAATTATCTGCGGCGAAAGATTGATTCGGGATACGACTCTGCGTTGATACGGACGATTCGCGGCGTGGGTTACCAGATTGGGGCGCACACGCCGGGTCCTGTGACGAACGCGGCGTGAGGAACACGTTGAAAATGAAGTCCTAATTTCTGAGTGTAAATGGGTTCACGGAAAACAAAAAGGCGTAACGGGTGCTCCCGTTGCGCCTTTCTTGTTCATGCAGCGTAATTAGTTTTT
>JALYLI010000159.1 GCA_030774335.1 Acidobacteriota bacterium | reverse complement strand
CAAGACCACTCGCGGGGTAGGGGGCTAACACCACAGGGCAACCGACCGTCAGCCTCCTACCCTATAAATTCCGCTGATATTGCCACCGATTCACCACGAAGTGATACGAAATTTATCTGATAAGTGCAGAAATAAGACAAATGCGAGGCGGGAGTGTCCCGGAGTTGCGCCTCGGGCTACGACTGAAGCCGGTAGCTCAACAGATGTTGAGGCAGTTGAGCTAGACGCTCTCCGGCGGCGGCCAACGTGGATTCTTTTTTGCAAAAAGTAAAACGCACCTGCGATGAGCCGTCCGCGGGATTGCGGTAGAAGCTGGAGCCGGGCACCACGGCGACGCCAACCTTCTCCACCAGGAACTTGGCGAAGGCGACGTCATTGGTCGTTTTTCCGGCGCCGACGCTATTGAAGTGGAATCCAGAAATGTCCGTCATGATGTAGTATGCGCCGCGCGGTTTGAAAACCGTGAAACCCGCGTGCACCAAAATTTTCAGCAGGCGCTCGCGCTTTTCAGAATAGCTTCTGGCCAGATTCTGGTAGTAGGACTCCGGGGATTTGAGCGCCATCGCGCCGGCTTGTTGCAGCGGTGCCGCGGCGCCCACAGTCAGAAAGTCATGCACTTTTCGAATCGCGGCGGTAGGCTCCGGCGGAGCAATGGCCCAGCCCACACGCCATCCCGTGACGCTGTAAGTTTTCGACATGCCATTGATGACGATGGTGCGTTCGCGCATGCCTTGGATCTGCGCCATGGAGATATGCTCCGCGCCGTCGTACAAAATGTGCTCGTAGATTTCATCGGTGATGCAGAAAGCGTTCCAGCGCACGCAAAGCTCGCGGATAAATTCCAGTTCAGCGCGGGTGAAAACTTTTCCGGTGGGATTGTTCGGGGTGTTCAGAATGATGGCCTTGGTTCGCGGTCCGAACGCCGCGGCCAGTTCCCTTTCGTCGTAGGACCAGTCCGGCGTGCGTAATTTTACGAAGCGCGGCGTGGCGCCGCTGAGGATGGCGTCGGGTCCGTAATTTTCGTAGTAGGGCTCGAAGACCACAATCTCATCGCCCGGATTGATGATGGCCATCATGGCCGACATCATCGCTTCGGTGGATCCGCAGCAGATGGTAATTTCGCGCTCGGGATCAACGCGAATTCCCTGGGTGCTTTCGAATTTTTCAACGATGGCATCGCGCAGCGCTTTAGCGCCCCAGGTGATGGCGTACTGATTGATGTCGTCGGCGATGGCCTGGCGGGCGGCTTCCTTGATTTCCGCGGGCGCGGCAAAATCGGGAAAGCCTTGCGATAGATTGACAGCCTGATGCTGCAGCGCCAGTCGGGTCATCTCGCGAATCACCGATTCGGTGAACTGCTCGGCCTTGGCGGAGAGCATGCGGCGCGCCAGTTCTCCGGACGTGTTGGTCGCAGACGTGGAAGACTCCCGTATTTATTTCTTCAGTTGAGTTTGCCGGATTCCGCGCGTTCCAGAATTTTGGCGTGACTCGAGGCTGCACTAACTGGCAGGACGGCCTGCGATCCGCCAGCGCCATAAATCATCCGGTAGACGGCGGCGTTGCGCAAGACGATTTGTACGTATTCGCGGGTTTGCGTGAAGGGAATAGATTCCACCAGCTCGGGGATTTCTTCGTAATTGCGCTCGGACTTCCACAAAGCGATGCGGTCTTCGCCGGCATTGTAGGCGGCGGCAGCGTATTCCGGGGCGCCGGTGAGGCGCACGAGATTGGCGATGTACAACATGCCCAGTTGCAGATTGTAGTTGGCATCGTAAAGCAGCTTTTTGTTGTAGCGAACTTTCAGTTGCTTGGCCAGAATTTTGCCGGTCTTCGGCAAAACCTGCATCAGGCCGATAGCGTTGGCGTAGGAAACGATGTCGGCCTGAAAAGTAGATTCCTGGCGAATCAAGCCCGCGGCAAACATGGGATCGAAATCGTTGCGCGCCGCCTCCCGGCGCAAGGCGGTTTCATACGGCAGCGGATATAGAGTCTTCCACACCGCCATCGGGACATCGGAGATTTTTCGTGATTCAAAACTCGGAACGATGATACGGCCGTAAGCCATTCCGGCCGCGAAATGTCCCTGATCAAAGGCAGCCTGCGCGGCTTCCAACAGGAAACGTGGCGAGGAAGTAGAGAAATAAGCGTTCTTCAGCTCGAGTTCCGCGGAAGCGTCGAAGGCAATGATGCGCAGAGCCTGGGCCCTGGCCCAGCGATCGGCAGCGGCCGCGGGGACGGGTTCGTCAAACGGACGCAGCGTCGGAGGATCCGGAATTTTCGCCAGCACTTCTATCTGGTCTGCCGTGCCAGGGCCTAATTTCTCCAAACGGGTTGCGGCAGCGTGTGCGAAATAGGTTTGCGGAAAGCGCTCAATGGCTTTTGCATAGTAGGTTCGAGCGTGGCCTGGATTGCCGCTGCGTTCGGCGCTTCGCCCCAGCCAGTACAACGCGTCAACGGCGTTGGCGGAAACGGGATACTTGGCGAGAAACGTGGTAAGCCGCTGATCGGCGTCCGGCTGCTTATTAAGAAACGTGATCCACGCAACGCGCCACTCGGCGTTATAGGCGTTCTTGCCGTCGGGGAATGCGTCCACCAGCCGCTGGTAATAGCCGATGGCTCTCGCGCGATCTAGCAGCACCCAGTAATAATTTCCGGAGGCCATCAGAGCTTCTTCATTCCAGACGCTGTGCGGATATTTCTGCCCGATGGAGTCGAGCGTGGCGAACATCTCAGATTCTTTTTTTTCGGAACGGTAAGCCTGCGACAACCCGAACAGGCGTTCGGCGTCTACTTCAGGATCCGGCGTCGTCAGCGACGCCAAAATTGTTGACGGGCCCTTAGGATGGAGTTTCGTTTGCGCGATGCGCAACTGGGCAAGCTGGCGCTTAGGAAGCCCGGGATCACGCAGCAACGGCGCGACTTTTTCAAATTCGGAGCGCGCGTCTTTCCATTTGTGAGCGTCGAAAATTATCTGCGCACGCTGGAGCTGCATTTCCAGCGTGGGCGGCGAATACTCCGAGCCCAGCTCGCGAGCAATCTGCGGAAGCGAAGTCGCCGCCGCTTTGGCTTCGTCGGATAGCGGGTATTTGTAGTACAGGGTCTGGTAATCTTTCGCGGCCTTGGCCAGTTGGCGGGCGACTTTGTAAGCCTGTGCGCGCTCCAACAATAGGGCCGGCCGCGTATTCGTAGGCGCGTAAGCGTTCAGTGCTTCAATGGCTTCTCTGGCGTGACCGGTGTCCAGCGCGGTGGGAGCGTAGGCTTCCAGAAATTGTTCGCGCATGGCGCTTGAAGGATAATCCTGCTGGAAAGTCTGCAGGTCGGCGTACGCTCCCGCCAAGTTTTTCTTCGAACGCTTGGCTTGCGCGGTCCAGAACAAAACATATTCGCGCAGTAGCGTGTCGTTCCTGGCTTTCGCGAACCAGTTCAGCGCTTGTGGCAGGCGGTTCTTGGTGTAGTCCTCGTAGCCGACCGCCAAAGCGGCGCGCGCTCCCCAGACGTTGGCGGCGTTTTTCGTCGCGAAAACGGAAAGCTTGTCATACGCGCCGGGCGTGGCGGTATGCAGCCCGCGAGCCAACGATCCCAACTGCGTTTGCGCGGTGGCGTCGCCAGGAGTGGGCGAGGTAATTTCCGGCGCGGAGGTGGAGAGCTTGCACTCCGCAGTGATGCAGGGAGCGGCCTTGCGCTTTTTTGATTTTTTCCTAGAGGGAATCCGCGAGCGTGCTTGCGGTGGTTGCGGCTGGGCAAGCAAAAAACTGGCATCGCCGAAAATCAGCACCGCGCTCAGGCAGAGTGCAGCGGTACGCGTCAAGAATTGAAAAGGCAAATGGCGGCGGAGGAACCGAAGATTCGCGAAAAAGCGTTCCTGCGATCTAGCGCTGGTTGGCGTGGACCGCGTAAGGATATTCACCGAGAGCGTGGGCGTCGCCATCCGCCAGGATTTCGACCATCCAGCGATAGAAGTAGTCCACCGGGTGATCCATGATGGGACGGAAACGGCGATCGTATTCTCGATGAGCTTTTTCAATGTCGTCACGCAGTCTAACGCACAAGTCTTTCTTTTCGCGACCTAGCCGGACTTGCTCGGGGCGGAGCATTTTAATGTCCTGCATGGAAACTTTGGCAACGCGATTAGCACGGCGGTGCAATTCCTGCTCTTCGGCGGACAGGCGGTTAACATCGAACCCGGGCTCGGCGGCCACATCCACATCTTCGGGAAACGGGCCGGCCTGCGGAAGGTCGAGCGGTTCGGGAGTCGTGAATATTTCCGCAGCAACATGTGGCGGAATTTCGGATTTTTGATGAACAGCCGGAGGCGGCTCAGAACCCGGCGCAGCCTTGGGCGTGTCTTGGAGAACGGGATGCGATGTCGCAAGGCTCA
>JALYLI010000158.1 GCA_030774335.1 Acidobacteriota bacterium | reverse complement strand
CGCGTCCGGCGATGGCGGAATGTTTGCCGCGATTATCGTAAACAATTAATTCTTCGGCAACGTTCTGGTCGCGGTAGACGTCCGCCACATGGGAGCGGGCGAGGATGGAGATTTTGTCGTCTGGCCCCTTGCGAGCTGCGCGAATCGCGCAAACGGCGGGAAGCGCCATGATGGCGTCGCCAATCCAGTTGGTGGCGCGAATGAGGATTTTCATGGCAGGGCTCCGCGGGCTTGGAGCAAATGATTGATTCCGGAAAAGAAGGCGACTTCACCGGTAATTTGCAACTCAATGACGGAGGCGTAGACAGGCAGACTTGAAAATCTTACGTCAACGAGATTCCAAGAATCTTTTTCGGTGGTCAGCAACGCCTTAGCGCCTGCGCGTTCCGCGGCTTGTTCGATCTTGTTTACATCATCGGCTGTATAGCGGTGATGATCGGAGAAAAACATTCGACCCGTCACAGGAAGTCCCCAGATGTCCAGATCGCGCTCGAACGCTTCCGGATTGCCGATACCGCAGAACGCGAAAAATGGGCCATCGACAAGGCATTGCGCGGTTCGCAGTTCGCCTTCCAACCTATCGATACGCCGAAATCCCAACAAGAGTGTGGAGGCACCGAAAATCGGCAGTTCCCAGAAACGTTGAATGAGTTGCTTGGCGTTTTCTTCATTTTCCAAGCGCGTAAACACAATGATATCTGCTCGCCGGATAGCTGACGTTTTCTCGCGCATCGGCCCAGCGGGCAGCAGAGGTTGCCCGCCCACGGGTCGCGAAGCATCGAGCAAGACGATGTCGAGGTCGCGCGCAAGTTGCAGGTGCTGGAAACCATCGTCGAGAAGAAAGACGTCCACGGGGCCACGAGATTCGATAAGACGGCCTTCGGCGAAACGATTTTGGCCGACTCCAAAGACCACGCGATTTTGCAGGCGCGATTTCATGAGTTCGACTTCATCGCTGGTTCCGGCAGTGCCGCGATAGCCGCGCGTGAGGATGGCGACGCGTTTCCCTTGCTGTAGCAGCTTTTCGGCCAGCCAAATGACCAGCGGGGTTTTGCCGGTGCCGCCGACGGAGATGTTACCGACGCTGATGACCGCGCCCTTAAGACGTTTTTGTTTCAGCCAACCCCTGGAGTACAGCGCGGTGCGAATAGAAACCACGAGGCCGTAAAGCAGAGACGCAGGCCACAGGATGATGCGGAGCGGCCGCGAAAATGTCATCGCGCGGGCGCACCGTGGTCGGCGGGTTGGTCAAGGTAGGCCGATATCGCCGACATCGCGCGTTCGGTGGCGCCACGGCTATCTTCCACCAACGCGCGAGCCTTTTCCCCCATGTCGCGCATGCGCTCCGGTTCACGGAAAAATTCGATCCAGGCGACACCAGCATCCTCGGGGCTTTCCACCTGAACGGCGGCGCCCGCAGCGACGAAGCGCGCGGCCATTTCCGAAAAATTTTCCATGGAAGGACCAAAGACCGGAATTTTCCCGAAGGCCGCGGGTTCCAAAATGTTGTGGCCTCCGGACGGGACTAGCGAGCCGCCCACGAACACTCCATGGGCGCAACGATACAGAGAAGCAAGCTCGCCGATGCTGTCGAGCAGAAGAACGGTCACGTCTTTGGGAATACCGGTGACCGCGGTGGATTGAGGAGTCGCCCCGTTCGCCGAAGTTGGAATGGATAACTGGGAGCGACGCAGGAATTTGCGGCGCGATTCGTGAATGAAGTCGGCGGCGGGCTCGAAGCGTTCGGGCTTGCGCGGCGCGAGCACCAACAAGGCGTTGGGATGTTCGCCCTGCAGGGTGCCAAAGGCGATGAGCGCCAGCGGTTCTTCCGTGGCTACCACACTGCCCGCAACGATGATCGGAGTTCGGCTGGCACGGGCGGCCTCGGCTTCAAGCCAATCCGACACGGGAGTGGGGGCGGGAAGCTCCAGATCGTATTTGAGATTGCCGCTGGCGCGGACTCGCTCGGGCGGCGCGCCCAGAAAGCGGATGCGCTCGGCGTCTTTTTCACTCTGCATGAAGAACATGCGGGGATCAGCGAGGGCACGCTTGAGAAAAGGGCGCAGGAAAAATCCAAAGGCGCCGAAATATTTCTGATAACGGGTGAAAGAGCGGTCAGAGATTCGTCCGCTTACAAAAATCACGGGGATGTCGCGGAGCCGAGCCTGGCGCAGAAAGTTGGGCCAGATTTCCGTTTCAAGAATGATGACGAGCCCGGGCTTTACGGCGTTCAGCATGCGTTTTACCGAAAACGCCCAGTCCAGCGGGAAATAAATCACGGCATCGGCGAATGGCATGCGCTCACGCGCCAGCGCTTGGCCGGTGATGGTGGTGGTGGAGATGATGAGCCGGCGGTCGGGATAGGTTTCTTTTAGTTGGCGAGCTAGCGCCACGCCCGAGAGCACTTCCCCTACGGACACGGCGTGCAGCAGGATGGAGCCTTGCGGGACGTCAACCTTTCGCAGAGTGCGGTAAGAAAAGCCCAATCGCTCACCGAGATTGGAAAGATATTTTCCGTGGCGCAGCCCCTGCACCAGCCAGTACGGAACCAGCGCAAGAGCAGCAATCGCCAATGAAAAGCTATAAATGAAATACACTAAGAGTAGCTCCGGTCTGTTGCAGCGGGTATCAACGCGCCCGGCGCTGGGGCAACCCAGCACATCACCCTGGAATCGAAGCGTCAGTGAGAAGAGTCTATTATAACGCGATGCGAAACCTATCGAGGACAGTTGCCTTTTTTGCGGCGTGTGTGGCGGCGGGCATGTGTTCGGCGGCGCCCCAAGGAACGCAACAGACATCACTGAAGACTGCGTCGCTGGAAACGCACGAAGGACTGACGATTTCGGTACGTCCGTGGACAGACGCAGCTCTGTACAAAGACAAATTTCCGAAGAAGTCTCCGTACGCCGCAGGCCTTATCGCCATGCAGGTGACTTTCCGTAACGATTCCGACGAGAGCCTCAAGGTGAATCTCGAGCGCATCCGGCTGACGGTGCAAATTGACCCCGATAACCGGCAGGAGTTGCAGGCACTATCGGCTGCACAGGTGGCGGATGAAATATTAAAGCCGGGTGGGAAAGATCCCTCGAAGTCGCGCGCGAAAATTCCGCTGCCGGTGAGCATTCCCAAAAGCGGCAATGACAAGCACTGGAAAGAGATCGAACAGCAGGCGGAACTCGCGGGCATTCCCGCGAATGTGCTCGCACCACACAGCGCGGTGCAGGGGCTTTTGTATTTCGACCTGCAGGGACAGTTCGATTTGTTGAACGGAGCGCACCTGTATGTGCCGGATATCCTGGCGATGGAGAAAAACAAGTCGCTGACGTACTTTGAAATCGACTTGAGTGGTTCCGCGGCAAGATAGATCGCGGTGTCCGTTTTTTAGCAACCACAATTAGAAATGAGTTTTTGCACCGACAAATAGCGCGGGTTTGCGCGCACCCAAATGGTCGGCTAGGATGGGATGTGCAGAATATTTCTGAATCTCGCGGCCAAATGTTAAGCCTCCTCGAAGAATTAAATCCAGAACAGCGTATTGCAGCGGAGACGACGGAAGGGCCATTGCTCATCCTGGCGGGCGCGGGCACGGGCAAGACCCGCGCGATCACTTTTCGCATGGCCAACCTGATTGCCGAGGGCGTTTCATCCGAAGCCATCCTGGCCGTGACCTTTACCAACAAAGCCGCGCAGGAAATGCGGACACGCGTGTCGGACCTGTTGCTGCGAGCGGGGGTGGCTCCGTCTTCGCCATGGCTCTCCACGTTTCATTCACTGTGCGCGCGGCTGTTGCGACGGGAAGCAGCGAATGCGGGGCTGCCCCGTGATTTCGTAATCTACGACGATGACGATCAACTGGCGGCGGTGAAGCTGGTGATGGCCACTCTCAAGCTTGATGACGACGCGTTGACGCCGCGAAACGTCTTGAGCCGCATCAGCCACGCAAAGAACCACGGAAAAACCGCGGAGATGATTCGCGCCGAGGCCATCGACAAAAATGGCCGTCACGTCGCGGATATTTTTATTGCGTACGAGAAACAGCTCAAGCAGGCTGGCGCGCTGGACTTTGACGATTTGTTATTACGGACCGTGAAACTGCTGCGGGATTCTCCAGCAGTCCGCGAAAAATGGCAGGCGCGGTTCCAATACATTCTAGTGGACGAATACCAGGATACGAACCGCGTGCAGTACGAATTGCTGCGGTTGCTGACCGGGCCAAGACATAATTTGTGCGTGGTCGGAGACGAGGACCAGTCGATTTATCGCTGGCGCGGGGCGGACGTGTCCATCCTGTTGAGTTTTTCGCGAGATTTTCCGGATGCGAAGGTCATTAAGCTGGAGCGCAACTATCGGTCGACGCAGCAGATTCTGAACGCCGCTGGCGCGGTGGTAGCCAACAATCCCGAGCGGCTGGGGAAAACGTTGAGCGCGGTGAACGGAGAAGGCGCGAATCTGCGCTACTTCGAGGCGCGCGATGCGCAGGCAGAAGCCGAATTTGTGGCCGGCGAGCTGGAACGCATCCTGGATGACGATTCCTCGCAAACCTGCGCGGTAGAATACCGGACGAACTTTCAATCACGCGCGTTTGAAGAGGCCTTTCGCCGCCGCGGAGTGCGCTACAAGCTGGTGGGCGGATTCAGCTTTTACAATCGCGCGGAAGTGAAAGATGCGCTGGCGTACGTGCGGCTGGCCATGCATCCCGACGATGATATTTCGCTGCTGCGCGTTTTGAATGTGCCGCCGCGCGGAATCGGCAAGACTACTCTCGACGCGTTGCGAGAAACGGCGCGCGCGGATGACTCATCGCTTTGGAGCGCGATCGGCAAATTCGTATCGGGTGCTGCGGGAGGACGTGCGGTCACACCTCTGAAGGTATTCCGACAAATGATTGGGAAGCTGGAGGCAGCACTGGCGCACAAGGAGCCGGCCGATTTTCTGCACACGGTGCTGGACGAAACCGGCTACATGGATATGTTGAAGGATCGCAACACGCCAGATGATGTGGCACGACTGGAAAATCTGGAAGAGTTGGCGCGCGCGGTGGCGGAGAGCATGGACGCGGGCGAGGCGTTTTCTGATTTTTTGGATGCCGCCGCGCTGGTGAGCGATGCGGATTCGTTCGAAGGCAAGCCGGGCGTTACCTTGATCACGCTGCACAGCACGAAAGGATTGGAGTTCGATCACGTTTTCCTGACGGGCCTGGAAGAAGGCATCTGCCCGCACAGCCGGTCTTTGAACGAAGAGAAAGGAATCGAGGAAGAGCGGCGGCTGTGTTACGTGGGGATGACCAGGGCGCGCAAATCGCTGACGCTGAGCCGGGCGGTGTACCGGAGGATTTTTGGAAATGAGCAGCAGATGCGCGCGTCGATTCAATCCCGGTTTCTGACGGAGATTCCGAGCGAACTGGTGGACACCGTTCGCGGATCCATGTCGGAAATCGGTGAAAAGCGGCGCTATGAGCTGGACCCGGAGTATTCCTACTCGTCGGAAGAATTTTTGCAGCGGGCGCGCGGCGGATCGAAGCCGACGGCTTATCCGTCGCGGCGCCAAAGCAGCCCAAGTTCATTCACTCGGCCACCGGTGAAGCGCGGGGCGGATGCCAATCCGATGCTTGGACGAAAAGTGCGCCACCCGACGTACGGGACCGGCACGGTTGTGGGAGTGGAAGGCGACGAAGAGGACCGGCGCGTGTCGGTAAGTTTCCCCGGGCGCGGCACAAAAAAATTTATCGAGCGCTACGCGCAACTTGAGCTTGCATAAAGCAGGTCATCCGCGACGCAAGGTTGCGTCTCCGCTCGTGGCAAGGTACATTGAGCGCAATCAGGCTTGAATTACCGCCGCGCTAATTGGATGCAGGCACTTCGTTTGCGCAGGCGAACCAAAAAGCCACCGGAGCCTATGCGTGGGATCTGACCTCTTCCGCTGCAAGAGCATCGACCAGTTGCTGTCGGATTCTGAAAACGCCGAAGTTGGCTTGAAAAAATCGCTGGGCTGGGTGAGCCTTACGGCGCTGGGCATCGGCGCGGTCATCGGTTCCGGAATTTTCACGGTGATCGGCACGGCCATCGCCGGGCAGAAACTGCAAGCTTCTTCCATCCTGAACGCTCCCCTGCTGGAATATTTGATTTACCACTCCGCTTCCTTCGGGCGCCCGGGCGCGGGGCCGGCGATTGCGCTGTCCTTTGTGCTGGTGGCGATTGTGTGCGGCTTCGCTTCGGTGTGTTACGCGGAACTGGCGGCCATGATTCCCATCGCGGGAAGCGCATACACCTACACCTACGCGACGATGGGGGAGTTGATCGCGTGGATAATCGGCTGGGATTTAATTCTGGAATATGCCGTCAGCAACATGGCGGTGTGCGTGGGATTTTCCGCGCACATTGTGGATTTGATGGATTTTTTTGGCATTCATCCGGACCCGCGGTGGATTTCACCCGCGTATCTGCCTACCGGGAACTCGGACTTTCAGGGAAACATGCTGCTCAGCCCCGGGTGGCATTTTGGATTTAACTTTCCGGCGTTTTTAATCGTCATGCTGCTGACGGTGGTTTTGATTCGCGGAATTCGTGAATCGGCGGGCGCGAACAATATCATGGTGTTGCTTAAAATTTCCGCGATCCTGGTGTTCATTGCTTTCGCGGCGCGCCTGGTGCACCCGGCCAACTGGCATCCCTTCGCGCCCAACGGCTGGCCGGGAATTTTGACGGGCGGCTCGATTGTTTTTTTCACGTACATCGGATTTGATTCCGTCTCGACGGCCGCGGAAGAGTGCAAGCGGCCGCAGCGCGACTTGCCGATTGGGATTATTGCGACGCTGATTATTTGCACGCTGCTGTATATCGGCGTGGTGGTGGTGCTGACTGGCCTCGTTCCCTGGCAGACGTTGCTGGACGATGCGGCGCCGGTTGTAAATACGCTGAAAAAACTGCATTTCACCGGGGTGCGACTGGTGGTGCTGCTGGGCGCGCTGCTGGGCATGATTTCTTCGTTGCTGGTTTTTCAATTGGGGCAGGCGCGCGTGTGGTTCGCCATGTCGCGCGATGGATTGTTGCCGAAAGTTTTCAGCCGCGTGCATCCGCGATTCCGTACTCCGGATTTCTCCACGTTGATGGCGGGTATCGTGGTGGGTATTCCGGCCGGATTACTGGATATCGGCACGCTTGCGGACCTTTCGAATATCGGGACGCTTTTCGCCTTCGCCCTGGTGGCTGGCGGGGTTTTGATTTTGCGTTACCGGGAGCCGGAGCGGCGGCGGGCGTTTCGCGCTCCGGGCGGGCCGATTGCGCCAATACTTACGATTTTGACCTGCCTGCTGTTGATGGCCGGGCTTCCCATTACGAATTGGATTCGCTTCTTTGTGTGGATGGTGATTGGACTTGTGATTTACTACAACTACGGGCGGAAGCGCAGCACGCTACGTGCTGAGACGCGGGCGCAGGGTTAAGGCAGACGGCTCGGACACGGAAGGAGGACGCGTTTTTTTGTGCGATCCAGAAATACATTTTACCGGGCGGTGGCACTAAGCGCGGCGACGGCGACGGTGTTTCTGTTCTCTGTTCCAAACGGGCGGGCGTGGGGCCGCAACGCCAATAAGCTGGTCGTGAATAAGGCTATCGAGACGCTGCCACCGGATATTCGGGAGTTTTTTGAATCGAATCGCGCGCTGTTGTCGCAGCACGTTACGGATCCGCTGGACTCCATCGCAAAAATCGCGGCGGAAAAGCACAATCATTTTTTGTATCTGGATAAGTACGGGCGCTTCCCGTATGACGCGCTTCCACGCAGTTACAAAGCGGCGGTCACCAAGTTTGGCAAGACCAAGCTGCAGGCTAATGGGTTGCTACCGTGGCAAGTCGGGGTGTTCAGCCAGAAACTGACCGAAGACATGAAGACCGGGCACTGGGACGAAGCCAAGCTCGATGCAGCCATTCTCGCCAACTACGTAGCCGAAGCGCACGACCCTTTCAATACCACGGAAGATTTCGACGGCCGATTAACGGGACAAACGGGAATTAATGAGCGCTTTGGCACCACGCTGGTGGACCGCTACTCGTCTTTCTTTCCGATGCGGCCAACGGACGCGACGTTCATCAGCGATCCGACCGATCACGCTTTCGAAGCATGCCTGCGGTCGCACAGTTGGCTGGAAACAATTCTTCTGGCGGACCGCAACTCGCGCCAGTCCCAAAATTCTTACAACGACGAATACTTCGATCGCTTCTACAACGCCGCGGCAGTTACGCTGATTCGGCAACTTTCGGACGCGGCCGCCGACGTCGGCTCGTACTGGCTGACGGCGTGGACCAATGCGGGCCGCCCGCAACTTCCCCATTGAATCCCGAAAATCAGCCGGGGCTTTTATCCGGACATTTTATTTCGTTGCCGAAAGCGGAGCTGCACCTGCACCTGGAAGGCTCGCTGCAGCCGGTAACGGTGTGCGCGCTGGCGTCCAGGCATGGGACCCCTTTTCCCGGCGAGGAAGTGACGCGACGTTATGCGTATAAGGATTTTTTAGGATTTATTGAAGCGTTCAAGTGGGTTTCTTCCCTGCTGCGCGATCCGGCGGATTACGTGTTGGCGCTGCGGGATCTCGGCGAACAACTGGTGGAGCAGAACGTTATTTACGCGGAGATTACGCTTTCCGTGGGCGTGATGCTGCTGCGACATCAGAGCGTGGAACGGAATTTTGAGGCCATCGTTGCAGAGGCGGAAGCCTTTGCGGCGCGCGGGCTGAAACTCAACTTTGTATTTGACGCGGTGCGCCAATTCGGAGCGGATGCCGCGATGCGGGTGGTCGCGGCCGCGGAAAGATGCGCGTCGAATTCGATTGTGGGATTTGGAATTGGTGGCGATGAGTTGAGCGTGGCCGCAAAGGAATTTGCGCCGGTTTATGACAAGGCCGGATCGATCGGGCTTCACCGGTTGATGCATGCCGGGGAAATTGGCGGCGCTAAAGAAATTTGGGAGGCCATCCGGCTGCTGGGCGTGGAGCGAATCGGGCACGGGATCGCCGCGATGCACGATCCGGAACTGATGGCTTGGCTTGCGGCACGGCGCATTCCGCTGGAGATTTGCCCGCAGAGCAATGTCAGGACCGGGGCGCTGGCGAGGCAACTGGGGATTGCCGGAGCGAGCATCGAGCAGCATCCCTTGCCGCTCTTATTTAGGAGCGGGGTCCCGATTGTGCTTTCCACGGATGATCCGGCAATGTTCCACACAAGCCTGGTTTCGGAATATGAGAGGGCCGCGCTGATGGGACTGCAGGAGAACGAATTGGAGCAGATGGTTAAGAACGGGTTCGAATATTCTTTCAAACATCACGAACGATAAGTGGCGAGAGCGCCCGTGGAACTCCAAATGTTATCATTGAGGCATGAAAGCACACGTCTGGGTAATGCCAAAACGCACCGTGCTCGACCCGCAGGGACAAACCATCCAGCACGCGCTGGGCAGCCTCGGTTACGCGCAGGTGAAAGAAGTCAGGCAAGGCAAGTTCTTTGTGCTGGGCCTCGATGGCTGGAGCCGCGAGGAAGCACAACACCGGATTGAGCAGATTTCCAAAGAGGTGCTTACCAATCCGGTGATCGAAGAATTCCGCTTTGAAATAATCGATTGACGCTCAGGATCAATCGCATTTTTCGCTTCTGCCCCGGACGAGCCCGCCAAGCCGGTAATCCAATCAGTTACCCCGAACCTGTTTAGCGACACGGCCAGCCGCATTTTCGTTGGCGATTTTTCGAGCGTGTTAACCTTGAAACTGAAAGCAGGAGACCCTTTTCATGTGTGGAATTGTCGGTTATATCGGGCCTAAAAAAGTTGTTCCCGTAATCATCGAAGGCCTGCGCAAGCTGGAATATCGCGGGTATGACTCCGCTGGGATCGCGGTGGTTACCAAAGAAGGAAAACTGGAGATTCGGCGCGCGGCGGGGAAACTTCGCAACCTGGAAGAAGTGATCGCCAGGTCGCCGATTGAAGGCACCTACGGAATCGGACACACGCGCTGGGCCACCCACGGGCGGCCGACGGAAGAAAATGCGCATCCCCATCGGGATTGCAGCGGACAAATTGTGGTGGTGCACAACGGCATTATTGAAAATTACCTGGAATTAAAGGAACAACTGCAGCGCGAAGGGCATAAATTCGTAACCGAGACGGATACGGAAATCGTGGCGCACCTGGTGGAAAAGCACTCCGCGGGAAACACGCCGCTGGAGGAAGCGGTTCGCAAATCGCTGAAAGAATTGCGCGGGATTTATGCGCTGGTGTTTTTGTCGGCCAAGGAACCCATGAAAATCGTGGCTGCCCGGCTGGGGCCGCCAAGTGTGATCGGCATCGGCGACGGCGAATATTTCGTGGCCAGCGACATTCCTGCCCTGCTGGAGCACACCCGCGACATGTTTTTTCTGGCGGATGGCGACATCGCGGTACTCACGCGCGAGGGCGTGAAAGTGATGGACCACGATGGAAAGCCGGTCCATCGCCCGACGCAGCACGTAGCCTGGGATCCCATCATGGTGGAAAAGGGCGGCTACAAGCATTTCATGCAGAAGGAAATTTTTGAACAACCGCGCGCGGTGCGTGACACTTTGCTGGGACGTATTTCGCAGGATACCGGAAAGATATTTCTGGACGAAATGAAAATCAGCGAGGAGCAGTTCCGCAATTTTCAGAACGTACGGATCGTGGCTTGCGGAACCAGCTGGCACGCCGGTTTGGCCGCCAAGTTCATGATCGAAAGGCTGGCGCGCATTCCGGTGGAAGTGGATTACGGCAGCGAATTCAGGTACCGCGATCCGATTCTGGATTCGAACACACTGACAGTTTGCATCAGCCAGTCGGGAGAAACCGCCGACACGCTAGCGGCGCAACGGGAAGCGAAGCTGAAAGGCTCACCCACTGTGGCCATTTGCAATGTGATGGGCTCGATGATTACGCGCGAGGCTTCGGGAACAATTCCGACACACGCGGGGCCTGAGATCGGCGTGGCGTCCACGAAGGCGTTCACCGCGCAACTTACGGCGTTGCTTTTATTGGCAGCGTATCTCGGCCAGGTTCGCGGAAAAGTCAGCGGCGAGAACGCCATCAAACTGATGCAGGAAATCACGCGCATCCCGCACAAGATGGAGCGTGTGTTGCAGACGGACGAAAAAGGCGTTTACGAGAATCTCGCGCGGCAGCTGTTTCGCTACAGCGACTTTTTGTATCTCGGGAGGGGCATCCATTATCCCATCGCGCTGGAAGGCGCGTTGAAGCTCAAGGAAATTTCTTACATTCATGCGGAGGGTTATCCCGCCGGCGAAATGAAGCACGGGCCGAACGCGCTGATTGATGAGAATCTTCCCGTGGTAGTCCTGGCCACGCGCGATGAAACTGATCCGGAGTCCATGACGCGCTATGAAAAGAGTGTTTCGAATATTCAGGAAGTGAAGGCGCGTGACGGAATTGTGATTTCCATCGTGACGGAGAACGATCACCTGGCGCGGTCGGCTTCCGATCACATTATCGAGCTGCCTCCGGCTCCGGAATTGCTTTCGCCGCTATTGGAAATTATCCCCATGCAGCTTTTGGCGTACCACATTGCGGTCAGGCGCGGCTGCGACGTGGACCAACCGCGGAATCTTGCGAAGTCGGTGACGGTGGAGTAGCTGGCCGGCGGCAGGAATCGCAGCGAGATTTCTCCACTGCGCAGGCCGGCTCCTTCGCAGGGGGATGGAGAAGAAGAGGCGTCGGCCTGCTCCGGTCGAAATGACAATTTTGCGCTCGGTTTGGTGGACGGGCGAAATTACGAGCGGGATTGCTGAAAAACGCCAATCGGGAGATTGGCGCTCCCAGACGGCGCTCGAAAGGTGCGCTTTCGCGAATTGTGACGTGGAATTCGCCGGGGCCGCTGCCCGCCGCGACTTTCCGTTAGAATAAAAGCATGATTCGTAGAACGGCGCTTTTCTTTGTACTGGTATGGCTGGTGGCTTTCGCAACGCGTCCCGCGCTGGCGCAAAATGCCGAGACCGCAACTCTCAAATCCATTCGCGCCGATAACCTTAAACATCTGAGTGAACCGCAGGTCACCGCGCTTGCCGGGCTGAGCATTGGCGCAGCGGTGGGAAAGCCGGATCTGCAAGCGGCGGCGGACCGACTGGTGCAAACCGGATTGTTTTCGAATGTAAATTATTCGTTTCAGTCCAGGGATGACGGGCTGTATCTGACTTTCAAACTCTTGGAAGCGCCACGCGTCCCGGCGTACTTCGACAATTTTCCATGGTTCGCAGATTCAGAATTGGCGGATGCCATCCGCAAAGTTTTGCCTTTTTATGACGGTACACTGCCGGAGGGTGGCGCTGCAGTGGACCAGGTGGCGGCGATACTCACCGATCTGGTCGCGTCCCGCGGAATGCACACCGTCATCGAGCATCAAGTGATCGCTAACCCGCTCGGGGAAGGCACGGTGCAGGAATATCGCATTGCGGATGTGGTGCTGCAAATTTCCAGGCTGGAATTCGGCGATCCCGCGCTGGCGTCGTCCAAAGCGTTGCAGCAACACCTCGGCGAAATTCAAGGGAAAGCGTATTCGCGAATGGTGGTGGACCTGTTTTTGGCGGAACAGGTGAAGCCCATCTATCTTGAGCGCGGCTTTCTGCGCGTCAAGCTGGGACCGCCGGAAATTCGGTTGCGCGGTAATCCCAATCAAAAATTGCCGGACCAGATTCCGGTGTTCGTCCCGGTAATACCTGGCGCGGTCTATAACCTGAAAGGCGCGCAATGGAGCGGTAACACGTTGCTGTCGGTATTCACGCTGGACGGTTCTTTGGGTGTGAAACCGGGTGCGGTCGCGAATGGCATGGCGCTCGAGAACGGGTGGGACCAGATTCGCGAGCAATATGGGCATCAAGGCTACCTGGATGCGAATGTCGAACCCCTGGCCGAATTCGACGAGCAGGCCCACACGGTCACGTACGTGGTGACGATTCGCGAGGGGCGTCCGTACAAAATGAGCAAGCTGGTGGTGACAGGGCTTTCGCCGGGAGCGGAAAGGCGGTTGCGCGCGGCGTTTCCTAACTTGAGCGGGGAGATCTTCGACAAGCAAAAATTCGAGGATATTCTTTCCAAGCTGGAAGTTCATCGCGAACAGATTTTTGTGGATTTGCCGGTGCATTACGAAAGCGTCGGACACTGGCTGCAGCGCGATGAAAGCACCTTAACCGTGGACGTTCTGCTGGATTTCAAGTAGTCGCGTACAGGCGCCGCCGGAACTCCTTACGTAATGTCTGGGATATACTGAAATCTCCATGGGAAATGCACTTGTTCGTATTCGAGAAACGAAGCCGGATGCTCTTCCGGTCGAGCACAAAGAGCGCAAGCTGCTTAGGCAACTGGCGGATCGTTCCTCGGTAATCGTGGCGCTGTCCGGTGGCGCGGACTCGGCATACCTGGCATGGGCTGCGCAGCACGCGCTCGGTGAGCGAGCGTTGTCCGTTACTGCTCTGTCTCCGAGTTTTTCCGCGTACGACCGCGAGACGGTTGAAGACTTCGTGCGCAAATTGGGCGTGCGGCATGAGTTCGTGGAAACCAATGAGATGGATAATCCCGCTTACCGCAAGAACGCCGCGGACCGTTGCTATTACTGCAAAGATGAACTTTTCACGGTGCTCGATGATTTGGCCAGCGCGCGCAAATTTGACGTGGTTTGTTACGGCGTGAACTCCGACGATACGCTGGATTTTCGTCCCGGCCATCGCGCGGCCAGCGAACATCGCGTGCTGGCGCCGCTTCTGGATGCCGGGCTGACTAAGGCGGAGATTCGAACGTTGTCGGAGCGCGCCGGACTGCCTACGTGGGATCGCCCGGCTTCGGCTTGCCTTTCGTCACGGCTGCCATATGGAACGGAAGTCACGCCGGAGCGGTTGGCGCTGGTGGAGCGCGGCGAAGCGGCCCTGCGCGATTTAGGCTTCCGGCAATTTCGCGTGCGCCTGCATGACAAACTGGCGCGTATCGAAATCAGCCCCGAAGAGATGTCGCTCGCATTTGCTGCCGACATGCCCGCCAAGATTTCGCAGCGTTTGAAGGCCGCGGGCTTCACGTATGTAGCGCTGGACCTGGAAGGCTACCGCCAAGGCTCGCTGAATGAGGCGATCACGAAAGCCAATGAGCCCCCCGCGGCGATGCGGTCGGGAACATAATCCCCTTTTCTTGCGTATCCATAATTAGGTACAAGTAATATCGCGAAAGCTGTTCAGGCTGTCGTGCGCAAAAAGGAGCGGGCGTGACGATACGGCGCGTTAATGTGCACGGGAAGCGGGCGTTTGGAGCTGGAGTGCTGACAATCGAACCGCTGCGCGCGGTTTGCCTGATCGCTGTGGCGTGCGTGATCGTGGCAGGCTGCAACAACGGTCCGTCGGTGGAGGGCGCGGTTGATCGCACGTTTACTGTGACAGGTCGAACGCGGTTGGAGATCTCGAATCCTTCCGGTGACGTGGAAATCACGGGAAGCGGCGACGGAAAAGTGCACATCCATGAAGATGCGCGAGCGACCGGAATGGGCTTCGACAAACCGAAAGAACGGCTGGACGAAGCCCTGGCGAATCCTGGATTGGAGCAGAGGGGCGACACCATTCGAATTGGCAAGCACATGTCCAACATGCGCAACCTGACGATTCATTACAAGATTGAAGTGCCGCACGACACGGAGATCAGCTCAACGGTAGTTTCGGGTTCGCAGACTATCAGAGATGTGCGCGGGCCGGTGAATGCTCAAGGCGCGTCGGGCTCGATCAAGGTAGAACACGTCGAGCGAGACGTACAGATGAGCACCGCGAGCGGTTTAGCGGAAGCTACCGACATTGGCGACGATGTGCACGCCTCGAGCGCTTCGGGAGGCGTGACTATCTCGAACGCGAAGGGCGATATCCGCGCGAACAGCCTGAACGGCCCGACGCAAATCATCAAGCCGGGCGGGCGCGTGGACGTGGACAGTGCGAATGGCTCCATCGATATACAGGGCGCCAATTACGACGTAAAAGCGCACGGCGTGTCCGGCCGCATTACCGTCCAGGGAGATCCAGGAGAGCACGGGTACTGGGATTTGAAGACGGTCTCCGGCCCAGTGCACGTGAATGTACCGGCTAATTCAAATTTTCGATTTTCGGCGGAAGCTATCTCCGGCGAAATCAGGGCGGACATTCCCATCGTGATTGAGGAGCAGGGTAAGCATTCTTTGCGCGCGCATGTTGGTAACGGTGGCGGGCGCGTGGAAGTGCATACCGTTTCGGGCGAAATTCACGTGAGCGGCTCGAAGTAGAAGTTCTGCATCAATCCCGTCAATACTTTAGAATCAAAACATGGCGTCTTGGCGTAGTCGGTTCATCTCGATATTTCTGACGGTAATCTTGTGCGGCTCCGCTGCGGCGACGCGTGCGCGTGCGCAGGGCGAAAGTAAACCGGCTGCACCGGCTGCTACGCAGGACAAGAAGCCTACTGACAAAAACGGATCACAAGAGAAAAAGCCCGTTCCGGAGAAAAATGTCGCGCCGGCCAAAGACGTCGCGGCGGACGAACTGCAACAGGCCATCAGTAGCGCCGGAAGCGATCGCGCTGCACTGGCTCGCAACCTCGAAGCATACCTCGCAAAATTTCCTGATTCGCAGCAAAAGCCCCAGATTTATCGCGCGCTCGTGGAAGCACATCTGCAGTTGCGCGACACCGCGCGGGCCGCTGACTACGCGGAGCGCATCGTGGCGCTGACGCCCGATGACATGTCTATCACGCTGGTGGCGATTCAACTGTTGCAGCGCAGTGGTGATGAAGCCGGTTTGAAGCGTGCTGTTGAATATGCCGGGCGGGTACTGGCGTTTGTGGAACGTACCGCGATGGACGAAAAGTCACCGCAAATGTCGCCGGAAGAATGGAAGTCCGCCAAGGCGCGCGATCGCAGTTCGGTCTTGTTGCTGCGCGGGCAACTGTATCTGAAATTGAAAGACACCGCCGCAGCACAAAAAGATTTCGAAGCTAGTTACTCCACCCTGGCCACCGCGGGGGCGGCGGTAAAGTTGGGAGAAGTGGCGGAACTGAGCAAGGATTTGCCGGCGGCAATTAAACAATATGCTCGCGCATTTGCGTTAGCCGATGGAGCCAACAACACCGTTACGCGGCGCGAGATTCGCCAGAAAATCGGCAATGTGTGGCGGATGGCGCACGGATCTGATGATGGACTGGGCGAGTACCTTTTGCGCAGTTACGACGAGGCCATCGCGGCAGCTGGCTCAACGGCGAAGAAAAACACGGACGCGCATGAGGTTTCGGAATTTACTTTGCGGAAGGCGCCGGAAGGCGGTTCTTATCCACTGGCGGGTACAAAGGGCCAAGTGGTAGTGGTGAGCTTTTGGGCCACGTGGTGCGGGCCTTGCCGCGCGCTGGAGCCGCAATTCGAACGGGTGGCTTCGCAGTTTGCGGGCGAGAAGGGCATTTCGTTTCTGGAAGCGGATTGCGATGACGATGAGAGCCTGGTGGCTCCGTATCTCGAAGAGGTGAAGCCGCGCGTTCCGGTGGTGTTTGCGGATGGACTGGATCATTTTCTGTCAGTCAATTCCCTGCCGACGGTAGTGATCATCGATCGCGAAGGGAAAGTTTCCTATCGCGCCGAAGGATTCGGCGAGGACGGATTCGAACGAGAACTCACAGCGGCGGCGCGGCGGGCGCTAAGCGGGAACGCTACGGCACTGCCCCGTGCGACTTCCGCTCCGTAGTTTGCGGACATTTCTCAGCAATTTCTCTGGCCGCGACGATGGTGTTGACGTGGATGGCGACGGTGTCTTCTACGCGCCTCGCGTAGCCGCCGGCAAGCGCGGTCGCTACCGGAATGCCGCGGGAACGCGCGGCCTCAAATACTTCGCGATCGCGGCGCTTCAAGCCCTCCAACGTCAGCCTCAATCCGCCGAGTTGATCTTCGGCGTAGGGGTCGGCACCTCCCACGTAAAACACCATGTCCGGATTGAAATTATCTAAACAGCGAACGACCGTGGGCATGAGCGCAGCAAGATATTCGTCGTTGCCTGCGCCGTCACGCATATTTAAGTCCACATCGGACGGCGGCTTGTGCGCCGGATAATTATTTTCCTGATGGATAGAAACTGTGAAGACCGACCTATCGTCGGCGAAAATGGATGCCGTGCCGTTGCCGTGATGAACATCAGTGTCCACAATCATGGCATTTCTTATTTGCCCGTGGGCTTGCAGGTGGCGCACCGCTACCGCGACATCGTGGATGGCGCAGAAGCCTTCGCCGTGGTTGGCGTAGGCATGGTGGAAACCGCCGCTGAGGTTGCAGCCGAATCCATCGCGCAGGGCCGATTGGGCGGCGAGGATGCTGCCGCCGGCGGCGAGCCACACGGCTTCAACCAGCTCGGGCGAGTAAGGGACTTCGAGCTTCATGATTTCGCTGGCGCTTAGCGTGCCGGTCTTTAATTTATGAACCCACGAAGGCGTGTGCACGCGGAGAAGATCTTCATCCGTCGCGGGTTTAGGTTCGAGGAAATCACTGGTGTCGGCGACATCTGAGCTGATTAATTTTGCGGCGATGAGGCGAAATTTTTGCGACGGAAAAACGTGCGCGCCCAGATTCAAATCATAACGCGGGTGATAAACAATTTTGAAGGGAAGCATGGTTCTACCGGAATAGTTGGAGCGGATTAGTTTTCGCGCGCGAGGATGAAGTCGGGCAGCGTCATCAGCGCGCGGCCATATTCACTGTCGGCGTGGCCATTCAGGCACGCCTTGGCGCGGCGGGCGTAATCGTAAGCGAGTTCACGGGCGCGGCTCACTGCGCCCGAATCGTGAACCAGCGCGACCAGCGTTTCAGGCCGCACGGATTGGAACTCTTTTTCTTCGAGGACCTGGGTGACCAGCTCGCGAGCATCGTGATGGCCATTCTCCATGGCGTAGATCAGGGGCAGCGTGACTTTGCCTTCTTTCAAATCACTGAGCACCGGCTTACCAAGCTGCTTGGCGGAAGCGGTGAAGTCCAGCAGATCGTCCACCAACTGAAAGGCCAGGCCGGCGTAGCGGCCGTAGTCGGCGAGCGCCTCTTCTTCTTCGCCTTCAAGACCGGCCAGCACCGCGCCGAGACGCGCGCATCCGCTGAAGAGGCACGCGGTTTTATAGGTTGCCAGGCGCAACGCGTCATCTTCGGTCACATCAATGCGGCCGATTTTTTCGAGTTGAATCAACTCGCCTTCGACCATTTTCTGCGTGAGATCGATGAGCACATCGAGGATGCGGAAATTTCGTTCCTCGAGAGCCATCTGGAAAGACTGCATGTACAGCCAGTCACCGGCGAGGACGCTGCGGTGATTGCCCCATCTGGCATTTGCGGAAGGCCGGCCACGGCGGGTGTTGGCGCTGTCAATCACGTCATCGTGAATCAGGGTGGCGCTGTGAAGTAATTCGACCACGGCGGCGAGGCGAATCGCTCCGGGCGAATGTGCGCCGGCGTAACGATTACAAAGAAGGAGTAACGCGGGGCGCAGGCGCTTACCGCCGCCACCCAGAAGATAGCTGGTAATTTCGGAAACCGGCTCGAATGCCGTGGCGCTTTGGCGTGAAAGTTCTTCCTCGACGAGGACGAGATCGTCGCGGACCAGATCGAAAATCTCCTTAGCCGTCAGCAGCGCGATGGGTTTCCTCCTGGCACGGCTCGAATCATGCGGCCGGAGATTCTGGCGGCCGGGCGAGATGGAAGAAACGCCGAAAATTTGCGGATGTGGATACGGCAACCTCTTCCGGCGACAAGTTTCTCACACTAGCAAGCGTGCGCGCTACTTCCGCGACGTAGGCAGGCTCGTTGCGCTTGCCGCGATACGGCTGCGGAGCCAGAAACGGAGAGTCGGTTTCGATGAGGATGCGGTCGAGGGGAATGTCGCGGGCGACATCGCGGATGTTCTGCGTTTTGGGATAAGTGGAATTGCCCGCAAAGGAAATCATGAAGCCGGCATCCAGGCCGCGCTGGGCCTGCTCGAGAGTGCCGGTAAAACAATGCAGGATGCCGCCGAGACCAGTGGGGCGCCAGACTTCATCGATGACTGAGAGGCAATCGGGCCAGGCATCGCGGCAATGAATGATGATGGGGAGTCTGGCGTCGCGGGCGAGCGCCATCTGCTGGCGAAAAACGGTGTGCTGGGTCTCGCGCGGGGAGTGATCGTAAAAATAATCGAGGCCGATTTCGCCCCAGGCGATGACCTTGGGATGTTTTGCGAGCACGGTGAGCTGCGCGAGATGTTCGGGCGTGGCCTGTTTGGCTTCGTGCGGGTGTATGCCGACGCTGGCGTAAATCCAGTCGTGATTTTCGGCGTAGGGTAACGCGGCGTCGAGTTTTTCCGGTCCCGGTCCAGTGCCGATGGCCAGCAGCGCCGTTACTCCCGCGGCGCGTGCGCGTTCCAGCATGGCATCGCGGTCGTCAGCGAACTGCGGAAAATCAATGTGCGCATGGGAGTCGACTAGTTCCATGGTCCGCGAGACTATTTGAGGCGCGCGCCAACCTCGACGTCTTCCAGGAAGCCGGCGAGCACCGGCCTACCTTCTGGACCGACCGAGGCGGCGACAATCATGCCGTTGGACTCGACACCGCGAAGTTTGCGGGGCGCGAGGTTTACGACCACAGCTACTTTGCGGCCGATCAATTTTTCCGGCTCGTAAAATTGCGCGATGCCCGCGCAGATCTGACGGACTTCCGTACCAATGTCAACGGTGAGCTTCAATAATTTGTCCGCGCCCGCGATGCGTTCGGCGGTTTGAATCTGCCCGACGCGCATTTCGACTTTGGTGAAATCTTCGATACCGATTTTGTCCGTGGTCGCAGGCGCAGCGGTTGCGGCGGGAGCCGTGGAGGCCGGCGTACTTGCGGGCGCTGCCGGCGAAGGTGTTGCAGTCGGTGCAGCGGCGGGCTTTGGTGACTGGTTTTCCATGGCTTCGATTTTCTCCATTGCTTCCGTTTTTTCAACACGAGGGAACAAGGCTTGCAATTCGCCAAGCGCCAGTCCGGGTAAAAGCTGACCCCAGCGCAAGTTATTCAATTCGTATGACCCAAGATTGCCGGATTGCCCGAGCAGTTTCCAAACTTTCGCGGTGCTTTCCGGCAGGATCGGATGGGCCAGCGCGACCACAATGCGCAAAACTTCGGCGGTCACCCACAAAATCGTGCCACGCCGCTCCTGCTCGGCGGGCGCCGTGCCCAGGCTCCAGGGCTGCTCTGTAGTTAAATATTTGTCGGCGGCGGCGATGACGGCCCAAATCGTTTCGAGTGCGCGAGAGAATTCAAATTTGTCGTAATGCTCGAGAACCTGGGGGATAGAAGTTTGCGCGACGCTGGAAAGTTCCTTGTCTTGCGGCTGCAGTTCGGCCGCTTTCGGGATTTTGCCGCTAAAGTTACGGCCGATCATCGCGGCGGTACGGCTGGCCAGATTGCCCAGGCCGTTAGCAAGATCGCTGTTATAGCGCGCGATGAGCGCTTCGCGGCTGAAGCCACCGTCCTGGCCAAAAACGATTTCGCGCATCAGAAAATAGCGCAGCGCGTCCACGCCCAGAACACCGACGATAGGTTGCGCGGACTGAATGTTGCCCCGCGACTTGGACATTTTCTCGTCCTGGAACAGCAGATGGCCGTGCGCAAAGATTTTCTTCGGCAATTCCATTCCCGCAGCCATCAGAAATGCGGGCCAGTACACGGCGTGAAAGCGGATAATTTCCTTGCCGACCATGTGGACATCGGCAGGCCACCAGTGATTGAATTCGTCTTTCTTGATGGGATAACCGACCGCGGTGATGTAGTTGGTGAGCGCGTCGGACCACACGTAAAAGACGTGCTTCTCGTCGCCCTGCCAGGGTATGCCCCATTTGAGGGTGGTGCGACTAATGGAAAGATCGCGCAAACCGCCGCGCACAAATGAAATCACTTCATTGCGGCGCGCCTCCGGCTGAATAAATTCCGGATGCTGCTCGTAATAATTGAGAAGTGGCTTTTCGAATTTAGAAAGCTGGAAGAAATAGTTTTCTTCCTTGACGCGCTCGGTGACGCGGCCGCATTCCGGGCAATTTGCGCCGGGTGTGGTGTCGTCGATATACATCTCGTCCGAAACGCAATAGTTCCCTTCGTAATGCCCTTTGTAGACGTAGCCGTTGTTCTGGATTTCTCGGAAAAGATGCTGGACGGCGTGCGCGTGACGCGTCTCGGTGGTGCGAATGAAGCGGTCCACACGCAAGCCCAGTTCCTTCCAGAGGTCGCGATATTCGCTGGATACGCGGTCCACAAAATCGATGGGCGATTCATTGTTGTTTTTTGCGGAGCGCTCCACCTTTTGGCCATGCTCATCCGTGCCAGTAAGGAAAAGCACGTCAAAACCACGCATCTGCTTGTAGCGCGCGATGGCGTCCGCCGCGATGGTGGTGTACGTATGCCCTAGGTGCGGCCGCGCGTTTACGTAGTAGATGGGAGTGGTGATGTAATACTTAAGTTTTTCAGTCGCCATTTCCCTCTTGCGCTAACTCTTCCCCGCTTGGTAGGTGCGTAGCGCCTCACTGATTACCTGCTGCAGCGGAACCTGTTTCTCGACCGCAAGTTTGCGGCAGTCATCATACTCCGGCGCGGCATGGAGGACGCGGCCATTCGCGCGAGACAGTTTGATGCGCACGTCCCCGTAAGAGGTAGAAACGTTCACCCATTCGCGCGGCAATACGTGGCGCTGCGCGCGGTGGGTGCGTACACCCAAGGTAGTGGTCTCCGCGAAAATCAGCGACATCAGCTTGCCGGCGTCTTCGGGGCGGCACAAAATCGTAAGCAGCGTGCCAGGCCGATTTTTTTTCATTTGCAGCGCAGTGGTGTAGACATCGAGAGCGCCTGCGGACAAAGCCTTCTCGAGAACGTAGCCATAAATTTGCGGGTTCATATCGTCGAGATTTGCTTCAATGATGGAGATTTCCTGGTCCGGGGCCGCTGACGACTTTTCTGTCGCTTCGCCAATCATGATGCGCATGACGTTGGGCTGGCCTTCGAGGTTGGCGGTGCCGGCTCCATAGCCAATGGCCGAGACGGTCATAGGCGGCTGCGGGCCGAAGGAATCGCACAAAGTGGCGACGATGGCCGCGCCGGTGGGCGTGACCAGTTCGCGCTGCACTCCGTTTGAAAATGTTGGTGCGCCCTGCAGTAGCCGGGCGGTGGCAGGCGCGGGAACCGGCAAAATTCCGTGGGCCATTTTGGCGGTGCCACCGCCCACGTTGAGCGGCGAGCATGCGAAGCCTTCAATGCCCAAACCGTGGAACCCAATGCATGCACCAACGATGTCAACGATGGCGTCGACGGCACCGACTTCGTGGAAGTGAATTTTTTCGATGGGAGCGTCGTGGACGTGAGCTTCGGCTTCGCCAAGTTTTTGAAAAATGGCGGAGGCGCGCTCGCGGACCTGGGGGGGGAGCTGCGACGATTTGAGAATATCCAGAATAGTGCTGAGTGAACGGTTTTTCTGCTGGTCTTCTGTCTTTACGCGGACATGAGTTGCCGACATACCGTTCTTCCAAACTTTTTCGGTAGACAACTCCCAACCCGCAACATTCAGGGCCTGCAACTCGGCGCGCAGCAAATCGGGCGGGCAACCGGCATCCACGAGCGCGCCAAGTGTCATGTCGCCACTGATGCCCGAAAAACAGTCGAAATACGCGAGTTTCATGGATCTTTCGTCGCACGAGATGTTGGCAAACGGCTCAAAGAGTGCGAAAGAGGAGCTGGATTGATAGTAACGACGGTGTTAAAAGCTGTCAAACCATAGGCAGGGTGGGTACGCGAGGTTATGATCTAAACTTCGTACGGGTTTGCTAGGAAAGCGCGAGGAAGTTCAGCTGATGAATCTAAAATGTGTCTCACTAATGCTCTTATTTTATGTGGCGGTTGGAGTTCCGGTCTCTCGCCCCCAGACAGTACCTAAAACTCTGGCGGAAAAACTTGGGTACCCGCGAGGCGCAAAGCTTCTGATCGTGCACGCCGACGACGTGGGCATGACGCACTCCGTGAATGCCGCCACGATGGTCGCGCTGGAAAATGGTTACGTGAACTCCGCGAGCATCATGGTGCCGTGCCCGTGGTTTCCGGAGATTGCTGATTACGCCAAAACTCATCCCGATTCCGATTTAGGGCTGCACCTTACGCTGACCAGCGAGCGCGTTTACTACCGCTGGGGACCGGTGGCGCCGAAAGACAAAGTTCCGAGTCTGGTGGATTCGAACGGGTATTTTCATATCGACTGGTCTAAGGACACTCATATCGATCCAAAAGAGGCCGAGCTGGAAGTGCGCGCGCAGATCGATCGAGCTTTCGCGATGGGCGTCCGCCCCACGCATCTGGACTCGCATCAGTACCGGCTGATTGATACGGGCCCGGAGCTTTTTGAAGTTTTTGCGCGTGTCGCGCACGCTTACAAACTTCCGCTATTTGTAACGCGCGACTGGTTCGCGCAACGCCCTTATCTGGAATCCAGTCTGTCATCGGATGACATTGTGGTTGACCACACCGTGACGATTGAACCGTCCGTTCCGGCAGAAAAGTGGGGTGCGTTCTACCAAGCGGCGCTGGAAAATCTTCAACCAGGGGTCACCGAGTTCGTAGTCCATGTGGCCTACAACAATGATGAAATGAAAGCCGCTACGCGAGAGCGCGACACCTGGGGCGCGGCCTGGCGGCAGCGGGATTTTGATTTCTTCAGCAGCGAAGAGTTTCGCCGCCTGCTGCAAGAGCGAAACATCAAGCTGGTCACGTGGCGTGAGTTAGTCCGCGCTGGCAAACAATAAAGGCACAGCTCTGTCCGTTCAACACCCGCGAACGTAACGGCCCGTGAACTATTTGTCGAATTCCAAAACCATGTGCTCTTCGTCGAGGCGCTCGTTGCCGATTTTGAGGCCCGCGGGCTCGACACCAATGGGGCGGAAGCCGAGAGATTCGTAAAGATGGCGAGGAGCAGGTTGGTTGATGGAGACGGCCAACTGAAGAATTTCCACGTCGGGGATGGTTTTAGCGCGCTGAATGGCTGCCTGCAATAAGGATCGAGCGATGCCACGGCTCCGAACTATGGGCGCGACGAATACCCCCCAGATCCAACCTTTGTGGCGGCGTTTGCGTGGCAACTCCTGGTAGAACCCGACCATGCCAACAGCGTCCTGATGTTCGATGGCGCCAACGATGAAGCTTTCGGCGCGGTTCGCACGCAACTGTTGCAAGTATTCTGCGGGAGAAAGTTTTCGCAGTTCGTCAGGAGATTGCTCAAAGGACCACGGATCGGTTTCGAGCGCCAGCATGCGCAAATTCCATAGCGCTTCGGCGTCGCGTTCAGTTAGAAGCCTGATCTCCACGTTGGTCCCCGTACTTCTCGAATGCAGGATATTACCCTGTATTCGAAACTTGACATCGCGCCGCTACAAACAGAAACTCATGCGCAAGCAACACGGAATTCCCGGATGCGCAGTCACTCATCTGAACAAGAGGGCAAATGAAGCCGAATTATATCGCGGTGGTGGTCGCAGCTGTTGCGTATTGGCTGCTTGGGGCGATTTGGTACAGCGTGCTGTTTAACAAGGCCTGGATGGAACTCGAGCATGTAGACCCGAAACAGGCCAGCGGCGGGACTCTGATCGCGCCATACGTGATCAGCTTTCTGCTGAACGTGGTGATCGCGTTTGTACTGGCGCAAATTTGCGCGTGGCGGAACGCCAACACCGCGGCGCGCGGCGCAGCGCTCGGTATACTGATCTGGATAGGATTTCTTGGGCCGGTGACCTACACCACGTACATGTACGAGATGCGGCCGAAGCAGTTGTTTGCCATCAATGAATTTTATGTGCTGGTGGGAATGTGCCTGATGGGCGCGATTATCGGCGCTTGGCCTAAGAAGAAAGCGGCGTAATTTTCGCGCGACGACGGCGACAACGTATAATTCATTGTTGTTTTTCTTTTCTGCATAATCCAGTCTGCAAACTGCTCCGCTCATCGGGGATTGAGGAAACGTGTATCTGGGCCTGACAAAACGGTTTCGCGAGGCGCTAAGCGCACACATCCGCGAAAAATACGCGGTGGAGATCTCCATCGTTACGGAGCGTCCGCCGAAAATAGAAATGGGCGAGGCGGCCTCGCCGGTCTGCTTTGAGCTGGCGAAACGGCTGAAGCGCGCACCACGGCAAATCGCGCAGGAAATTGCCAGCAGCCTCGGGCCGATTGCAGGAATTGCGCGGGTTGAGGTCGCCGGCGGCGGCTATCTCAATGCGTATTTTGACCGCTCAGAATTCTGGCGGGATGCGCAAAAGGAAGCGAGCGGAGCGTCGCCGCCCGTGCGCGCCGGGAAAATTATCGTGGAGCACACCAGCATCAATCCCAACAAAGCCGCGCACATCGGCCACGTCCGCAACGCCGTTTTGGGCGACACCATGGCGAGAATTCTGCGCCATGCCGGCGGCGCGGTGCAGGTGCAGAACTACATAGACAACACCGGGGTGCAGGTGGCCGACGTGGTGATCGGCTTCGTGCACATGGAGAAGAAAAACCTCGCGCAAGTGCGTGAACTGGCGGCGCTGCCGAAGTTCGACTATTTGTGCTGGGATGTTTATGCGCGCGCGGCGCAGTTCCTGGCGGAAGACAAAGGGCGGGCGGCCAGTTTGCGCGGGGAAACGCTGAAAGCCATCGAAGTAGGCCGCGACGAAACCGCCCAGATGGGGATGGTGATCGCCGACGCTATCGTGAGCTTGCACCTGCGCACGATGGCGCGGTTGGGAATCTGGTACGAGCTGCTGGCACGCGAAAGTGAAATTCTGCATCTGCATTTCTGGGATGCGGCATTCGAGAAGCTGAAGGCTGCGCGCGCCATCGTGCTGGCCTCAACCGGAAAGATGGCGGGGTGCTGGATTATGCAGGCAAAAGAAAAACCTGGCGCCGCTGGCGATATTCGGAGCGCGAAGGAAACGCCAGAGGCGGCGGACGCCGATGAGAATCCCAATAATCAGGACAAGATTATTGTTCGTTCGAACGGCACGGTGACGTACGTCGGAAAGGACATCGCGTACCAATTGTGGAAGTTTGGATTGCTGGGTAAGGATTTTTTCTACGCGAAGTGGCCGGACGCGCCCGTCGCACCAGACGCGCACGATTTGTGGACCACTGCGAGCAAGGCCGGCGATGCGCACGCGCCAGACTTTGGCGCGCCTGCTGCGACCGTGTACAACGTGATTGATTCGCGGCAGGCGTATTTGCAGGACGTGGTGTCGGAAGGCTTGCGGGCGCTGGGGCATGGCGACGCGGCCGATCACTCCATTCACTTTGCGTATGAAATCGTCGCGCTGACTCCGCGGTGCGCGGCGGAATTGGGCTATGAGCTTTCGCCCGAAGAAACCAAGAAGCCGTACGTGGAAGTGAGCGGCCGCAAGGGCTTCGGCGTTAAAGCCGATGATCTGCTCGACAAACTGGAAACCGCGACATTGAGCGAAGTGCAGCAACGCCACCCGGAAATGGTCGCCACTGCGCAACTGAGCACGGCGCATAAAATTGCCGTGGGGGCGCTGCGGTTTTTTCTGTTGAAATTTACGCGCAACGCCGCCATCGCGTTTGATTTCAAAGACGCGTTGAGCTTTGAGGGAGAGACAGGCCCCTATTGCCAGTATGCGGTGGTGCGCATTCGCGGGATTCGCCGCAAAGGCGCCGAGTCCGGCGTGACGCAAATTGGCGTTACGCCAGAAAATGTGGCGGCGCTTTTTTCGGGAGCTGAAGGAAACGGGCTGTGGGAGCTGGCGCTATCTGCGGGTTCGTTGGACGGAGCGGTGGAAGCGGCGATCAATGGGCACGAGCCGGCGTTTGTGGCCAAGTTTGCATTTCAACTGGCGCAAGCGTTCAATCTTTTTTATCACCACCATCACATTTTGTCGGAAGCTGACGGGCAGAAGCGCGCTTTTTTGTTGAGCTTGACGGAACTGGTAGAAGTGCAATTGGTGCGGGCGTTGGACTTATTGGGGATTGAGGCGCCGGAAAAGATGTAACGGTTCTATAAAACCACCGCGATTAAAAAACAACATCCAAATTCACAACGAAGGGTGCGGCACCCGAATGGATGTAATCTTCGCCCTCGTAATTGCGCAAATCCCGTGCAAAACCGGCACGTTGGAGCACCCAACTGCGTCCCAACTTCAAAAGTAAGGTTTTTGCGCCGTTCAGTACGACATCAACAGGTGGACTAAAGTGCGCACCGCAGTGCCTGTCGCGCCCTTGGCCGCCCAAGGCTTCTGGTCGTCGTTCCAGGCGGTGCCGGCGATGTCAAGATGGATCCACGGGGTGTCGCCGGTAAATTCCTTGATGAACATGGCGCCGGTGATGGCGCCGCCACCTTTGCCGCTGCCGATGTTTTGAATGTCGCCGACGCTGCCTTTGATGAATTCGCGATAGTCGTCGTCAATGGGCATCTGCCACATTTTTTCGCCCGCGGCTTTGGCGCTGGCCAGAAGTTTGTCGGTGAACGCCTGGTCGGAGCCAAAAACTCCCGCGTTTACGTTGGACAAAGCTACGACGATTGCTCCGGTCAGCGTAGCGGCATCAATCAAATGCGTCGCGCCGAGCTGTTTTGCGAAAGTAATGCCGTCGGCAAGGATCAGCCGGCCTTCCGCGTCGGTATTCAAGACCTCGATGGTCTTGCCGGACATGGCGGTCTGCACATCGCCAGGCTTCTGCGCTTTGCCTCCCACCATATTTTCGGTGGAGGGCACCACGCAGATCACCTTCACGGCGGGCTTCAGCGCGGCGATGGCGCGCATCACGCCCAGCATCGCGCCTCCGCCGGCCATGTCGTACTTCATTTTTTCCATGCCGTCGGCCGGCTTGATGGAGATGCCGCCGGTGTCGAATGTTACGGCTTTGCCTACCAGCCCAATCACCGGCGCGCCCGGTTTCGCAATCGGCGGAACATAGGTGAGCACCATGACGCGAGGAGGCTCCGGGCCGCCCTGGGAGACGCTGAGCAGCGCGCCCATTTTCAAATCAGCAATTTTCTGCTCGTCCAGAATTTCTACAGCCAGCCCAGCTTCTCTGGCCATGGCTTCGGCGCGCTGCGCGAGGATTTGCGGCGTAAGTTTGTTGGCGGGTTCGTTTACCAGGTCGCGCGTAAAATTCTGCGCTTCGCCAATGACAGTGCCCTTCGCCAAGCCCTTTTCTCCAGCTGTTTTTTCGGTGTCGCGATAACCGGCCAGCAACACCGTTTCAATGGACTTGTCGCCCTTCTTGTCGGTCTTGTATTTGTCGGATTCAAAGTTGGCGGTGACCACGGCTTCGGCGACGGCCTGCGCAAAATCTTCAGTGCGATCTTTTTCGCGAGCGAGAATCGCAAACTTTCGAATGGACTTGTTTTTCAGATAACGCAAAGCGGCGCCCACGACTTTTCGCGCTACAGAGCCGTTAAAGCCTTCGCGCTTGCCCGCGCCTACCAGCAAAAAACGTGAAGCGCCCAGGCCTATGGGCCCGTGGATCAGGGTGAACTCCAACATTTTGCCCGCCACTTCCCCGTCGTTGATCAGTTTGCGCAGCAAACCACCCGCGGCGCGGTCCAGCTCATCCGACTGGCCCTGCAATACGTCGGAATCTTCAAATAAATATGAAACGAGCACGGGCATTTCGATTTCTGAGTACGGTCTGGTTTCCAGGGTGATTTGCATTGCGGCTTTATCGCCTCCGATTTTGATACATCGCGTCTTCCGCTTCCCTGCGCGCTTCTTTGGTACGTTCATCCTGACGGCGGTCCCAGGATTTCTTCCCCTGCGCCAGAGCAATTTCCACCTTGGCGATACCTTTGCGGAAGTAAATCTTGAGCGGTATGACCGTCAAACCTTTGGCCTCGGTACGTCCGGCCAACTTGTTGATTTCATTCTTGTGGAGCAACAGCTTACGAATACCCAGCGGCTCGTGATTCCAAGGGCCGCCTGGCAAATATTGGGCAATATGCGCGTTGGCGAGCCAGGCGCCGGACTTTTTAAACTCCACGTAAGCGTCGCGGATATTGGCTTTGCCTTCCCGCAGGGCCTTTACCTCGGTGCCGTGCAGCACCAGGCCAGCTTCAAACCTGTCCAGAATGTGGTAGTTGTAAGAGGCCGCACGATTCTGCGCGACGATAGTCTCTTCAACTGTATCAGTCTTGGCTGATTTTTTTGCGGGCTTGGGCACAGCGCATCATCATAGCTGGACAGTGAAATTCGCGCCACCCGAGTACTGAATAGGGATTTCGGGCAGCTATTGTATTTATGGACAGCCAACCCTGGAATCCTTGCCCGGCCTCTAAGCCGAGTGTTAGACTTTTCGTTGGTTACGTCGAGGTTCCGGAGAGTTCATGCATCGTTGTGGAAATCTAGTACTATGCGTTTGCCTTGCTCTCTTCGCGGTAGGTTGCCCCAAAGGCCAGACCGAATACAACCAAGGGCGTAAAGCAGAGACCATTGCAGACTACGATGCCGCGCTCACTTACTACCAGCAAGCCCTCAAAGCCGACCCCAACAACGCCAATCTGAAGATCAAGGTCAATCAGATCCGCTTTGAGGCCTCGCAATCCCACATAAAACAGGGCCTGGCAATGCGCAAAAAAGGCGATCTGCAAGGGGCCTTGGCGGAATTTCAGCGCGCCGGAGTGGTGGACCCCTCAAGCCCGGTAGCGGAGCAGGAACTGCGCAGGACCGCGGCGATGATCTCCGACAAGAACCGCGCAGCGGATGCTGCCGCAGAGGTTCCCCCCGATACGACCGAACAGCCGTTGGCGTCCATGCCGCCCGAAATCAAGCCGCTCTCTCATGCGCCCATCAATCTGAAAATGTCAAACGACGCGAAAATTGTGTTCGATACCATCGCGAAACTGGCGGGATTGACAGTCATTTATGACCCGGACTTCCCGGCCCGCCGTATTACCACGGAATTGAACAACGTGACGCTGGAACAAGCGCTAGATATCGTTTCGCTGGAGAGCAAAGCGTTCTGGAAGCCCGTCACCGAAAATATTATTTTCATAATTCCCGATCAGCCCCAGAAGCGCCGCGACTATGAAGAGCAGGTGGTCAAGACGTTTTACATGGCGAACACGGTACAGCCACAGGATTTGACCGAAATCGTGACCGGCCTGCGCCAGTTGCTGGACCTCAAGCGCATTCACCAGTTGAATTCGCAGAACGCCATCATTGTTCGTGACACGCCTGACAAACTGCTGCTCGCGGAAAAAATGATTGCCGATATCGATAAGGCCAAGCCCGAGGTAGTCGTGCAGGTGGAAGTTTTGCAGGCGCGCACCGACCGTCTGCGCGATCTAGGGATTCTGCCTATTCAGTCTGCGTCCGTGACCATTAATCCTAACGCGACCACCAGCACGACGACCACCGGCAGTACCACGACCGGTACGACTTCGAATCAGACCGTGACACTGAACCAGCTGAGGCATTTGAATGGCAGCGACTACAGCGTCACACTTCCCAGCATTACGGCTAACGCCGTTTTGACGGACACCTATACCAAGATCATTCAGAATCCGGAAATTCGTTCCATCGATGGGCAGCCAGCGAAGCTGCGTGTCGGAGATAAAGTACCGGTGGCTACCGGAAGCTTCCAGGCCGGTGTTGGCGTGGGCGCGACGGGCGTCAACCCGTTGGTGAATACGCAGTTTCAGTACCTGGAAGTCGGAGTCAACGTGGATATCACGCCTCGCGTGCATCCCAACCACGAAGTCAGCATGAAGGTGATAATTGAAGTGTCGTCGGTGACAGGTACTTCGACCATTGGCGGCATTCAGCAGCCCATTATCAGCCAGCGCAAAATCGAGCACGACATTCGCTTGAAGGAAGGCGAAGTTAACGTGCTGGGCGGGTTGTTCGAAAAGACGGACACGCGCACGTTGAACGGCTGGCCCGGGCTGGCGAAGATTCCTTTTCTGCGCTATTTCTTTTCTGACGACAAGATTGATCACCAGGAAAATGAAGTTTTGATTGTGCTGACTCCGCGCATCGTGCGCATTCCGGAATGGACCAAGGGAAATCTGCGGCCGTTGTACTCCGGTTCGGAGACGAATGTGCAGGTGCGGCGTGAGAGCGACGTGCGTACGCCTACGGCAACCCCGACCCCGGGCGTCACGCCGTCCACGCCAGCGCCAGTGACACAGAATCCCGCACCGGTTACACAAGCGCCAAACACCGGGGCTGTGAGCAACGCCGCTCCCGCGGACTCCGGCGCTCCGGCGCCGACTGATGGCGCCCAGGCCAAAATAAGGTTTGAGCCACAAGGCGTCTCCCTGAAAGCGGGACAGACCACCACTATCGGTATCGTGGTGGACAACGTGAACGATCTTTATTCCATTCCACTCCTGCTGCAATACAACCCGGCGGTCGTCAGCATCGAGGAAGTACAGCACGGCGGATTCCTGTCCGGCGGAACGCAGGAAATCGCTATCGTGTCACGCGTGGATAAAGAACACGGGCAAGCGATTATTTCGGCGACGCGCCAGCCCAACACTCCCGGAGTAAATGGCAGCGGCACGCTGATGGGCATCGTGGTGAAAGGCATTGCGCCTGGCACGTCGAACCTGTCTATCGTGCAGGTGAACGCCAAGGATTCGCAGCAGAAACCCATTGCGCTGGTGACCAGCGAATCCACCGTGCAGGTCCAGCCTTAGTGAAAAAGCGGAACTCCCATGTTAAGGCGCTCTGAAAAAAGCTTTCGCCAGCAGCGATTTTCAAACCAGGATGGGATGACACTGCTGGAACTGATCATCGCCTGCGCGATTTTGCTGATTCTTTCTTCCGCGGCTTTACCCATCGCAAAGTTCACCGTGATCCGCAGCAAAGAAAGCGAACTGCATCGTGATCTGCGCGAGATGCGCGACGCCATTGATCGCTACAAAGACGCCGCCGACCGCAATCAGATCCGCGTGGAAGTGGGCAGCGAGGGCTACCCTCCGGATCTCGAAACGCTCGTAAAAGGTGTGCAGCTTGGCGCCGCCGATAAGAAGATTCGCTTCCTGCGCAAAATTCCCGTGGATCCCATGACCGGGCAAGCGGAATGGGGATTGCGTGCGGTGCAGGACGACCCGGACTCGACCAGTTGGGGCGGAAAGAACATTTTTGATGTGTATTCCAAGTCGCAGGCTACGGCGCAAGATGGCACGAAATATTCGGATTGGTGATGCTTGAGCGCGAATGCGTCAGGATCGATTGTGAATAGCTGGAATACACAGCGACGGCCCAATAGCTTAACGCAAGAGTTGAGCCGCAGGCGCACGCTTGCAGACGGTTTCACGCTCATCGAGCTGATGATCGTGATCACCATTATTTTTATTCTGCTGGGGCTTGCAGCGGGCCGCTATGATCGCTCCGTAGTGCGCGCGAGAGAAGCGACGTTACACCAGGATTTGCAGGTCATGCGCCAGGCCATTGATAACTACACGCTCGACAAGCAATCGGCGCCGCAATCCATCGATGCCCTGCAACAAGCCGGCTACTTGCGCATTGTTCCGACCGATCCCATGACGCAGCAGAAAGATTGGCAGCCACAGTTCGATGAAGTGGTGTTAAGCCCCGATCAGACCGGCACCGGCATGGTGGATGTACACTCCAATTCCGACAAAGTTTCGCCCTTCGACGGCACGCCCTACAAGGAGTGGTAGTCACTTCCCTCGTCGGCAATCCCCTTTCTTTTTTTCAAATGGTGGCGCGGAATAAATTCGGCGAAACTCCTCGAATTTGACGCCAGCGCGCGCCTCGTCTATAGTCATTAGGCGGGGTGGAGCAGCCTGGTAGCTCGTCGGGCTCATAACGCGTCAAACTCGTACTAGGCTCGCTGATTTAGCAACCACTTAGCTTCACTTCCTACCCGCAAAACCCTCAAAAATGACTCGATTCTGCCCACCTAATGGGCACCTGATTTTCTGCGAAAGGAGATTTTTAAATGCTGACCCTTGAACAAATTCTTGATGAGATCGTGCCTGCACTCGCGGACAACTTCGAAGCTAGAAACCGACATTTCAGAGAAATAAAACCAGCATCCCTTGAGGAATTGAACCGCTTCGTGAATGCCTCGCAACTCTGATTGCCGAAGGTTCGCTGATTGATTATGGAAAGTCGGCTAGCTACCAGTTCACCCCAGCGGGATACACTAAATACAAACCCGGCATTGATGCGCTTCGCGCCTTGCCCCGCCTTCCACAAAGCAACGCGACTGCTCAAACGGAAGTGGCATTGGCTGACCCGAAAGACCTTGAAGAGGAACGGAAACGCCAAATTGTACGTGAAGTTTTTGCTAAATTCGATGACTCAAACACAAGTCTGTTTCAATTCATTTATGATAATGGCGAGATTTCTGTTAAGGCGCTGGCACAAACGCAGAAATTTGGTCGAGACCTATATCGCGTCCTTGATAGGGCCCACTCCGTGCAAGACAACACATATTTCGTTCCGGTAGCATCAACGACAGTAAGCGTGCGCTCGAGGACGGGCAGCCTTTCAGATGGCCGCTGGCGCAAGCTCTTCGCGTCATCGGTAACCTTGCTGGAATTGGCGCTGACGAATTGCTCGCCAAGCTTAATAAAGTAATCAGTGAGATTGCGAGTGCCTGCATATTAGAACCGAATCCATCAGCAGCTTAAGCGCACCGGCAAGACCCTTTGCCATGGAGCACCAGTGATATCATACAGACGAGAGCGGGAGGTGTGACAAGTGGATGGCTATCTCACGACCTACACGGCAGACAATTCCGACACCTTTTGGACCTGCGCCCTCGAAGGGTGCACCGTGCCTTTTCTACACGAGGTTGGATACACGCGAAATCACGAATGGAAGCACATTCGAGAAATTACTATGACGGTGGGATCGGATGTGCTTGATGACCTGGTCGGGGTCTGCGGCACCGACGTGGATAAAATTTTGGATGGCGGCTTCAAGATTAAAGTCCTCGGCCACTGAAAGTTATTCAGAATCGAACCCCGAGCCTTTCAGGATTTATGTTTACGGCAAACCGGCGTAATCGGCATTGAAAATATTTGCTTTTGGTACATAATGTTTTCGAGAAGTGAGGCAAGGATGAAACATAGAATCAACCCGCTGGCTTTCGGCGCCAAGCCGATGCTAAATGCCCCGCGGCAGGCAGTAACGACATCGCAGTTGAATTCCTCAGAAAAGTCCTCGATAGACTAGCGCGTGGCTATTGGAAACAGTTCCAAACAGCATTGTATGAAATACCGATTTGTCCACGGGGCGCCGCGCCCTCTTTAGACCACTCTTCCGTTAACCGTTCGGTGTTTTTCAAAACGTTAATGACGCACCCGAGCTTTTATTGCAACATACCGCGTGAATCTTTTATCTCGTGGGAGCACCAAACCGCGCCGTAAAGCAACTCGCCTTAGATCTCGCGGCTACTGCATAGCCTTAAGAATTTCGATGCCGCCGTTGGAATTCGTCAACGATAGACGGCAACCGCCATTGCCAATCTTTCCATTGAGAGAGTCACCCCCAACTTCGCCGTTGGAG
>JALYLI010000157.1 GCA_030774335.1 Acidobacteriota bacterium | reverse complement strand
GAATCAGCCACGCTACAGACCTTGGCCCCAGCCGCCTACACCGTGGTGGTCACCGGCAAGGATTCGACGCCGGGAATTGGCCTGGTCGAGATTTACGACCTCTCGCCGCTATCCAACTCTAAGTTGGCGAACATCAGCACCCGCGGTTCCGTCGGGGTAAACGATGATGTACTCATCAGTGGCTTTATCGTTGGAGACGTGGCCAGCGCGACCGTCGTCGTGCGCGCCATTGGCCCATCGCTCGCTTCTTCCGGTGTGAGCGGACCGCTCAGCGATCCCACGCTGACGATCTACGACGTGAATGGATCGCCCATTGCCAGCAATGACAACTGGCAGGACGATATTAACGCCATCGACATCGAGCAGAATGGACTCGCGCCGGCAAATGCGCTGGAATCGGCAACCGTGCTCCACCTGCCCGCAGGAGCATATTCCGCCATCGTGCGCGGAGTCAATGGTGGTACAGGCAATGCCTTAGCCGAATTCTATGACCTCGATTAATCCGTAAGCGGCCCAGCGGCAGCGGATGGTAGCCGCATCTGGGGCAGTCTTGGCGATGCCGAGACGATCGCGACTGCCGGGCCTGATCGTCCACGGTGATGAGGCAGGCAAGCTCGATTTGGAATGCCGGAGAGGGAATCGACCTCATCACCCTTCCGCAGGTCCTGCGAGATCGGCAGCTGCTGGACGGTCGGCGAGCCATCTTTCGTCACGAGCCTTTTCATGTTCGTTCAGATCGCGCGAATCTCGATGAGCGAACTCCAGGAGCGTTTTCTGGGAGCGCAGCGGCGAACCTGTCTTGATACTCCAGATGCCGCTTATAACCTCACTTAGCCGGCAGCTCGAAAACAGAGAGATCGGATGGAAGCTCTGTAACTGCCTTGGCCAGCGTGGGCACCGAGTTGTTTGCGCTGGCGCAACCTGGGCCGCACAGCAACGCAATTATGGCGGTAAGAGAGATTGTGATGGTAAGGCGCATAACTTGGTCCTCGTGCCTAATATCTAAAATTCGACTGAACTCCGATCTGCCACCATTCAACTATAATCGCTCATCGTGGAGGGGGCTTCAACGTCACCGTGGCGAGCGTATTATCGGCAATTAAGGGCAAGCCGTTGGAGACATTTTGCAAATAAAATGTCATTCCGGCTCGCACCCATTGGCCGGTCGTTTTAGAGAAACTGCCCGGACCGCTGGCAGTGAACATATCGCCATTAGGAGCATCGACATGAATTTCAACTTTGCTGGTTGCATAACTGGTCCAAGCGATGGTGGTCTGTCCAAGTCCACGTGAATCGACCACGAAAGGATTCGGGTCGGCGGTAATCGAAGCCGCAGGTCTGTTCATTAGCGTGGCTATACCATTCGTGGAAAAAACAGGTGTTGTGAGCGGCAGGATATTGTTCATCTGCATAGGCAATGCGTTTGGAGTTTTTTGGCAAACCATGTAGACATGGTAAGAGGGTAAAACCGCGTTATCTATCAGGAAATTATCGAGCGCAATCAGCGCGTTTACCAACGGCATAATTTCAGCGTCGTCCGATCTGAAATTACCGGCAATCTCGTTAAAGACTAACAGCAGTAAAGTGCCGCCGATATTGCGGAAATGCCTGATTTCAAAGCGGCTGGCAATTAAAGGAATAATTTCGCTGGCGCGAATACCCTCCGAAGGGTCGGAACTGTTCATTGTGTCCAGCGATAAACGGGCGGCTTCTTGCTTGATGCCTCCACCGCGCCGCATCTGCCGGTAGCGGTCTGGGACACTTTTTAAGAAAACATCGGCAAGTTGCAGATGACGTTGCGGGAACTGCATTTGCGAAGGACCGACGTACTCATAGACGATAAAGAAGCCGTCGGGCTTGAGTGTCTTCTTAATCTGGTCAAGCAAATGCTCAAGCTGAAAAACATGATGCAGGGAGGCGTGCGCATACACGACATCATAGGTTTCTGCCGGTAAATTCACCGTATTCAGGTCGGCTACCTCATAAGTCAAACCCGACAAGCCTTCCGCTGCGGCTTTTTCCCTGGCGCCTTGAATCGCACTGTCAGCAATGTCCAGGCCGTCAATCGACTCACAAATGCCGCGTTGGCGTAGAATACGTTCGATTATCCCAAAGCCGCAACCAACCGACAATGCTTTAACCGGTTTTGGTTGGTGGGTCAAAAAACTAGCCGAATGATTTAACCAATCAATCGCCGCATCGTCACTCGCGCGGCGGTTAATATTAGCTGCAACGGCCGGTAGCTCAACCCACTGTGTGCCGGACGGTTGGCTCTGTGGATCATTCCACCACTCGGCAGCCTTTTTGGTAGCCTCATTCATTCCAGATATACTTAAGCTCCGCTTGTGCCGTTTTGATAATAAACTGAATTAACAACTTTGGCATAAAAATCGCTAATTTCGATGTGCAAAAATCGCGCTAATTAATCGTGACTGCCTGGCCTGATCGTTCCGGGCGCGGTAAACCTGATTTTCGCGTCGGTGATTTTTGTTGGCTTTTATCACGGAAAGAATATGAGCTTGGGATGGGACGATCGACCGCCGCGGTCTAAAGCAGCTGCGGCATCAATCGCCCGAGCGACCACTGTTGCGAACTTAGATTTTTCCTGCCGAATGACCAAGAAGCGCTCAAAAAACCGTCGCCAGGAGAGCAGGCCTATTTTCGTTGTTGGATCTCCCCGCTCCGGAACGAGCATCCTCACCTGGTGTTTGGGCCAGCATCCCAACATTCTCCCTTTAGCGGAGTCGGCTTGGATGGGCGATTTTGCAATTGACCTTGGCATTCGATATTCCACAGGCAGCGCGCGCGGCCCTTTTTCGCACCTAAGTTCGGTTGGGGTCCAGGAGAACAAGTTTTTTGCTCACTTCGGCGATGCCATTAATCGTCTGATTTTACGCCACCGCCAACGAATCGAGGAAAATCTGGATGATGTGGGCTCTTACAGTTTTCATGACCTCCATCCCGGGTTTAAAACGGAGCGTGCAAAGTCGGAACCCAAATCGCGTTGGGCGGATGGCACACCGGAGTATTCATTTCACATCTGTGGACTGCGCAAATTGTTTCCTAAGGCGTTATTTATTCATCTTGTTCGCGATGTGAGCGCAGTAGTTCCTTCAATGATGAATTTTTACCGGGTGGGCGGAAGACACCTGGTCGCGAACGAGCAGGAGGCTTACGAATACTGGCTCCGGGCTGTTCGTGCTTGCGTGCAAGCTGAGAAAGCTTACGGCTCGAAGGTGATCTATCGGCTGCGCTACTCGGATCTGATCACAAATTCGAAGGCCGCCATCCGCTCCGTGCTCAAGTTTCTGGGCGAACCATATACTGCGGCTTGCCTGGAACTACTCCAAGAGAAGATCAACAGTTCTCGAATCTCAGGCAATTTTTGCACCGGCGAAGCATGCGCAAACCCTTCGCTGGTAGAGGAAGCGAAACTACTTAGTGCCGAGCTTCAACAAAAACCGCCGCGGTTCGATCCTTCCGTCCTCGTGACCCGAGAGATGGAAGCCAACTTTGCTCAACGAGTACAATATTTCGCAAATCTCGACTCGGAATATCGGCGCGCGCAAACGATTGCGTCCCAGCTTCAAAAAGAACTCGACGAG
>JALYLI010000156.1 GCA_030774335.1 Acidobacteriota bacterium | reverse complement strand
GGCCGCTACACCCACGATCTTCTGCCCATGCCCTACACCTTTGAAGCCGCCAGGTTCACCGCGCAAAAAGTGCGCGAAGTCCGTGACTATCTCGAAGTTCCCATTGCCGTCGAAAATGTCAGCAGCTACGCCGAATATCACGTCTCGGAAATGACCGAGTGGGAATTCTTGAATGAAGTCGTCGAGCGCGCCGATTGTGGCATCCTGCTGGACGTGAATAACATTTATGTTTCATCGCAGAATCACAGCTTCGATCCCTTCACTTATGTGAACAGCGTGCCCGCCGAACGTGTCGCGCAGATTCATATCGCCGGCCACTCGAAATATCGCAAATATATTCTCGATACTCACGATCATCCCGTCATCGATCCCGTGTGGAAGCTTTACGAGCGCGCCATTCAACGCGCCGGGCACACCGCCACGCTCCTCGAGTGGGATGACAGCATTCCGTCATTCAAAGAAGTTCACGAGGAAGCCTTGAAGGCCAATCGCTTCCTCGCCGCCACCGCGCTGGCCACCGCCGTATGAAATTGCTCGAGCTCCAGCGCACCATGGCTCGTGCGGTGATGCAGCCGCTCACGTTCACCGAGCGCATGCAGCGCACCGCGCCCGACGGTCAGCCCATGCGCGCCTATGCCGCGCGCTTCATCAAGCCCAACGACCGCCTCACCTCATTCGACCGCCTCGAGATTTACAATCGTCAGTACTGGTTTCGCCTGCTCTCCAGCATGGTCGAGGATTTCCCCGGCCTGCGCACCGTCCTCGGGGACACCCGCTTCCAAAACATGTCGCGCGCGTACATCACCGATTGTCCATCGCGCTCCTTCACGCTTCGTAATCTGGGCTCGCAGCTCGAACCCTGGCTGCACAAGCACCCCAAGTGGGCGGGGAAGAAGCAGGCGCTCGCGCTTGATATCGTTAAGCTGGAGTGGGCTGAAATCGAAGCCTTCGACGGCGCCGCCAAGCCGCCGTTGACCGCCGAGGATCTAGCCGCCGGCGCCGGCCCGAATTTGCGCCTGCAATTGCAGCCCTACATCCAGTTGCTCAGTCTTCGTTATCCGGTTGACGACCTGCTTCTCGAAATCAAAAAGAACGACGACGACAACGATTTCGCCAGCAACGCTTTTCAGGAGCGCCGCAAAAAAAAGCGCGTCCAGACCGTGGCGAAACTGAAACCCGCCGCCATCGCTCTGGCCGTCCATCGCATTGACAACACCGTTTATTTTCGCCGCCTCGAACCTGAAGAATTTGCCCTGCTGACCGAATTGCAGCAGGGAAGAACCCTGCAGAAAGCCGTGGATCAGGCCTTCCGAAAAAGCAAAATTCCCGCCGAAGAATTGCCCGGCTTGGTCCAGCACTGGTTCCACAATTGGGCCGCGCTCGGCTGGTTCTGCAACCCCCCGGAAAAATCCGCCAGGCCCATTTCCAAAAAACGCTCCTCGAAAAGAAAGTCAGCCTGACTGACATGAACGAATTTCTGCTCAAACTGAAAAAACTCTACAACACTTTCTTCTACTACGTCGCCTTCGGCCAGTCCCCCTTCCTCCTTTTCGTCCGCCTCTACTGGGGCTATGAGCTCATCGAAAGCGGCTGGGGCAAGTTGCATCATCTCGACAAGGTCACCGAATTCTTCACCAGCTTGAACCTTCCCATGCCCGCGCAGACCGCCGTCGCCATCTCCTGCCTCGAATTTTTTGGCGGCATCTTTCTCGCTATCGGCTTGCTCTCCCGACTCACTTCGCTCGCTCTCACCATTAACCTGATCGTTGCCTACATCACCGCCGACCGCGAAGCCCTCTCTTCCATCTTTTCCGACCCCGACAAATTTTATGCCGCTGCCCCGTACACCTTTCTCGTCGCCAGCCTCATCGTATTACTTTTCGGCCCGGGAAAATTTGCCGTGGACACCCTGCTCAGCCGCTGGTTCCCATCCTTGCCCGGAGAAAAGAAGCCTCCCCAGGCCTGGTGATTCACCTATCGCCGGAAAAAGTACAGCGGGGTCCGCATGCTTCGCACCACACGCTCGCATTTTTATTTCCTCGTGGTCACCCTGTGTTTTATTCTCACGGCTGGTTCTCCGAGCCCTCGTGCCGTTGAAATGACTTCCACCCTCCTCATCAACGGCTCGCACATTGACATCACGGTTGAAGCCGGGAAACTCAATCTCCCGCAATCCGACGTCATCGCCTGGGTCCAGATGGCTGCCGAATCCGTCGCTGGCTATTACGGACGCTATCCCGTGCCGCGCCTCACCCTGCGCATCACGCCCTTTTCCGGGCACGGCGTTCGCCACGGCATGACCTTCGGGATGCATGGCGGCCTGATAAAGATCGGCCTCGGCAGCGACACCACTCACGCAGAGCTAATGAATGACTGGATGATGACTCACGAAATGATCCATCTGGCTTTCCCGTCCGTCGCCGACGAGCACCACTGGATCGAAGAGGGTATCTCCACCTACGTCGAGCCCATCGCCCGCATTCGCGCCAGTCACATGAAGGAAGAACAGATGTGGGCCGACCTTGTGCGCGACATGCCCAAGGGCCAACCCCAATCCGGTGACGAGGGCCTCGACCGCACCCACACCTGGGGACGCACCTATTGGGGAGGCGCGCTTTTCTGCTTCGACGCCGATGTGGAAATTCGCCGCAAAACCCAAAACAACAAAGGCCTGCAGGACGCCCTCCGCGGCATCCTCGACGCCGGCGGCAACATCACCAATGACTGGGATTTGGCTCAAGCCTTCAAAGTAGGGGACCAGGCTACCGGCACCACCGTCCTCACCGATCTCTACAATCAAATGAAAATCAAGCCGGTCACCGTGAACCTTCAGGAAAAGTGGGACAAACTGGGTATCGAGCCAGACGGCTCCGGCGTTCGCCTGCGCGACGACGCCCCCGAATCCTCCATCCGCCGCTCCATCACTGGTGGCGGCGCGACGCCTCGCGCCATCTCAACCCATCCCATGGCCATCCTCGCGGGGCGCAAATCCAATTCATAAACAAATTTAAATCTGCCCATCTCCTGGGAACGCCAGTTCCCGATTGGCGATATTACTCTGCTTCACATCCCCGGGAACAGCATCGCGTGCCATGGAGAAGACGCTATAAATGTCTTGATTCCATCGCAACATGCGAATGGTCCGGTGAACTCACCGGGTTCCACAAGACACGTTGCAAAAGCAGGTCCCTTCACGCGCTTCGGGATGACACCAGGTCTTAGCGCTCTTCCGGCAACACCGGCAACACCAGCGTATTCACTGTCGCAGGATCATCGCGCAACTTTATGTACAGCGTCCCGTTCGTCCGCGGCACACTCAACGTGGACTCCACAAATCCCGCTGGTACCGGAGTGGTGTGCGTGAACTCCGCATCCGACGCCACTGAATCGATCAGAAAAAAATTCGTTCCGCTCAGCTTGCACTGCTTGTCGGGACTTTCAGGGCAGCGAATCTCTTTCAGCGCGGGCAAGCGCACCAGGTTTGCCAGTGGTTGCCAGTCACCCGCGGCGCCGTCCGCGCCTACCGGCCTGAAGCGCAACGGACCAAACGCGGAAGGCCCAAAACTTTTCAGCGCATCCAGCGTCGCCACCAAATTTTGAGCGTCCTGCAATACCAGGCTTCCCTCCGCCACACTGAGCAGTACATGAAACGCCTCGTCCGCCGTTCCCACTTCGACTTTGACGCTGTGCGCAAATCTTTCCGGCGCCACCGTCCTCAAAGAGAACGATAGTCGCGCGTCCTGCGGCAACTCATCCGCGCTCCCGAAATGCAGCGAAGTCGCGGCTCCCGGCTGCACACTCTTGCTGATCAACGTCACTTTGGGCCGCGGCGCCTCCACCGTGACCGGCAACTCCAATACTCGTGCATCCCGTAACGTTACGTGCGCCATCAATTTTTCATCCGCCTGCCACGCGCGGCCTTCCGGAACATTTGCCGCCGCCAGCCGCAGTTCGTCCTTCCCGTTGGCACGCGACAATTTCCCGGGAGCAAACCGCGCGCCCTTCAATTCCACGTGGTCCACTTCGTCCAGCCGCGCCCCGCGCAACACACCCTGTTGATCGCCCGAATTTATGGTGAAGTTTTCCAGGCGCGCCGCTTCCGCGTACGTGTGCACCGCAACTTCATCCGCTTTCGCCAGTCCAAATTGTTTCACCGCTATCGTAACCGGCCCCGGCGATTCCTCCTTCAGCGCCACCTGCACTTCCAAGTTATCCGGCCGCAGAATTTTCCAGCCGGCTCGCACCTCCATGCCCTTCTCATTCTTGACCGTCACTTTCTCCACACAGGTCGCGCACCCTGAAACCAGATGCAACACGTCATCCCGTCCCACGATCAGGGCGCTTTGCTCCGTGGCGGCAACACTCCATTTGCCATCGTGCGCACTTCTGAAATCAAATCGCGGTCCTTCGTATTTCTCAAATCCCCAGTTCCCGCGCACCACGCCGGTCAATTCCGTCCCCATTTCGCGGCCTTGCAGCTCGCGCGTGTCAATCACAAATCCGCCCCGCACCGCGTCCGCTCTGGCCGGCAGTTTCAACGCCGCGCCGGATTTATCCCGCAACTCCAGCACAAAGTGATGTCCGATATCCGTGGAAAAAACCAACGGCGCGCCTTCCACCGGCAGCGCCAGCTTGGGATTTTCCAGGCAAAAAACCTCTCCTGGGCGTACCGGCCGGAGCGGGGGCAATTGCGCCGCTTCCACAGCGGGCAGCCCCACCACGATCACCGACTTCGGCTTGCGAAAGGACGGTGGATTGTTCAACCGTAAATTCAATTGCTCCTGTTTTGGCAGCGCCAGCGCGGGAATGTATTGATAGTCTGGCGTGCGAAAACTCTCCATGATTTTCGCCAGGTCCACGATCGCTCCCACATAGGGGCTGTACGATCCGCCTCCCGCCAGCGGCGTGGTGCTCACCGCGCCAATCAGGTCGGTTGATGGCCCCGAAGTCAGCGCTGCCACCATGGACTGGCTGTGTCCGTCGTCCAAAACTTTCTGGTCGCTGTTTTGCATCAGGCAAGTCGGTTGTTGCTCGATGGGTTTGTCGAAACACTGCATTTCCAGCTTTATGTTCAGCGTGCGCGCCAGCAAAACCGAGCGGTCGTGCAATTCCTTGGCCTCCAGCCCTTCGCTCTCGCGCACTTCTTTCATGTACTGATCCAGTCGCGAACGGTCCAGGCTCGCCTGGTTCAAATCCTGCGAAGCGCGCACGAACACTCCCGGCTTTCCGCGAACCGACGCCCGCAGCGATCCATAATCTCCGCCCGCTTCGGGAGCCAGAAACAGCAATGCCTGCTGTGCACCCTCCGGCACGTTTACAAAAAATCCCTCCTCGCGCACGCCTTTGTTCCACGCTTCCACTTTGGTGAACCAGTGGTCGGGCGGCGGATTGGTCGAGCCGCGCAAAAAAGCCACCACCACCAGAAAATGCACCGATTGCGAATCCGGAAAGTCCGGATGAACCCATAACCGGTCCCCGGCTTTCAGATTCGGTACATTCGCAATCGGCAGAGTCTTTCCCGCGCGCATCACTTTCATTTCCACGCGCGGCCCGGAAAGATCAAACGCCGCCGCCGCGTCAGCCTTCGCAAACTTCGGCGTGTACCACATCACCGCCAGCAACGCCGCAACCAGCGCTGCCGGCGTTATCCAAAAGTGTCGCGCGCTTCTTCCTAGTCCGCCGCTCATTCGCGCGCCCTTCCTCGCATTCTTCATTGCCCGTTGACTCCTGTGCATCAATAAAGCCGCGATACCCTAACCTTACTCCACGTTATAAATTTAAGACTCTTTAGTTTTCGATTGTTTTCGCCGGCTGGACGCGCGGTTCATTAATTTACTCTAATGTTTATACTGACGTTCAGATACGAAGGTTTAGATGCGTTCGATAATCGATCTCACGCCATCTCGCGGGCGTCCGTTTTCTTAAGCAGCAACAGTCTTTCTTCTTCACTCAACTGACGAATTGCGCCCTTCGCCAAGTCACCCAACTCCAGCGCTCCAATCCTCACACGCATCAATCGCAAAACCTCCACTCCCATGCTTTCAAACATTCGCCGGATGTGCCGGTTCCGTCCTTCGTCCAGAACTATCTCCATCCAGCAGTTGCGTTCGCCCGTTCGCAGGATTTTCGCCCTCTTAACGTGCAGGAATTCTCCGTCTCGAACCGCGAAGCCGTCTTCCAGCCTCCGTATCTGCGCAGCCGTGAATTGCCCGCTAATGTGCACGTGATACGTTTTGTCAACATGCGAATCCGGCATAGTGATTCGCGCCGCCCACTCCGAATCATTTGTGATCAGCAACAGTCCTTCGCTGGCTTTGTCGAGGCGCCCCACCGGCGCGACCCATTCCATGTTGTTATCCAGATAATTATAAATCGTTTCGCGTCCGCGTTCGTCGCTCGCGGTAGTCACTACTCCGCGCGGTTTGTTCAGCATCAAATAAATCTTTTTGCGTGGCGCGATCCTTTCGCCGTCAATTTCCAACCGGTCTTTGCCGATATCAACCGGCGCTTCCACATTTTTTCGCACTACGCCGTTGATGCGAACATGCCCGCTGCGAATCAATTCCTGGGCGCGGCTGCGCGAGCAGTAACCCAACTTCGATAGCGCCCTTGCCAGGCCGACATTTCGTTGTGGGCGCGCCCGCGTAGGCGCCACGCCGTTCGCGCGATTTGTCGCCTCGCTTTTCACAATAAAATCATACCCCGAACGCTAACGCGTCACCGCGAATCCGGAGTTATCGCCGTAGCCAGTGGAAACAGCGTCGGCTCCGCGGCCCGCGTCGCCGCGATGGCATCCAGTTGCGGAAAATGCTGCCGCAGCGGTTCCGGCACGTTCACTTTCGATTTCGTCAGGATGTTAATCAACTGCAGCGCATTGACCACGCCCTTGCCTTGATAATGATTATTGGTGATGACGAAAACCGTTTCGGCCTGCTTGCTGACTTTCTGAATGCGCGCCGCCCACGGCGCCAACTCTTCGCTCGAGTACAGATAGTTGTAGCGCTCGTGCGGCGAAACCCCGGGGTCGTCGGTGAACCACGTGTCATACCGCCGCCCATGCAGCCGCACATATCCAACCGGCGCGGTCGCCGCCGTGGACGGCTCCAGCGAGCGCCCGATAATCGGCTGATCGATGTTGCAAAATCCCGCGTTGTGTTCGCGCAGCAACTCAAACGTCGCGGGAATATTCCACGAGGCGTGCCGCACCTCAACAACCAGCGGGTATGCAGCAAACCGTTTCAGAACGCTCTCCAGATACGCGATGGTTTCCGGTTCGCGATGAAAGGAAAAAGGGAACTGCAGCAGCAAGGCGCCCAGCTTGTTTCCGCTGTGCAGAATATCCAGTCCGGCGCGCGCTTCCCGCTCATCCGCGGCCGTCGCGTCATGCTCGTGCGTGAATTTCTTCCACAGCTTGGCGGTAAACACAAATCGCGGATTCGCGGCCACCCGGTCGATCCACTGCGCGGCGTGCTCCGCCTTCATCGGATGGTAAAACGAAGTATTGATCTCGATGGTGTCGAAATATTCCGCGAGAAATGTCGCCGGATGAAAATCTTTCGGCCGCGGCTGCGGATACACGTACCCCGCCCAATCCTTGTAGGCCCAGCCCGCCGGCCCGATCTTGAGAAACGGAACGCTGTTCGCATTCGTGCTCAGTGGCGCGGCGGATGCCTGCACCGTTTTGCCTGCCCGTACTGTCATGGTCCCCGGAAAAAGTGCCTTTGGTGATTGCTAAACTCGACATTAGGTTGACTCGCGGCGCACTGTCAACGCAATCACATCCGGCAAAAACCTGATTGCCGCCTGCAAATCGGGCTGCTAGTCTCGGCTGGTGAGCTTCATGTTTGCTGTCGAACAGAGCTTCGTACCTCAATTTATTCTCAACGCAAGCGGATCGCGTCGAGCCTGCTTGCCCCCCAATAAAACTACAGGTGCTCTCCATGAAATTGTCGATCAGCTACAAGCATGTCGAGTCGCAGGAACCCGTCGAAAAAGACGTGGAGCGTCAAGTTGAAAAATTAAATAAATTGCTGAAAGTTTACGCGCCGGATTTGGTGCAATTGCATGGAGTATTTGCGGTGAACGCGCACAAGGAAGAATATTCCTGCACGCTCAATCTTTCGCTGCCGACGGGATCGCTGCACGCCACGGGGGTGGGAAAAAATGTGCGCGCCAGCTGCAAAAAAGCTTTCAGCGAACTGGAATCCCAAACCAAAAAGCACCAGGCGCTGCTGCGCAAAGACTACCAGTGGAAGCGCAAGCGCCCGCGCGCGTCGGAAGCGCTGGCCTCTTAAAACGTTCGCTTCGCGCCGGGGAATAAAAACCCTTGGCGGGGTCAGGCGTGGTCATTGGTCGTTCCTCTCGTAGTGCATCATTCGAAATGCTCAATTCGTGATTCGCCGTTCCCAGAGCCAGCTTCCAAGAGGCTGAGTAAGGCGCTACGGAAAACCCCCCACCTTTTGAGGCAAAGAGTTCGGATTTGCTTGAGAAGAAAGGGGATAGGCGTGTTTCAAGAGCGCGCAAGAGTCCATAAGTTGTTGAAAGGAAAGGAGCGCTCTTTTTTGCAAGAGCGCAAGAGTGTGGATCTTGCTGATGGCGAAAGAGTTGCGGCAGAGAAGAGCGAGAAATAGTGGGTAAGTATGGGAGGGAAAGCGGCGCGGAGCGGGAAATGAACGTCTGCGCGGTAAATCTTTTGGCGGGCAGTTCATGGTTTTCTATATTTTACTTGTTGGATAACGTAATTACTACTGTACTGAAGGACAGAATTGAGTGTGATTCGGACGGCTGTCCTGTAGAAAAAGTGGGTGAGGTTGGATTTGTTGGAGCGGTGAGCAAATTCAAAGACCCCGCCCTCAAAAACCGAGGACGGGGCACCCAACGTCAAAACAAACTCACGAGTTTACTGCTACGTGCTGAGGTGAAGCTGTTGAACTCAACGGACGGACCCAGGTTCTGAACAGCGAACCTGGGGCACCCAAAGTCAAAGGCTAACGACAAAACAGTTGAGGTGGAGCTATGTCGAACTATTAGTTGGGCAGCGGGGAGAGGGTGATGGTGGTGTTGGTTTGGGCGCTGCGGCGGGCGGCGTCTAGGATTTGCATGACGATGACGTTGGTTTTGAGGGAGCTGAGGTCGGCGGTGGCTTCGGGGTCGATCTGGTGGTGGAGGACGGCGGCGAGGTAGTCGAGGGAATTGTTTTCTGGCGTCGGGAGCGGCGGGGCAGTGAGTTGGGACTCGGCGTCCTGTCCTTTGTAGCGGACGCGGACATGATCGGGGCCGACGGTGATGGCGTATCCGGCGGTGCCGTAGACTTCGGAATCTTTGCGGGAGAAGGACCAGTTCCAGGAAGGCATGAGCACGGCCTGGGTCTGGGGATAGCGCAGGATGATGGTGGCGTCGTCGTCCACGCGGGGATAAATGTCGGGCTTATCGGTTTGGGTGACAGCGGTGACGCTGACGGGCGGCTGGCCGCGCATGAGCACGGTCATGAGGTCGGCTCCATAGCAGCCGAAATCGAAGAGGGCGCCGGCGCCGTTTTGCGCGGGGTCGGTGAGCCAGTTGAGGAATTCGGGCTCGACATTTATTTCCTTGGGGCCTTCGTGGCCGTCGTGGATGACGACTTTGCGGATGGTGC
>JALYLI010000155.1 GCA_030774335.1 Acidobacteriota bacterium | reverse complement strand
CGGCGTTCGCCGGGACCTCAGGATGTGCAAATTGAGATTCTTTACTGCGGAGTTTGTCACTCGGACTTGCACCAGGTTCGCAACGAGTGGCAATCGGTGATGCCCACGGTGTATCCGCTCGTTCCGGGACACGAGATTGTGGGCCGCGTGGTAAAGACTGGCAGCGCCGTGAAGAAATTGAAGGAAGGCGATATCGCCGCGGTCGGCTGCATGGTGGATTCCTGCCGCAAGTGCGTCAATTGCCTGGCGGGCGAAGAACAATATTGCGAAGTCGGCATGACACTCACGTTCAACAGCGAGGACAAAAATCTCGGCGGCGTGACGCGCGGCGGCTACTCGGACAGTATCGTGGTGGACGAAGCGTATGTTTTGCGAGTGCCCAACGGATTGGATCCTGCCGGCGCCGCGCCGCTCCTGTGTGCGGGCATCACCACGTATTCGCCTCTACATCATTGGAAAGTCGGCAAGGGACAGAAGGTTGGCATCGTGGGGCTCGGTGGATTGGGTCACATGGGCGTGAAGTTCGCCAAAGCATTGGGAGCGCATGTGGTGTTGTTCACTACATCTCCCAATAAGACAGAGGATGCGATGCGGCTGGGCGCTTCCGAAGTGGTTGTCTCCAAGAATGAATCGGAGATGCAGAAGCATGCGGGCAGCTTCGATTTCATTCTCGATTGTGTTTCCGCGGAACACGATCTGAACGCGTACCTGCAACTGCTGAAACTGGACGGGACGATGACGCTGGTAGGCGCACCGGAAAAACCCACCTCTTTGGCGGCTTTTAATTTGTTGATGAAGCGCCGACGGCTTGCCGGCTCTGCGATAGGCGGAATTCGCGAAACCCAGGAGATGCTGGATTTCTGCGGCGAAAAGGGGATTGTCGCGGACATCGAGCTGATCAAAATTCAGCAGATCAACCAGGCTTACGAGCGTTTGCTGAAGAGTGACGTGAAATACCGCTTCGTGATTGACATGGCGTCGTTGCAATAAACGTTATCGGCGGAAGAGGGAATCAAAATACGAAGTGACGCCGGCAATAAAAATGGCCTTTCCCACAGGATTATCTGCTCCATCCGCCAAGCCTTCTACCTCCAAGCTCTATCGCTCTCTACGATCTGCATCAAAGCGCAGTTCTCGGCGGACAGTTCTCGCGGTTATTTTCATGTTTTCCTGGTGCGTAACTCCGGGGATCGCGGCGGATGGAGACTACGTGGTGTATGTAGTATGTGAATCCGGGGACCAAGTGGTTCGAGTGCGTTTTGGAAACTTCGGGAGTGGGGCCGAAAAAAAGATTCCTACCGCTACGATTCAGTCTGATATCAGCGGGCCGCATGGAATTGCCGCGGCGCCGGATCGTAGCGCCTATTACGTGACGTTGGGCCATGGCCGCCCTTTTGGATCGGCGCAGAAGTATTCCGGGCGGGACGACGAATTGCTAGGCGCAGTGCTACTCGGAGCGTTTCCGGCCTCCATCGATGTCACTCCGGATGGCAATTTTATTTTTGCGGTTAATTTTAATTTACATGGCGACATGGTGCGCTCATCCGTTTCTGTTGTTGAAACCTCCGCGATGCTGGAGGTTGCACGCATCCCCACATGTACGATGCCGCACGGATCGCGGATCAATTCGGCGGGAACGCGGCATTATTCCGTCTGCATGATGGACGATATTCTGGTGGAGATTGATACACGTCTTTTGCAGGTGGCCAGATATTTCCGGCTGTCGAAAGGATCCGAAGTGGGATTTGATGTGAGCCGGTCTTCAAATTCGGCGCACCGCGGTGCCGGCTCCATTCCAAGCACTATGCCGGCCGACTGCTCTCCGACTTGGGCGCAGCCCTCGCTGGACGGCTCCGCAGTCTACGTAGCCTGCAATAAATCAAACGAGATCGTTGAAGTGGACACTTCGTCTTGGCGGCTGCTCCGGCGCTTCCCGGCGCGCGATGGCGTGTACAACCTGGCAGTCACGCGCGATCAGCGTTTGATCGCTACGAACAAGCGTGATGCATCGGTTTCCGTATTCAGCCTAAAAAGCGGGGCGGAAATTGCGCGTGTGCCCACCCAGGGAACCATCGTGCATGGCGTCGCCGTTTCTCCCGATGACCGCTACGCATTTATTACGACGGAAGGAATGGGCACCACCTCGGGCACCGTGGAGAAACTCAACCTGCAAACGCTGCGAATAGAAACAGTAGTTGAAGTGCCGCCGCAAGCCGCGGGTATCGCTTTCTGGAAAATCGAGTCCGGAGCCGCGAAATAACCACAGCGAATATCATTCGGGAATCGCCCGGCCTCCCAGCGATCGTTTTAGTTGGGCTCTCCCGTCGTCGATCCACGCAACTTGGTTTTACCTAACCGAACAATCCACAGCCCGGAGTTGATATCGTTAAAATAAATCAGGCCTTTATGAGGCTGTCCGCCCCACGCCATCGGTAAGTTGGGCCGGAACCCGTCAGGATCTCCCGTAGCAAGTCGGGCTACCTCGCGCCCCTGACGATAGAGGTCGCCTCGCAATTCGCCGGATACATCCAGCACGCGCCCGCCCCCATTGTAGTAACCCATATAGAGAAGATCATTCTCGACCCAGAAATTGTGCGCACCGGCTTCAGGCACTGCATAAGTAGCCACCTCGTGGGGATGGGCAATATCCGTAACGTCCAGAACATGCACAATGCCCTGCACGGGGATTCGGGAACGCGACGCGATGTTGTATTCTCCAGGCAAAACCTCGTCGCCCACGAATACATAGTTCTTGTAACGGAACGCGGTGTGGGCCCCGGCATTCCATCCGTCGCCATAGGGTTGGTGATAGTCAAAATGGGTCTGGCTGATCAGCGCCGGTTTTTCGGGACGACCGCTTTTTATTCCATTACCGACATCAAGAATTACGAGACCATCGCGCCAATACGATAGATACGCGATGCCGTCTTTGACGAAGACATCATGCAGGAATCTTCCCGACGAGATGATGCCGAGTGGATATTCCGTAGTGCCCGCAATCGGATTTTCGAGCTGCCAGCGAGCCACTTCCTTGGGAGCTTTCAAGTTGGCGAAGTCAATGACCCGCAGCGAGCCCGTAGCGTCGTCGGTAATGTAGGCATAATGTCCTTCGACGAACGCGCTGTGCACGCCGCCAGTTACCGTTTGCGTATATTCAGAAATGGGCTTCGGGTGCAGAGGATCAGAAGTATCCAGAAAAACAATGCCGTTTTTTCGCGTGGATGCGCCCTCGCGTGTCAGCACTCCTACCTGGCCATCGGCGGAAGTGCTCACGTCATTTATCAACCGGGAATCCATTTTGATCTGATCGCTTAACTTAGGATGGCCAGGATCGGAAATATCGTAGACGTAGACTTTGTCACCGATGGTGGCGAGATATGCGGTGTCTCCAAATATCCATTCCTCCGAATAGGGTGTTAGGCGGTCGGGTATAACGTGCGCTACGGCCTCCAATTCACGCGCAACCTGGCGTGCAGAAACGACGACGGAAGCAATAGCTTGCCGGCTGCCGATGTTTGCGGTCACCACATATACGCCGGGCCGCTCGGCCACAAACGCGCCGTCCTGCCACAGCCTCGCGCCTTCTTCGCCTGCCACGGACCAATTGATCGGGAGGGGGTCGAGCGATACACCGGAAGTTCCGTGCGTGTCGGCGGCAAAATGCACTACATCGCCCGTGCGGCAGACCGCCGCCGCAGGTTTGATAGAAAGTTGATCGATCGGATTGCGAATGACCTGAACTTCGACTGCACCAGTGACATTCTGAACTTCCGCGTGAACAGAAGCGCGCCCCGGCTGTATCCCAGTAACTACACCGGCGCCGTTGACGGAAAGTATCGCAGAATTTGTGGATGTCCATTTCACCGGGAGCGCTTCGGATAAGCCGCCTTTCGAGTTCCGCAGCGTCATCGCCAATTGAGCATGCCCACCGGTGACGAGCGGTGCGGCCAACGGTTCAAGATCTACGCGGGAAACCTTAAGCGGCTGCACGTGTACTTTCGCATAGCCGACCTTATCGCCGATTCGGGCCCCCACGCGCAGCAGTCCGGGTGCTTGGGGCCGAACTGCTCCATTTGGACTTGCTGATCCCAGATCCCAAGGCGCCGCGAACCACATCGTTATGGGGGCGTCTACTACTTTTCCGTTGGCGTCCAATCCGACGGCGGTAAAGTGCAGCTCTTGACCGATCTGCGCAGTTATATCCGTCGGTTCAACGCGTACTGAAGCGACGGTAGATGTTCCAGGACCTTGCTGGGGATAGGCGGACACGTCATAGAAACTTAGATAGAGGAATATTCCCGCCAGAAAAAGATGTTTCATGCACGCTCCCCGCACTGAACGGCGAATTGTCGAAGCGTAGGGGATGAGGCTACCCATGTCAACGCCGTCCCGAATCCCACTTGTGCGCCAACGCGACCGATTGGGCTTTGGCGCCGCGGAGCATTTACAGAATATTCCAGAACTGCTCCTGGCGGACATGCCTCGCACGATAGTTGCGCCTTCGAAACATTGCGCTGCAATGACGTTGACGCCTGAAGGATCAAGCTTTTGAATTAGCGGAGATTGGAATCTGCTTGGCGGACGTGCAGTGGTGCCGGGGGAGGGAAGTGGACCGAACGTTTGCCTGTAAGATTCGAGTGGTTGGCCGCGGTTGCTTGACTATCTCTGTTCCTGCCTAGGCGCGGCTTCGGCATGCCTATCGCTAATATAGCCGCCAAATCCCTTCAGATTTCAAGAACCGATTCGTGTACTTGGAAGCTCATTGTTTTGAACATCGTCTTTGGGAACAGGAGTACCGAACACGATATGCAGTGAGTGCAAACGTCCGGGCTCTGCGGAAGGCTTGGGTTCTTCGGGAAGTTGGGATGCTTGTCCGCTCAAGATTCTAAACATCTGCCAACCCGCCCAGCAAAAACCTAGAGCAGAAACGAGCTTGCCAATCTCTCCAGGTATTTCATTCAGATATCTGCGCCACTCCTCGCTATCACGTTTCCGTTGGTTCTCGGGCAGACTTCTAACGGCACACCTAACAATTCGCTCTGTGAACCAAGGAAACCAAGCCTTAAATTCATCATTAAATAGCTTCGCTATCAGTGCCGCTACGATAGTTCCCATGCGGACCTCCGGATTGCCGCCTCGATTTCTTTGAATTCTGCGCGGGCACTCCTCGCCCCCAATGCGGTGACGCGATACAGGCGGCGTCGAGGCCTCCCGAGCTCGTG
>JALYLI010000154.1 GCA_030774335.1 Acidobacteriota bacterium | reverse complement strand
GGATTCAGCTGCGTCGGCGGAAAATAGTCGTACTCGACTGCATATCCTGGCCGGATAATCTCGGCGCGCCCAAGTCCCGGAATAGAACGGATAAGTGCTAATTGAACGTCGAAGGGCAAACTGGTGGAGATGCCGTTCACGTAAAACTCGCTGCCGTGTCTGCCTTCGGGTTCAAGAAAGATGAGATGCGATTGCTTACCCGAAAACCGGACAATTTTGTCCTCGATCGATGGGCAATAACGCGGTCCTGTACCCAGAATTCGTCGCTGATAGAGGGGTGAGCGGTGGAGGTTTGAACGAATTATTTCATGACTTCCGAATGTTGTGTGTGTTAGCCAGCACGGAAGTTGTTCCACGTGGAACACGCCATTTTCATCGAAATTTAATGTGAACGCCTCGTCCCTCTCCCGGGGGATTTTTTCCAAGAACGAGATACGCGGTGGCGGCTCATCTCCGAGCTGAATTTGCAGGGCTGCAAAGTCAATGGAGTTTCCGTTCAGGCGACATGGCGTGCCGGTCTTGAACCGGCCAGCTTCTAGTCCAAGTGCACGAATGCTGTCGCTAAGGGTCGACGCACTATCAGCCATTCTGCCACCTGCTTTAGATTGCTCACCGACATGCAACAGTCCGCGCAGGAAGGTGCCGGCGGTAATCACAACCGTTTTCGCCCGAATCTCTATTCCGAGATCCGTCGTCACGCCAACTGCACTACCATGATCGACGATTAGATTGGTGGCAGTTCCCTGGAGCAATCGTAGCCGCGGCGTCTTCTCCAAAATAGCTTTCAGCCTCAATTGATATGCCTTTTTGTCGCACTGCACCCGCGTCGCCCAAACCGCTTCACCCTTGCTTCTGTTTAATGTTCGAAACTGGATTCCAGTGGCGTCGGCGTTAATCCCCATCGCTCCTCCGAGCGCATCGATCTCTTTTACAATGTGACTTTTCGCCGACCCGCCAATCGCGGGGTTACACGACATCTGACCGATGGTATCCAGATTTTGCGTTAACATCAGGGAGCGGCAGCCAAGGCGGACGGCCGCCAGAGCCGCCTCAATTCCCGCGTGCCCGCTGCCGACTACCAGAACCTCAATAGCGTCAGGAAACGTGAACATTTTTTGACTCGAGAATTCCGCGTTTGGGGTAAGGGAGAAGTTCCGACAGATGTTCTGGCCTGCCGCCTCCCTTCAAAGTTGCGCTAACAATAAATAGATCGGAAGCGAATTCGGCCATGAACTGCCGGCGCGCTCCGCAGGGAGCGATTGCTTCAATTGAATCGGGGACGATCGCAATCGCATCAAACTCGCGCTGACCGGCACCGACGACGGTGCTCAACGCTACGCGCTCGGTGCAAATGCTCAGCCCGAAGAAGAGATTTTCGACGTTCGCGCCTACGAAAACTTCGCCAGATTTGCACTGCACGGCAGCGCCAGCCGCAAATTCCGAATAAGGGGCGTATGACTTCAAACGTGTTTGCACAACACTTTGAAACGAGGCAGTAATTTTCTTATCATCCTCCATATCAAATTATTGTGTTCCGTAATTCCGAAGGACACGCAAAGCTATGCGACCCATCAAGATGAGAATAGCTAACGAAATCAATAGCCCGCCGCCCCAAACCCAATATTCGTAGGCTCGCGGATGAGTCTGGCCACGGGCAAGCCGCAACCCCAATTGCCCCAGCGTTCCAAGATAAGCATAGAGAAACAAGCCTGGCGCCTGACCGATCGCAATCCAAATCATGCACGTCCGAAAACGGACTTTGGTAAGGCCGTACAAATAATTCATCAAGCTCGTTGGAAACAGCGGATGCAACTGGCTGAGAAGAATGAGCTTCCAGCCTTCTCTTTCGACGGCCGGCTCCAAAGCGTGAAGACTCTTCGATCGTTGCAAGCGGCGTTGTAGCCATTGGCGGCCGAAAGTTCTGCCAATTAGAAATGAAATGGCTGCTCCTCCGACGTTGCCCAGTAGCACGATCAAGAAGCCCCACCATAAACCAAAAAAAAATCCGCCACCGATACTTAAAATGCCGCCCGGCAGCAGCAAGACATTACAACAAGCGTAAAGGATCGGATAACAAATTGCGCTCCAAACTCCCCAGCGCATGACGCGTTGCTGCATCACGCCAAGAACGTCCGCCACCGGAAAAAAGTGCCAGAGCGTGATCACAATTGCGATCACGGCAAGGCATGCGAAGAGTTGAAACCAGACGAGGCGCTTTGTTTCTTTCAAGAGCGCGAGACCATCCTCGCGTCACATCTCGCGCGCAAATCGCGCCAGCTCGCAGGTCGATTCAAAATGCAGAAAGGGTGTGATCAAATAGACGCCGGCAAATTTTGCGCCTACCGCTGACACGATCTCACGCGCGATTTCCATTCCGGTGGCGCCAGCATCGTCGGCCGGCGCACTGGCCATTCGCTTCCGAACATCTTCCGAAACAATGATACCGGGCACTTCATGGT
>JALYLI010000153.1 GCA_030774335.1 Acidobacteriota bacterium | reverse complement strand
AATCCCACCCTCTCCGCCATTCAAGCAATGGAATTTTCTCTGTGTCAGATACTTTGCGCAAATCAGGCTTATTTAGCCGCGTTTGACAACAAATCCTTGTGAAGTCTTTTTCCTCGATATTGCGATTCCGGTTTGCAGTCGCTAATGCGCCGAGTTTCTCCGATGCGTAGAGGCCGGTGTACTTAGCGCAGTTTAAAGGGAGGGAATTCGATCCCACCGCCCTACCAATCTTCTTTTTCGGAACGCTTAAGGTTTTGACTGCGTTTCAATCGCTGCGTGAAACATCTCCGCGGCGATGCGAGACCACGCATGACTCTCACTAATGGGTTCAGCATTGGAGCGCCGGTCAATTTGGGCTGGCGCAAAACTATGGCTTACTATCGGGTCGAGTAATAAAATGGACGCGATTAGTGTTGAAGGGTTAGCCCGCATATTTACGAGGCTCACTGGTTGGTCGACCGGAAAAGCTGCAGGCCATTCAACGATGGCCTTCGCAATGAAGCACCGAGGCGCTGGGTCGAGGACTGCTATTGACCAACTCCATTCAACGTGAACCTGCTCCCGACAAGGTCATAGCCGCATCCTCGATTGGCGTCCAGACTTTGCGCAGGATGATGGCGGCATTCGCATACCGCGATTTCCGCGTCTTGTGGATTGGCTCGTGCACCTCCAGCGTCGGCACGTGGATGCAAAATGTCGCCGAGAACTGGCTTGTTCTGTCTTTAAGCGGCTCAGCGTTTTTACTGGGTCTCGACGCATTCCTGCAGCAATTACCGATCATGCTTTTCACTCTGCTCGGAGGGGTTCTCGCCGACAGGCTTGACCGTCGGCGAACGCTGCTCGTTTCGCAATACATACAGATGTCATGTGCTTTCACCTTGGCGGCGCTAGTCTTTTTCGGCCTGATCCGTATTTGGCACATTCTCTTGCTCTCATTCATTACCGGGTCGGCGCAATCGTTCGGGGGACCGGCATCTCAAGCATTGCTTCCCTCACTTGTGGCCAAGAATGATTTGCCTAACGCGATCGCCCTCAACTCGATCCAGTTCAATCTGGCCCGTGTCATCGGCCCGTTGCTCGCCGGAGTTGCATTTACACTCTTTGGAGCGGCCGCATGCTTTTCTCTGAACGGTCTGTCATTCCTGGTAGTGATCGTCGCCTTGATGGCCCTGCACGTGAAGCACATCCCTTCCGCGTCTTCCGGGCATTTAGGTGAAGATTTGCGCGGTGGCCTTTCTTACGTTCGGCGCCAAGGCAGCGTGCTCGCACTAACGATGCTTGCCGCGACAACCACTTTTCTCGCTTTTTCGGTTCTGACCTTCCTGCCACTCTTCGCGCGAAGCGTGTTCCACCAGGGTATGGGCGGATATACACGGTTGATGGCCTTTTCAGGCGCAGGCTCGGTGGTAGGCGCGCTGGCCGTCGCATGGCTTGGCAAGTACAAGCGCATGGGCCTCACGGTTCTTATTGTTCAAGGGCTCTGTGGCTTGTTGATGGTCGCGTTCGCATCGTCGCGAGTATTGTGGCTTAGCGATATTTTGCTCTTTTTCACTGGCGCTGCCCTCATTGTCGTTTTTTCCACCGTGACGTCTCTCGTTCAACTTATTGCGCCGAACGAGCTGCGTGGACGCGTTATGAGCATCTACATGGTCGCTTTTCGCGGCGGGATGCCGCTCGGAAGTCTCATCAGTGGGTATTTTGCGAGTCTCTATGGTGCTCCTGCGGTACTCGTTGTCAACGGCATCACACTTGTCGGCGTGGCGACGTATTTTTTGGTAAGAGGGCATGGAATACGAGAGTTGTAAGGTCAATCTACCTTTAAGCGGAGTTGAATGAAATTGCTCCATCGGTTCGGGTCCCAACTTACGCAAATGCACTTACCCGCTCCTCGGAACGCAGCTTCGGAGATGCTGTAGGCTTCAATTTCAGGCGCTCAGCCAGCGGAAGCTCCAGGACGCCTGTTTTTTGTGCATGCGGCAGAGCTCAGGTTCGTTTACAGTAACCTGGGTCTTCAATAGTCTGCGAACGATATCAAAATGCGAACATCGATGAAAATTAGGTTACGGCTTTGGGAGGGCACGTGACGAATTGGATTTCGCCTGGCGGTTTGGCAGGGCGCTCGATTTCGCGGCGCAAGTTTTTGGGGCAATCTGCCTCCGCGACGATTAGTTTTTCGATTGTTCCGCGCCGAGTATTAGGCGGAGTGGGATACGTTCCGCCTAGCGACAAGGTCAATATCGCTTTCATCGGGGTCGGTGCGCAGGGATTGCGCGTCATGCTTCACTTCTTGCGCGAGCCGGACGTCCAAGTTGTGGCCGTCTGCGACCCGAACAAAGGGAGCGCGGGTCACCCACAATGGGCCACCCATGAATTCTGCACTTCCGTCCGCAAATTACTTGGTGTTGACAGCGGCTGGGATTGGCTCAGTCCGGATGATCCTATTCAGTTGAATCATTCACTACGAGTTACCAGTGGCATTGCCGGCAGAGAGCCTTGCCAGAAAATCGTGGACGGATATTACGGTAGCCAGCAGCGTTCCGGCGAATATCGCGGCTGTTCGGCATACAGCGACTTCCGCGAATTGCTCGACAAGCAAAAAGATCTAGATGCGGTGGTCGTGTGCACCACGGACAACTTACACGCAGCAGTCTCCGCGGCAGCGATGAAGAATCGCAAACATGTTTTTTGCCAGAAGCCCTTGACCCACACAATCTACGAAGCGCGCCGCCTTGCTGAAATCGCGCGGGAAACCGGAGTGGCAACCCAGATTGCAGTAGCGAATCAGGCATCCGAAGATACACGTTCGCTTTGTGAATGGATTTGGAGTGATGCCATTGGGCCGGTACGCGAAGTAATTAATTGGTCGACACGACCCTACTGGCCCCAAGGCCTGGAACGGCCGAAGGAAATTGAATCTGTTCCCGCAGCATTGGATTGGGATCTATGGCTTGGACCGGCTCCGCAACGTGGATTCAACCACGCCTATTTGCCTTTTGTATGGCGCGGCTGGGCTGACTTTGGCTGTGGCGCTCTCGGCGACATGGGCTCTTATAGTTTTGATACTATTTTTCGAGTCCTAAAACTGGAGGCCCCGCTGAGTGTGGAAGCAAGCTCCAGCGAACGCTACGAAGAGACTTATCCGCTTGCCTCAATCGTCGATTACAATTTTCCGGCGCGTGGCGATATGCCCGCCACGAAATTCAGGTGGTATGACGGCGGCTTGAAACCGTCTCGACCTGACGAACTAGAAGAGAATCGTCGGCTCAAGGGAGAGGGCGAAGAAGAGGATGAGGGACTTCTCTTTGTTGGGGATCGCGGCAAGATTCTCTGTGCCTTCAACGGAGCGAATCCGAAGCTCATCCCCGAATCGAAGATGAAAAGCTTTACACCGCCACCAAAGACGCTTCCGAGGTCTCCTGGCAACGAAAGAGAATGGCTCGATGCCTGTAAAGGAAGCAAGATCAAACCTGGAGGAAATTTTGAATTCTCAGGCTTGGTGACCGAGAGTTTGCTGTTAGGAAATGTCGCGTCACGCTTGGGACAAAAACTATATTGGGATCGTGCCAATCTCAAAGTAGCAAATTTGGATGCTGCACAAAAGTACGTTCGGCCCGAACGTCGAAGCGGTTGGGAACTCTAGTTTCATCGACCACCAACGGAGGCGCCAAATGTCGTCAATGTCTAGGCGGATCTTTTTGCAAAAAGCAGCGAGCCACGCCATGGCTGCGGGCTTTCTCGCGGAATATGGTGTGGAGCTTCGCGCCAATCCTTTGGGCTTGCCGATAGGATGCCAGACGTGGCCGGTGCGGGCCATGATCGAAAAAGATTTCCCCGGCACGATCAAGCAGCTCGCCGAAGCTGGATTCCAGAGCGTCGAGCTGTGCTCGCCGGTTGGTTACGCCGATTCGGGTTTTGCGGGCTTGGCCAAATATAAGGGAGCCGAGATCCGGAACATTTTGAGCGATGCAGGCGTTAGTTGTGTCAGCTCACACTTCGGTATTGATGAACTCAGGAAGAATCAGGAAGATCGGATTGCATGGGCCAAAGATGTCGGCTTGAAGCAGATGATCGTGCCTTCGCTCGAAGGACCCAAAAAACCAACGCTGGATGATGTCAAGCGCGCCGCCGACGAATACAACAAAATGGCAGAACAGTCGGCAAAGGCTGATATTCAACAGGGCCTTCACAATGAAGACTTTGAAATTTCGATCGTTAACGGCCAGCGGACATATGACTTATTGCTGGGTCTCCTCGACCCAAAGTTGGTCAAGTTCCAGTTCCAGGTATCGACCATCAGCGCCGGCTATGACGCTGCGGAGTATTTCACGAAATATCCTGGACGATTCTTTTCGATGCATGTGCAGGGCTGGTCGGCGAAAACCAAGAAAGTGATGCCAGTCGGGCAAGACAGCTTGGATTGGAATAAGATCTTCACCGCCGCGAAAAACGCAGGCGTAAAGAATTACTTCGTCGAAATGGAACTGGGAATGATGAAAGCCAGTATTCCGTACCTTCATAACCTTCAAGTTGCATGATCTAACCTATTGCTACTCTAGCCTCCGCATATGCTGACCAATTTGCCGCTGGTCATCGGGACAGTTCTATCGCGCTGGATTTGTGTCGTGGTTGCCACCTCCGACCAACCAGACGGAACGCGCTTTGGCCATCGTCGGCTGCGCGAGAATATAAGCGATTCGGGAATCGTAGGTTAGCAAATAAATTGGTCATTGATTATTCACGAACCGCTCGCGCGCGTGCGCGACGAATCGCCTTGACCGACTCCCAGACCTCAAAGAATTTGCCACTGGTTACAAAGAACAACCCTTCGTGGAGCGGGCATTGTTCAGCAACCTACAGTTTATTCCCAGTAACTGAGCACCCTCATCGCGAACGCACCTCCGTCTGTGCCAGGCGCTGTGATTTGCATAGCGTCGTCAAAATTGTCCACTTAGTAGTTTTTGAAGAACCAATCGCGTGCCCGGCGCAGCCGGGCTTCGCGGCGCGACTCATAGACCTGCATGTGAAGTTGCGCTTGTTCGTGCGTAGCTTTTGTTTCCATGGTTGGTGTCTCCTTTTCTTTTATGTTTTCTCAACCAGGACTGGGAGATACTTCTTTCTCTGCGATGCCCTCGCGGGGAAAGAGAGGCCTGGGCTATGTGGAAAGTGATGAATCACGATCTTCGCTTGCTTTGATGCGCTCCGTCTGACGTTATAATCCGCCCGAGGTGATCGCCCATGCTGAAGTCCACTGGGTCGTGGTTTTTCTCATTAGTTGTTCATTTAGCGATGTGGGCCAGTTGTCTTCCGGCTATCGCAATATTCCCTGCTTTGTCGGCGCAGAACGAACCTTTGCGCGTCATTGCTTTCGGCGCGCACCCGGACGATTGCGACCTCGGTGCCGGTGGTTTGGCCGCTAAGTACGCCGCGCTCGGTCATAAAGTTAAGTTTGTGTCGCTAACCAACGGCGATGCAGGCCACCAGTCTCAAGGGGGAGAGCAACTCGCCAGGCGCCGCCGCGCGGAAGCGCAGGAAGCCGGGCGACGAATCGGCATCGAATACGAGGTGCTCGATAACCACGACGGCAAGCTCTTGCCTACGTTGGACGTCCGCGAACAAGTTATCCGCGAGATACGCCAGTGGAAGGCCGACATCGTCATCGCCCCTCGCCCCAACGATTACCATCCCGATCATAGGTACACAGGCGTGTTAGTTCAGGACGCTTCGTACATGGTGATCGTGCCCAACCTGGTGAAAGATGCGCCGCCGCTGCCCCGGAATCCAATATTTCTGTGTTACAGCGACCGCTTCACGAGGCCGCAGGGGTTCCGGCCAGACATTGTAGTTTCGATCGACGATGTGTTCCAGAAGAAGATCGAGATGCTGGACGCGCATGTTTCGCAGTTTTATGAATGGTTGCCATGGACGACCGGGAGCTTTGATCAGGTTCCTAAGGATGTCATTGAGCGGAAGAAATGGCTGGCAACGCAACCGATGGTCGTCCGCATGGCCTCTCCAGAATGGCGAGATGCGCTGGAGAAACGCTATGGGGCGGAAGCGGCTCGCATTCAGCACGTAGAGGCCTTCGAAATCACCGAATATGGACGTCAGCCAAGCGAAGAAGAGATTCGTAAGCTGTTTCCATTCTTTCCGGACAAAGTGGCGCTTCCTTGAACCGTTCGAAAATGAAAATCTCGATTAGATGACAATTACATATGCCGCGGAAGCCCCGTCCACCTGTACTCGCCCATCTGCGCTTTCTTGAAGACGCGCCGAATTTGCGACCACTGACGCTTTCAGAGCGGTTTGAACGTATCTTCGAAACCAATCTTTGGGGCGGAAAGGAATCGAAGTCCGGCGTGGGATCAACACGCGACGCGACCAGGAAACTAAGAGCAGGATTGCTAGAAATCATTGAAGATACAAAATGCAAAGTGTTGGTCGACTGTCCTTGTGGCGATTTTAATTGGATCTCAGAAATTGCGTCGGCCGTCGAGCGCTATATCGGAGCCGACGTCGTCGGCGAACTGATCGAAAAAAATAGTCGACGGTATGCGACCGAGAGGATTACATTTATGACCAAGGATCTTACGCGTGACGCACTTCCTCAGGGCGATCTGTTCATCTGCCGCGACTGTCTGGTTCATCTTTCGTTTCAAAATTGCCGCCGCGCAATTGAAAATATAAAACAAAGCGGGGCCAAATGGCTCATCGCCACCACGTTTACGGCACTCGAGAGCAATATAGACATCGAGGATGGCGATTGGAGAGCACTTAATATGCAGGCTTCCCCATTCTACTTTCCCTCCCCAGTGAGCACGATCGTGGAGGATTGTCCGGAAGCCGACGGCGCCTATCGCGACAAGAGTCTAGGCCTTTGGGATCTGAGCACCCTTCCTGTTCAAAATTCATAGCCATTGAAGACTTGAAATATCTTACCGCGCGGCAGTCAATTCGAATCCATGCTGGAATTGATATTCGTTCCTTCATTTCGACGAATGGTGGTACAGTTCGCCACTAACGGGCTTCTGATCTGGCGAATGCAGGAGGCGGACGCATAAATGAAAAATGTCTTTGTCGTTCTCGTAGTAATGATGTCTCTGGGACTTGGCGCGTTAGCGCAAGCGCCCAAAGAAAGCGGATGGATTTCACTCTTCAACGGAAAAGATTTAACTGGATGGAAAAACAATGGCCAGGAAAACTGGGTCGTCGAGAATGGGACGATCTATTGCGAAAGCACAGCGAACAAATACGGTTACCTTACAACGGAAAAAACCTATAAGGACTTTGACCTTCGGTTGAAATTCAAAGGCGAAGCGGAAGGCAACAGCGGGGTATTTCTCCACGCAAGAATTACCGGCATGAACCCTGAAACGGGTCCCGACATCCAGGGAATGCAGGTAGAAGTCGATCCCAGCATCGGCAAACACACCGGGGGCCTGTACGAAAGCGGCGGACGCGAGTGGGTGGCAATGCCGTCTGCGGAAAGCGAGAAAGCATTGAAACCTGGTCAATGGAACGACCTGGAAGCCATGGTCCACGGCAATCGGATTACTACCTATCTTAACGGCGTTAAGATTTCCGATTTTCAGGATCCGAAACCAACATTTACGGAAGGCGTGATCGGGTTGCAAATTCATACCGGTGGCGGCGTGAAGATGCGCTGGAAAGATATTTATCTCAGGGAGAAGTAGGTGGAGACGTTCCTGTAATTCATAACCGATAGAGATCAAGGGCAAAGATTATTGAGGAGATTCGGAACTATGGAGATACACAACCGAAGGGCTTTCCTCCAGACTTCCGCAGGCGCGCTGGCGGTGGGCTTGGTCCCCACGGCACACGCTTCGGACACCATTGCCCCCATTTATGGGATAAGGGCGACGTCCGATTCGAAACAGACCGCTCCCGTTGTGGCATCGAACGCCGGGAAAAAACCTCTCCGACTCGGGCTGATTATCGGAGTGGAAAAAGATCCTGACGTTACGATGCGCAAACTGGTGGACCTCGGATTGTTAACTGTACAGCTTTATGTTGACGATTTGGATCCGAAGAACGCTGCGGTTTTACGGCAGTCTCTTGATAAGCACAATATCGAAGCAACATCGGTGGTAGTTGGGGGTCCCGGGAAGGAAGTCTGGGACTTTTACGGCGGACCACTAACCATCGGCTTGGTTCCCGCGGATACCCGCGCCGCGCGCATCAACCATATTAAGAAAGCCTCCGATTTTGCGAAGCTTGCCGGTATACCAGCCGTTCAATCGCATTGCGGATTCATCCCGGAAAACCCAAACGATCCAGTTTACAAAGCAACGGTGGAGGCGATGCGTGACGTCGCCACTCACTGCAAGCGCAACGGACAAAACTTTCGCTATGAAACGGGCCAGGAAACCCCCATCACCCTGATCAGGGCGATTCGAGACGCCGGGGTGGACAACCAGGGAATCAACTTCGACCTCGCCAATCTCGTTATGTACGGGAAAGCTAACCCTGTAGATGCGATCGAGCTTATCGCTCCTTATGTCCAAGGCATTCACGCGAAGGATGGCATGTGGCCCACCAATCCCCGCGATTTAGGCGAAGAAGTTCCCATCGGTAAAGGTAAAGTCGATTTCCCGCGTCTTATCGCGCGCCTTAAGGAATTGAATTATGGAGGTGCAGTGACAATCGAACGAGAAGTTTCCGGCCCAGACCAGATAAGAGATGTCCGTGAAGCAAAGAAGTATCTGGAACAATTGATCGGCTAAGGCGTTCAGTTCCGGAATCGCTGCGCGACATTTCGTCCCATTGTGACTTCAAGGCCAGATTTTGAACAACAGAAATTGGCTTGCAGGAGGCGTTAGAAATGTCAGAGAAAGAAGCTTGTAAAGAACCGGCGAATACTTCCTACGCGCTAGATCGGCGGAAATTCATCGCGACCGCAACTGCAACTGCGGGCGTAATGTTCATCAACCCAAGCCTGGTTCGCGGAACCGCCGCGAACTCAGCGATACGCGTTGGGCTCTTGGGTTGTGGAGGCCGTGGAACAGAAGACGCAACCAATCTGGTTGACACCGGAGGCGCGCGCGTTGTGGCGCTTGGCGATCTGTTCCAGGACCAACTTGACGCCGGGCGCGCCTATTTCGACAAGATGCAAGCCGCCAAGGGATATGCCGCGATTGAAGCATCCCAACTCTTCGTGGGCCCGAAAGCGTTTGAAGCCATCGCCGCTTCCAAAGAAATTGACGCGATTGTGATAGCTACGCCTCCCTACTATCATCCTCAGCATCTGGAAGCCGTAATTGCCGGCGGGAAGCACGTATACCTGGAAAAGCCGGTTGCTGTCGATGTGCCGGGCGCGATGAAAGTCATAGAGATTGGCAAGCGTTTGAATGGAAAGCTCAGCCTCGACGTGGGCTTCCAAATTCGCGAGTGCCCACCGTTCGTTGAAATGGTTCGCCGCATTCATGCGGGGGCGTTGGGCAAAATCATCTCCGGAGAAGCCCACTACTGGGCAGGTTATATTGACCGGCCTGCCTGGCCGGATGCGTCGTCGGCCGAGCGACGGCTCCGCAACTGGGTCCATGATCGCACTCTCTCCGGGGATATCATCGTCGAACAAAACATCCATGCTGTGGATGTTTGCAATTGGATCCTCCAGGGGCACCCACTCAAAGTTGTTGCCACCGGCGGCCGCAAAGAACGGCCCACCGAGGGTGACGATTGTTACGGCCACTACAACGCGGTCCTTTATTATCCAGATGACGTGACGGTCAGTTTCAGTTCAGCCCAATTCATGAAGGGCGGCTTCGACGTCACCGAGCGATTTTTCGGAACCAAGGGAACGTCCCAATCCCCTTATTCGGGTCCTCTAGGCATCTGGGGCGATGAGCCTTGGCAGCCGGAAGCGGCCGCTCCAAAGCCGGCAGAAGGCGCTGCATTTTCGCTGACAGGAAAATTTAGCGACAATCTTGCATTCGCCGACTCCGCTAAGAAGAAATCTTTCGTCGACAGCATCGTCAGCGGAAATTTTCATAACCAGGCGGCCAAGGGTGCCGAGTCAGCCCTCTCGTGCATGTTGGCACGAACCGCCGCCTATAGAGGCCAGGAAGTTACCTGGGATGCATTGTTGAAATCCAAGGAAGTTTGGGATCCCAAAATCGATATCAACAAGCTGCGCTAGTTCGCAGTAACGCTGCGAATCGCAACGCTCTTAATAACGACGGGGCGAGCGAAGTAGATCAAGGTCATCGTCCTCCAACCGAATCTCCTCGAGGAGCATTTTATGAGCCGAACTTCACGCCGCGATTTCTTGAAGTCCAGTGCAACGACTGCCTGCACCCTGGGACTGGCCAGCACGGCACTAGCTAATTCACTGGAAGCACCCTCCGTTGCCATGAAGCCAGTTGCGCCCGGCGCACCTCTTCCGCTCGGAGCGCCCCTTGCTCTCAAGAAAGGCGTGCTTCTGGATATGTTGCCGGAGAAGATGAGTTTCGCTGAGCGATTCATGTTGGCAAAGAATGTTGGCTTTGATGTCGTGCAGGCACCCACCATGCCGAACCAGCAAACTGCGGAAGAGATAAAGCAGGCGGCAGATAAGGCGGGTATTGGAATCGATTCCGTCATGAACATGGCTCACTGGGAATTCCCGCTGTCGTCCAGCGACCCTGCCGCAGTGGAGAAGAGCCTTGCTGGAATGCGCATTTCACTGCACAACGCAAAGCTTTGGGGCTCGGATGTCGTGCTGCTCGTTCCCGGAGTTGTAAATCCCCAGACCTCGTACCACGATGCCTGGGTGCGCTCGCAAAAAGAGATTCGCAAGCTGATCGCTCTCGCAGCGGAACTAAAAGTGGTCATTGCCATCGAGGAAGTGTGGAACAAGTTCCTCCTAAGCCCCCTTGAGATGGCAACCTACATCGCTGAGTTTAGGAGCCCATGGATAAAAGCCTGGTTCGATGTGGGGAACGTGCTCTTGTACGGCTACCCTCAGGATTGGATTCGAACCTTGGGCAAGAGCATCGTGAAACTTCATGTTAAGGACTTCAAACGCAAGGAAGACTCCTATGCGTGGGTGAATCTTGGTGATGGTGATGTGGACTGGGCGGCTGTGCGTCAGGCGCTTGCCGATGTTGGTTACACTGGGAGCGCCACCGTTGAACTTGAGGGTGGGGATGAAGCCTACCTCCGCGATGTGAGTCGCCGCGTAGACCGGCTGCTTCTGGGCCGCGCCTGATTGCGACTGTGGTGCCGACCACTTTCAATCAAAGTGCCATCTCTTGCTGATGATTACCCGAAGAGATTTCCTCGCCGCTTCGTTCGCTTATCTTCTGCAACAGCAGTACTCAACGAAGCCCAGCCGCACTCGCGTCTTTCCACCGGAGGCCATCCGCTTTAACGAAATTGCCCAGCAAGCTGGACTCGACTTCGTTCTGCAGAACAATCCGACTCCGCGCAAGCACATCATCGAATCGATGCCGGGTGGCGTGGCCGCATTCGACTACAACAATGACGGGCGCACCGACGTCTTCTTCAGCAACGGCGCGTCCATTCCATCCCTCGAAAAGGACTCGCCAAAATATTTCAATCGCCTCTATCGTAATGACGGGGCCATGAAATTCACGGACGTCACTGCGGAAGCGGGCCTGGCGGGCGCAGGATACTCCATGGGAGCCGCAGCAGCGGACTTTAATAACGATGGCTACACTGATCTCTTCGTCGCCGGGGTCTACAAAAATAAACTTTATCGGAATCTGGGCAACGGGAAGTTCGAGGACGTCACGCAACAATCGGGCATAAAGAGCGACAAGTGGTCCGTCGCCGCGGGGTGGCTCGACTATGACAACGACGGCTGGCTGGATCTGTTCGTCGTAAATTATGCCCACTGGACCCCGGACTTCGACCGCTATTGTGGCGAGCGCGACCGCGGCCTGCGCGTCTACTGCCATCCAAAATATTTCGAAGGCCTGTCCAACACCCTCTATCGCAATCGTCGCGATGGAACTTTTGAAGATGTCACCGCCCGCGCGGGCCTCGCTTCTCATATTGGACGCGGAATGAGTGTGGCCTTTGCCGATTATGACGATGACGGTTATACGGACATCTTCGTTACCAACGACAACTTGCCTAATTTCCTGTTTCACAACAAAGGGGATGGCACGTTTGAAGAAGTCGCGTTACAAGCTGGCGTCGCTCTGAGCAGCTATGGCCTGCCGGTCGCCAGCATGGGGGTGGATTTTCGCGATTATGATAACGACGGCAGGCCGGACTTGAATTTTACGGCTCTCGCGGGCGAGACATTTCCTCTTTTCCAGAACCTCGGCAAGAGGGGCTTTCGTGACGCGACTCACCAGAGCCTCTTGGGCAAACTAAGCGCCAACAGAAGCGGCTGGGGCAACGGTTTTGTCGATTTCAATAACGATGGCTGGAAGGACCTGTTTACCGCCAATTCGGATGTCAACGATTTGATCGAACTTTTTCAGCCGACGCATTACAAACAACCCAACAGTATGTTCGCAAACTGCGGCAATGGAACCTTTCAGGATGTTTCGGCCGACGCAGGATTTGTTCTCGCCCGTGCGCATCGCGGCAGCGCATTCGCCGATTTCGACGGTGACGGAAGAATTGACATTGTGGTGAGTGCCCTCGGAGAGCCCTGTGAGCTTTGGAAAAACGTAAGTCCGGGAACGAACCATTGGATCATCTTGAAACTCGTGGGAATTAAGAGCAATCGTGACGGCATTGGCGCAAAGATCGGCTTGGACGGCCAGTCGAACCATATGACCACCGCCGTGGGCTACGCTTCTTCCAGTTCTCAGGGAGTTCACTTCGGAATGGGCAAAAAGGAAATCATCAGCCGAATCGAGATTCGCTGGCCCAGTGGAATTCTCCAGGTACTAAAAAACGTGGCCACGAATCAGGTGCTGGAAATTCACGAATCCTCAAAATAATTGACTACGCAGGCTGGGGTTCAGGGCGCGGTAATTTCGATCTTTGATGCGTCTTTGGCTGCCGTTGCCTCAGCTTGAATTTTTTGATACTCCTCCAACATAGATTTGGAAAGCGCTGCACGCCCCGTCTCCTCGTAGGCCTTGGCGAGCTGATAATGCAAGCTTCCGTCCGCGTCGGTCGGCAAGGCCAGCTTCAGGTGCGGGACGGCCTCAGCAGATTTTCCAGTCGCCAGATAGGCCCGAGCCAAAGACTTGTGCGCCATGATCATTTTTGGATCATGAAGCACGGAACGCCTGAGAAATGGAATTGCTTCGTCGGCTCTATGCAAATCGAGCAAGGTATCGCCCGTCAGGAAATTCAATTCTGCCGACCCCGGCTGCCGGCGCAGGATATCCTGGAATAGAGGGAGTGCCCCGCCGTAGTCCTGGCTGAATTTAAGGCTGATGGCCAGTTGCTTCTCGGCCTGTGGATCGCCAGGAGAAAGCTTCAGCGCTTCACGCCATTCACCGGCAGCTTCGGAGTATCTTTTCTGGTCGTCATAAATGCGGGCTTTCAGTTCGTGCTGTTCTGCGGACGGCGGCAACTGACCGAGGCGGCTGAAGGCCTGCAGCGCCAGTTCATTGTACGCGCGCGTCCGCCAATAGTAGGATTCGGCTGTGCGCGCGCCTTCCGTCGAAGCAACTACTACTGTGTACCTTCCCGCCTGGAAATCGCACTCCAATAATTGAGAACGGCAATCCGGCTGCAAAAGCTCACGTTCTTTCTTCGCTTCTGCATCCGCCCAGTCCGGATGCGCAGTTTGGCGATAAATCTCCGCCACAGACTCGTGCAGGCCTCGCATCGCCGGCATCTTTTCCAAAGCACGACGGTACAGATAATAAGCGCTTGACAATTGCTGCTCCCGAAGCCGAGCGTCCGCCAACAGTGCCAGCAAATACCCTGACTCAGGAGCAGTCTTTTGTAGCCGATCGAAGGCGCGAGCAGAGAGAGATTCGTAGCTCTGTCCCAGTCCGTGCCACGCTTTCGAGCTTTCGGGTTCCAAGATAGTAAGCTTGCTGTATTGTTCAGCTGCCTCCATGGAGCGGTCGAGTGAGAGTAGTGCGCCTGCGAGCATCTCCAGCGCGCCCCGGTTATCGGGCTGCAGTCGCAGAGCTGTCTTGAGGGCGTCAACGGCGGCTGGCGCCTTGTGCATTTGCAGGCGAGCAGCACCAAGAAATAGCCATGCGGGCTCCAGGGTGGGATCAAGTTTAGCGGTCACTTCCAACTGCGCAACGGCTTTTTGTTCCTGGCCGGCCATGTGGAGCGCCATGCCGAGATTCAGCATCAGGCCTGGGTTGTTGGGCAACGCCTGATTTAATTCGACGTACAGAGGAATGGCATCAGCAAATTTGCCCTCTGCCATTAAGTTCTTGGCCTGCTGTGATTTTAGCGCCAGGTCATCGGGCTGAGCAAAAACACTCTGTCGAACCGGAATCGCCAGCAGACACAAGAGGAGTGTTGGTGCAAACTTCATCAACTCAATTATAGTTGCCGCCGTTCAGGTCGTCACCCCGCGAATGCGGAGCAGGCTGCAGTTCGCGTTGCTTACTTTAAACAGTGCGACCAGTAGCCAAGGTTGCGGACACGTCCGCGGGTGGGTCGTGCCCGCGCTTGGGAACGAAATCAGAACGAGATGCGTAAGCCGAGACGGAACTGGCGCTCGTCATCCTTCGCGCTTGTGATGGTAAGAAAACTCCCGCCACCGAAGCTGCCGCTGGGGTTCTTGAAATGTGGTGAATTGAACAAATTGCCGGCGTCAACACGGAACTGGAAGCCTAAGCGTTCGGTGACATTGATGTTGCGGAACAGGCTGAAGTCCAAGTTCACGCTGCCGGGTCCCAACAGTGGGTTGCGACCTACGTTGCCATACGTAGCAGGGGTTGCGACCGCCTCAAAGGCGGTGGGGTCATAGTAAGGATTGCCTGTGCCGATTCCGCCAAGTTTCTTTACGGGCCCGACTTGGTTCGGAGTCTGCTGTTGGCCGTGGGCGTTCAGTAAAGCGCCAGAGGCCGTAAGATTGAAAGGTTGACCGGAGATGGCGCTGAATATGCCGCTGGTCTGCCAGCCGCCGAGGATTTTCGTCGCGATGCCGCCGTCATTCGCCAACGCCTTACCTTTCCCGAACGGCAGCTCATAAACGAATGCCATTTGGAAAATCTGCGGGGTATTGAAACCCGACTGGGCACGGTTTCGACGCAGGATATTGGGATCATTCCAGGTAAGGCCAGCCCACCCATCATCATCTGTAAGGTCGATGGCTCTGGAGTATGTGTAGGCGCCCTTGATTAAGAGTCCCTTGGAGAACTGACGGTTGATGGCGACCTGCAGCGAGTGATAGTTAGCGCTCAGGAAGCCTTGAAATAACAAGGTGTCGGCGGTGCGGTTTCCGAATTGCGGTTTATTGAAAGGCTGTCCGGCCTGTCCCGTACCCGGGAGAGACGCATTAACGTTGATGTCCGCGAACTGGTGAACGGTCTGAGTACCCACGTAGCCCATGGACACGACGAAGTTTGCCGGCAGTCTCCGCTCCACAATCAAGTTCCACGACTCGATGTAACCTCTCTTCAGCAAGCCCGGGCCAACGCTCCGCTCCAGTGCCTGCGGCGGCAGGAAAACGACACCGCTGCTGATGTCGGGGCAGCAAACCGGCGGGAGGCCGACCGGGAGAGCACCACCAGGAAGGGGCGTAGCAAGCGGTGAAAATGATCCAGCCGCGGAAAAACCGTTTACCCCCGCGAAGTTCGAACCTACTGTGAGCGGGTAGAAGCCGCGAAGCGGTCTCGCCAGCGGCAGCGGATCAACTGTGATTCCGAAACCTGTTCGGATCACAGTGTCATTGTTGATCTGATAGGCCAAGCCGACGCGAGGAGCGAAGAGTTTTTTGCTGGTAGTGACCCCAAGATGGGCTGGATTACCGCCGATGCCGCCAAGCAGCACGTTGCCCGTGGTGAAGTCAAGCCGGTCGAATTGGAAAGCACCATCACGAGTCATGAGCGGGTAGTATTCGTAACGGAGACCGAGTGTCGCGGTGAGTTTGTTCGTGACCCGGTAGCGGTCCCCGACAAAAACCCCGAACTGCCATTCCTTGGCCGTCGCCTTGATAAATTGCTCGCTCTTACCGCTTCCACCGCTGTTGTCATTGCCACTCCCATCGAACAGCCCGAGCTCAAACTGTGCCAGACCGTTGAACAGGTCAGGGTCGGGCCCGCCGTTTAACGCTGTGAGGCCGCCGCTGGAGTCAAACTCTCCGCGCGGGCCAGAGCCAAGTTCCGGCTGCCAATGGTTGAGATGGTGGTGGACGATGTCTACACCGAAGCTGAACTGGTGTTTCCCGTGGGACCACCGGGCATTGTGGGAGCTGGTAAAGCTCCAATCATTGCGGTAAGCGGGGTTCCATCCCTCGGGGTTTCCGATGTCGGTGTAGCCATTGATTGAGAAGTAGGGGAAACCGCTGCTTCTCAGGTCTGATCCATTGTTTGTTCCCGGAAGTCCCAGCACATCACTTCCAATGTTCGTGCCGACGTCGGGCGGCTGGCCGTACTCGCTCATGCGGGTAAAGCCCACGTTGCCGTCGATTACAAAGTTGGGAGTGAGCGTAAGCGTATGGCCCACGGTCACGAGTTGCACGAAGTCATGGAAGTCCCCTAGTCCCCCGTCACACGCACAGTCTCCGATGGCCTCGCCTAAGCTCGGTTCACCATGAAACACTGACTTCATAGCGCTGTATTTGGTGAAGATGGTGTGCTTGGAGGTGCGGTTCCAGTCCACTTTTGCGTCGTAGTTGTTGCGGTTCAGCTTCTGCGTGGCCGATTTAAAATAGTTGTCGGTATTGCCGGCCCCAGGCACGTTGGGTAGAGGAATTAGAGCTAGAATTTTTGCCGCGATGGGGTCAATGGGGATGGCCGCCTGGTTGGCAAAAGGTGTCCGTCCGGTGCCGTCAGCATTGCCGGTATGGGGATCATAGATTACCGTCCCGGTGCCGGTAAAATCTCCGGCGTGGAGGGCCGCGGTTGGCACGGTCTGAAGACCGTTGCTGCGATTATCGCGTTCGAAGGTCCCATTGTAGCTTCCGAAGAAGAACAGTTTGTCCCTCTTAATTGGGCCTCCAAAAGTGCCACCCAGGTCATTCAGGATGCTCGTCCCCTTTTTCGGTGAGACGGCTTCGGTCTCGAAGAATTGCCGGGCACGCAGGACCTGATCTTCGTGGTATTCGAACAAAACACCGTGAAACTGATTGGTGCCTGACTTCGTAATGACGGTGACAGCAGCGCCACCAGTCATGCCCTGTTCAGGATCGAAATTATTGGTGGAAATATTTACTTCCTGAACGGTTTCCGCCGGTGGAATGTATACGGCGTGGTGCGGCAACCACACGAACACATCAGTGGCGCCGTCCACCCGGGTGTTATTGTTGTTCCGGTTGGTGCCGTTAATGTTCGTGCTCAGAGCCCGTTCCGGCGTGTCGGCGATAGCGTTCTGGAATACTCCTGGAGTAGCGCCAGGCACCAGGTTAATGAGCGTCTGAAAGTTGCGGTACTGATTGAGCGGCAAATTCAGAACTGCCTTTTCGGTAAGCTGGGTATGAACGTCGCTCTTTTCGGTTTGCAACGTGTCGGCGGACGCCTCCACCGTGACCTGCTCGGACATGTCGCCCACCTGCAACTTCGCATCGGCATTCATAATGGCATTGGCGGCGACCATTAGATTCGTCTGAGTCAGAGGCTTGAATCCGCTGGACGTAACCTTAAGGTCATAGTTACCAGGCGTAATGTCTGTAATTGTGTAGTATCCATTGTCGTCTGCATCTGTTACCCGCTCAGCACCAGTGCCGCGGCTGACGAGTACCACATGAGCCTTCGATACTCCCGCGCCGCTCTGGTCCGTCACTGTGCCCGCTACAGATCCGTATAAAACCTGAGCTTCCATGGTGGGTACGAACAGGACGGTTTGCACGCTCACGGCAGCAAGAGTAAAAAGTAGGAACGAACACAACCAAAGCGCTTTGCGCATGGACTCCCCCCTTTATGCATCTTTCACCCGCCGCCCAGGCACCTCTCGACAGTTAACTTCCCGAAAGATAAGGTACCAAAGCGAAAGGCACCGACAATTGAAGGTAGCTGTATAGCTGTAGACAGCGGTTGTCAAGCAAAGAATTGTGTTTACTGAAGAAATCGCGGGGATCACTGCGGTGGTCTCTCGGAGCGCTTCTATCTTGCCACGAAGCTGCTGTTCAAATTAACGCTTCCGTGTCAAACACAGATCGTAAGATTTAGCAGATTATTGCTCTCTACAATTTCAGCGATCTTTCTCGCACCTGGTTCGAGTTCATTCCGAATTTTCCTCCCGATAGCTGCCCTTCCTTCCGGCGTAGTACAATCGGGCGCCAAAACTTTCATTGCATACGCTACGCATGCGAAATTTGCGGGTTAAAGGTTCGCCGGGTCAGCACTCCCTTACACGTGTCGCCAGACGACTTGTCGTATTGTATTTGACGATTTTCATGCTGGGGGCATCTACTGTCGCCTGCTCCACAGATCCTAGCGACCTCCCTCCGCTGCCCATGCTGTCGCTTCAGAATTTCCTTCCCGCAATTCGCCAGCAATTGCAGGAGGCATATGATGCCGTCGTAATCCATCCCCGTGATTCTGCTGCCAACGGAAAGCTGGGGATGGTTCTGCAGGCTTACGGCGAACTGCAGGGAGCGGAGATCGCCTACCGCCGCGCGCATCTGTTGGCACCTTTCCATTTCGATTGGATTTATTACTTGGCGCAGATTCGAGCTGCCCAGGGAAACTGCGACGACGCAGCCAGGTTACTTCGCGAGGCGTTGAAATTGAATCCTGGCTATCTCCCGGCGCGCCTGAAATTCGCTGAGTGTCTTCGTACCTCTGCTCAATGGGACGATAGCGCCGCCATTTACAATGCGATCCTGAAGGAGCATCCGGACAGCGCCGAGGGGCACTACGGGCTTGGAAAAGTTCAGATGGCCAGCCACAATGTTCGCGCGGCTCTTGAGTCATATCTGGCGGCATGTAAGTTGTCTCCCGATTTCGGCGCCGCTCACTATGGCTTGGCGATTGCCCTTCGCACACTGGGCGAGGAAGACCAGGCGCAGCAAGAATTTCAACGGTATGAAAAGAACAAAGACGCCGGACCTCCCGCGCGAGACATTTTAATGGAAGAAGTACACGCGCTGAACCGCGGCGCCGCAATTCAGATTCATTCAGGCTATGACCTGGAACACGCCGGAAAATTGCAGCAGGCTGCCGAAGCGCATGAAAGGGCGCTAAAAATCGATCCAACGGTGGTGCAGGCCCACGTAAACCTGATCTCGATTTATGGTCGGCTCAACCAGCCTGAAAAAGCCGAGGAACATTACCGCCAGGCAATCCAATTTGCTCCCGAGGATGTAGAAGCCCACTACAATTTTGGTGTACTCATGACCAGCGTGGGCCGCTACGAAGAGGCCGAGCAGGCATTTCGTAAGGCACTGAACACCAATCCTTCTCATGCCCAGGCCCACAACAATCTTGGCGCTCTCCTCGAGCAACGCGGCATGTACGTAGAGGCCGAAGTTGAATTCCAGACCGCAATTACGCAACAACCCGGGTATCGCCTCGCCCACTTTCATCTTGGACGTCTTTTGGTGAACCGCAGGGACTTTTCGGCCGGCATTCAACATTTACTCAAAACGATCGAGCCGGAAGATGACAGCACACCCGGTTATCTCTATGCTTTAGGCGCAGCCTATGCTCGGGCGGGCGAGCGAAAAAGCGCCATCAGATATCTACGCGAGGCTCGTGACAAAGCACAATCACGCGGTCAATACCAGCTCGTAGCGAGCATAGAAAACGACCTAAACACCCTCGGCTCGTTGGAAAACTCTCGTTGAGAAACCGAGATGCCATTCTGACGGGCGGCCGTTCGTTGGCTGCCGCTATGAGCCGGCGGGATTTTTTGTTTTTTGTTCCTGTAGCCGCTGCCTGGGCGCGCGGACTGCGTGCCCGGGTCCTCGACCACCCTTTGCAGCCCCCAGTGTTTTCCGAAGTGGCGTCCAAAGTGGGGCTGAATTTCCATCACTTCAATGGAGCGACCGGCGAATATTTCATGCCGGAGATCATGGGCGCGGGCGTTGCCTTCCTGGATTACGACAACGACGGTGCTCTAGACATTTTTTTGGTGCAAGGATCGGTTCTTGACATCGAGAAGGGCAGCCGGCAGTCGCTCCCTCCTGCTGCTCCCGCTGGATGGAAACCGGGTAACCGTCTTTTCCACAACGAACTAATCAAGGGCGGGAAACTGAAATTCACCGATGTCACCGAACAGGCAGGACTGACGACCGCGGGATACGGAATGGGTGTAGCTACAGGCGACTACGACAACGATGGCTTCATGGACCTTTTTGTCACCAATTTCGGGCCCAGCATCCTGTATCACAACAACGGCGATGGAACATTCGCAGACGTGACTCGCACGTCAGGACTTGAAAATACTGCTTGGGCGACAAGTGCTTCCTGGTGCGACTACGACAACGACGGAAATCTCGACCTCTTCGTCACCAATTATCTCAACTTTACGATCAAGGGTAACAAGCGTTGCTACGCTCCAACAGGCGAATTCGAATATTGCACTCCGAAGATGTACCGCCCAGTATCAGCGAGGCTTTTCCACAATTTGGGCAACGGCAAGTTTGTCGACGTAACTGAAGAATCCGGCATCGGAGTTCTTCCCGGTCCCGGCCTGGGTGTCGTATGTGCCGATTTCAATGGTGACGGGTGGATGGATATTTACGTGGCCAACGACGGGTCTCCGAACTACCTTTGGCTCAACCAGAGAAATGGCACTTTCAAGGAGGCGGGTTTAGTCTCCGGTGTTGCCTACAATGGCGAGGGCGCCGCGCAAGGCAGTATGGGCATCGCCCTCGGGGACATCAGCAACCGCGGCACGGAAGACCTGCTGGTAACAAACCTCGCCAAGGAAGCCGCCGTGTTTTATCGCCATGAGGGCATGGAAAATTTCCATGAGGGCACCGCAGAATTTGGTCTGTACCAACCGACTTTCCCCTATACCGGATTTGGCACGCAGTGGTTTGACTACGATAACGACGGCTTCCTTGATTTGTTCATAGCCAACGGAGCGGTGACTCGTGTCGAATCTCTGCGCGGCAGCACGAACCCTTATTGTCAAATCAATCAATTATTTCACAACGAGGACGGGAAAAGGTTTCGCGAGTCCACCAGCATCGCTGGTCCGGCGTTTGCCCTTTCAGAGGTTAGCCGCGGGGCGGCTTTCGGCGATATTAACAACGATGGAAACGTCGATATCGTGGTAACCAACAACAACGGTCCGGTCCGACTTCTGTTAAACGAAACCGGTAAGCACAATGGGAACCACTGGCTACAGATACGCTTGCGACAATCTCCAAAGAATCTTTTTGGTTTGGGCTCACGCATCGAACTCCAACAACGCGGCCGAAAACTTCTGCGCCGCGTGCACACGGATTCCGGTTATTTGAGCGCCAACGACAGCAGGGTGCATTTTGGCCTTGGAGCCGATCCCCACGTCGAGCGCGTGGTCGTTTACTGGCCTGATGGGTCGGCGGAATCGTGGGAAAAAATTCATGCCGATACGATCATCACCCTGGAGAAGGGTACAGGACATCAACAGTGAATGGGCATCTCCGCCCGGTTGAATTCAACAGGATGTGTAGTTCTTCCGTACCGAGGCCGTGATTACCGAGTACAGATTATCTCGTCGGCCTTGACGAAGGCGTCCTGTATCTGAGCTTGGAAGCGTTGAGGGGCAGATGCGACCTGCTAACAGCAAGACCGCCAAAGACTGGCGGGCACGGCAGGCGCGTCAGCCAAGGGTGCAGAGGCCAAGCGTCAGCGCGACCGGTTGCTGGACGTTTGTTCCGGCTAGTCAGCCACTTCGAAGGTCACCTTGGCATTGATGCGGTATTGCACAATCTTGTTTTCTTTCACGTCCGCCTGAAAATTCCTAACATAGATTGACCGGATGCCTTTTACGGTTTTTGCTGCATCCCGTACTGCTCGATCTGCAGCGTCTTCCCAGCTCTTGTCTGATTGGGACAACACTTCGATGACTTTGTGAATTGCCATGCATTTTCTCCCTTTTTTACTGCTCAGCTTCTGCTTCCCAACTTTCGGCGCGAAGATCCGGCGCTGGCCAAATCTCTCGGCCAGCAAATAATAAACCGTAACCCGACTCTTTTCGCGAATTCCTTTCATCTTTGCCATCACGTCATCTAGTGCGGCATCAAGTTCCTGGTCACTCTGCGTCTGAGCCAGTTTTTTCCACCGTTAGGAACTTAGGGCACTTAAGAGTTTCTTGTTCTGTTCTCGCCAATTTAGCGGCACCGTCCGCAGAATTTCCTCCACAGTGAGATTGGGTCGGTGCTCACCGGTTCAGAGGCCCTCAATGATCTGCGGCGATAAGTTTGCACACTGCAAGACCCTCGTGAGGTACCGCCTCACGCAGTAGCTGATATGACGCCGGGGAAAAGATTTGGGCTGTCGGCGACGTCGAAGATCGATATGTGGCGCTGTTGAAAGGTCGGCGACTCGTTGCATAAGATCGGGCAGGCCTTCGGCAAAGAACATTCCTCCATTCGTTGTGTGCTGCCGCGATACGCTGGCATTGCTCCGGCAGTCCGGCGACGCGACTGGCTCCTCCGCCATATTTCGGCTTTTGATGATTTGCAAAGTTTTTGCAGCAAGGCGCGGCCTTTCGGGGTCGGCCACGATTTTTTTGCGGCGCAGCCAGGTGACGAGCTAACTGAGAACTACGTACGATTTGTCTGTCCACAAGAAGAAGGAGCTTTTCGGGGCTGGAGGCACGAAAGCAAATTTCACAGGTGAACCAGGATGGCCTCGGAAATGCCAATTTTGAGCAGTTTGGCAAAGTCAGCGGGGTGCAAGGGCCGGCTGAAGAAGTAGCCTTGCGCTTCCTGGCACTGGTGGGCCTGTAAAAAGGCCAATTCATCAAGCGTTTCGACACCTTCGGCGATAACGCGAAGCTTCAGGCTGCGGCCCATGCTGATTACCGCGGTCACGATGGTGGTTTCTCCGGGCGTGCTGGTAATTTGCCGGATGAAGGACTGGTCAATCTTCAGAGCATCGATGGAGAATTTCCGCAGATAGCTGAGGCTGGAATAGCCGGTGCCAAAATCGTCCACGGCGATTTGAACATTATGCGCGCGGAGGGCGTTGAGGATGGACGCCGTGGATTCCGCGTGTTTCATCAACACACTTCCCGTCAATTCGAGCTCGAGACCCCGGGGATTCAGCCGGGTGTCCTCGAGGATGGAAAAAACTCCGGCGAGGAAATTTTCGTTGCGAAATTCCATGGCAGAAATATTTACCGCCATGCTGGAAATGTGCAGGCCGGCATCGGCCCAGGCTTGCGCCTGCCTGCAGGCTTCACGGAGAACCCATTTGCCAATGGGAAGAATCAAGCCAGAATCTTCCGCGACCGGAATGAACTCGGCGGGCGAAACGGGGCCGCGCGTGGGATGCGTCCAGCGCAGCAGGGCCTCGGCGCCGGTAATCTCTCCAGAGCTGAGATTGACCTTAGGCTGATACTGCAACGTGAATTCCCGGCGCTCCAACGCTTTACGCAGGCTTTCTTCGATGGACTGGCGTTGCACCGCGCGGACATTCATGGCGGGCTTGAAGAACTGGTAGCTGCGGCGGCCGTTTTCCTTGGCCTGGTACATGGCGGTGTCGGCGTTTTTGATCAGCGTTTCCGAATCCAGGCCATCGTCGGGGAAAATACTTAAACCGATGCTGGCGGTGATGTGCAGTTCGTGACGATCCAGGGAGTGAGTCTCGGACACGGCCTGCAACATTCTGCGGGCGGTAATAGCGGCATCTTCAGATTGTTGCATTTGCGAAAGCAGGACGACGAATTCGTCGCCACCCTGGCGGCTCACGGTGTCGGACCCGCGTACGCAATTGATCAGACGAAGGGCCACGGATTGCAGGAGCTTGTCGCCGATGGAGTGCCCGAGAGAATCGTTAATATGTTTGAAGCCGTCGAGATCCAGAAACAATATGGCGACGCTTTTGAGGTGCCGAGGCGCCAGGCTGATGGCCTGTTTGACGCGGTCATTGAGGAGCATGCGGTTGGGCAGACCGGTGAGAAAATCATGCTGCGCGGAATGAGCCATCTGCAGGGCCATGGCCTTGGCGGTGCTGACGTCACGAAACACAATGACCGCTCCGGTAGCTTGCCCCTCGCGGTCCTGTATGGGTGAAACCGAATCTTCGATAGGAATTTCAAAACCGTCACTGCGAACGAGAATGCAGTCGGAAGGAAGATGTTCGGTGCGGTTTCGCTCCACCGCCAGAGTGGTGGGATCGGGAATGGTCTCGCGACAGGCGCCGTCGAGAATCCGAAAAACTTGCGATAATGGCTTGCCGAGGGCTTCCTTCCAGGACCACCCGGTCATCTTTTCCGCCACCACGTTGAGGAAGGTGACATTGCCAGACATGTCGGTAGAGATCACGGCGTCACCGATGGAGTTCAGGGTGACCTGGGCGCGTTCCTGTTCGACGAACAGGGCCTCTTCCATTCCTTTCCGTTCCATGGCGTAACGCAGCGCCCGCATTAAACCCCGGGACTCGATTTCACCCTTAATCAGGTAGTCCTGTGCGCCTTCCTGCAGAGCCTGGGCGGCCACAGCCTCATCATCCAATAGCGTTACCACAACGAGGGGAACGTGTGGAGCGGCTGCGTGAGCGCGGCGAACGGCTGCGAGGCCCTCCGCGTCTGGCAATCCCAAATCGAGAACGATGATGTCGACGGTATTCACGGCAAGATGCTTCTCGGCCTCAGCCATGCACTCGACGTGGGTGAGCTCGGTCTTGTGCAAGCCCTGGTCGCGGAACATTTCGCGCATCAGGCGAGCGTCGCCGAGGTTGTCTTCGATCAACAGCAGCACTTTTATGATTTTATCCTTCATCATTTTGCCTCTGCTGGGGCAACCTAACCGTGGTCAACCAGAAATCGTTGATACTTTTCACCAACGCTTCAAATTCGTCCAATCGAACGGGCTTGTTGAGGTAGCAATTGGCCTGCAACTCGTAACTTTTTGCGATGTCGGCCTGGGCCTCGGAAGTCGTCAGAATTACCGTGGGAATTGTTTTCAGATCGTTGTCCTGCTTGATGTTCGAAAGGACTTCCCGGCCATCCATCTTGGGAAGGTTCAGGTCCAGCAGGATGAGGTCCGGGCGCGGAGCCGTTTTGTGCGCTCCTTGCTTTCTCAGAAAGGCCATAGCCTCGACACCGTCGTTAGCGACATGCAGGTGAATGGAACTGTTGGCGTCCGCAAACGCTTCGCGCGTCAGCCGCACATCACCCGGGTTGTCTTCCACCAAAAGAACTTCGAAGGGCATGGCGTTTCCTTGAATAAAGGTCATGGCTTCGTGTCCGCATCCCCCAAAGAGAATTCAAAAATCGATCCCTGGCCCGGCTGTGAAGCGACCGAAATACTTCCTCCGTGGCGCTCGACGATTTTTTTGCAAATTGCGAGGCCAATGCCGGTGCCGGCGAACTCTTCTCTTTTGTGCAAACGCTGGAACATCACGAAAATCTTTTCGAAATACTGCGGGTCGATCCCCAAGCCGTTATCCTTGACGGCAAACACCCACTTCATGCCGCCGTTTTTTCTGGCGGAGATGTGTACGCGCGGAATTCCAGGAGTTTGATACTTGATGGCGTTGCCAATCAAATTTTGAAAGAGTTGAACGAGTTGCATTTCATCGGCAAGAACGGGTGGCAGTGCGTCATGGGTCACGATGGCGCCGCTGTGCTCGATGCCGCCGCGTAAATTCAGGATGGCTTGTTCCAAGGCTTGCTCGCTGGAGGTTTCGCGCAGCTCCCGGCCCTTGGTGCCGATCCGGGAATAGGCCAGCAGGTCCTTGATGAGTCTTTGCATGCGGCTGGCGCCGTCCACCGCAAAAGCGATAAATTCGTCGGCGTCCGAGTCCAGCTTTCCTTTGTAGCGCCGGGAGAGCAGCTGGGTATAGCTGGCGATCATACGCAAGGGCTCCTGGAGATCATGCGAAGCGATGTAGGCGAACTGGCCCAACTCTTCATTGGGGTGTTTCAATTCTTCCACCTTTTGCAGCAGGTGAACTTCCGCCTGTTTGCGGACACTGATATCGCGGATAGCGGCGGTGACCAGCGTGCCTTCGGCGCTTTCGAGCGGACTCAACATGATTTCAATGGGAAATTCGCTGCCGTCTTTACGGCGCGCGCTGAGCTCGATGCCGGTGCCGATCTGTTGAGCGAGGGCATCTTCAGCGGATCGCCGGGCGTCGGCGATGAGGCGTTCCGCGAAACCTTCGGGGATGAGGTCCTTCATTTGATGGCCAATTAGTTCGTCGCGGCGATAACCGAATTGTTTTTCGGCCTGCACGTTGAGCAGCACGATTTCGCCGCCCTGGCTGGCCACGACCATGGCGTCCGGGGCGGCTTCCAGCAAACCGCGGTAGCGGCCTTCCATTTGCGCCAGATGGCTTTCCGCGGCTTTGCGCACGCTGATGTCGCGAATAGCGGCGGTGACCAGCGTGCCTTCGGCGCTTTCCAGCGGGCTGAGCATAATCTCGATGGGAAATTCGCTGCCGTCCTTGCGCAGCGCGATCAGCTCGATGCCGGTGCCAATTTGTTGCGCCAGAGCTTCGGCGGCGCTGCGCGTGCCGTCGGCGATTAACCGTTCAGCGAAACCTTGGGGGATAATGTTTTTTACTCTCTGGCCGACCAATTCGTCGCGGCGGTAGCCAAATTGTTTTTCGGCCTGCACGTTGAGCAGCACGATTTCGCCGGCCTGGTCCACGACGACCATGGCGTCCGGGGCGGCTTCCAGCAAACCGCGGTAGCGACCTTCCATTTGGGCGAGGTGCTTTTCCGCCGCTTTGCGAACGCTGATATCGCGGATGGCGGCGGTGACCAGCGTGCCTTCGGCGCTTTCCAGCGGGCTGAGCATGATCTCAATGGGGAATTCGCTGCCGTCCTTGCGCAGCGCGGTCAGCTCGATGCCGGTGCCGATTTGCTGCGCCAGAGCCTCGGCGGCGCTGCGCGTGCCATCGGCGATCAATCGTTCCGCGAAACCGTAGGGAATAATGTTTTTTACTTTTTGGCCGACCAGTTCGTCGCGGTGATATCCAAAACGTTTTTCGGCTTGCACGTTGAGCAGCACAATCTCGCCAAGTTGGTTTACGACGACCATGGCGTCCGGCGCGGCCTCCAGCAGGCCGCGATATTTCGCGCCGGACTCCTTGCTCTCGCTAAGGTCGCGGCTGATCTCGGAGAAACCTCGAAGATTGCCGGCGGGATCGCGCAACGCGGTGAAGGTGACGCTTTCGAGAAATCGCGAGCCGTTCTTGCGCACACGCATGGCTTGCTCTTCGCGGCGACCGGAGAGAGCCGTGGCGCGCAGCAGTTCGACAGGGCGGCCAGCAGCGATGTCCTCGGGCAGAAAAAACCGGGAATAGTTTTGGCCGATGATTTCCTCCGCTTTGTAGCCCTTGATGCGTTCGGCGCCGGCATTCCAGCTGACCACCGTGCCGGAGGGATCGAGCATGAAGATGGCGTAGTCCTGGACGCCGTTCAGCAACATGCGGTATTTTTCATCGCCATCCCGCAGCGCGACTTCGGCGCGTGCGCGCGCGAGATTATCGCGATGGGCGCTCAGTCCGGCGCCCGTGGCAATCAGGAATGCCAGGAGCATTCCAAACAGCAGCGCAGGAGTGTGCCGCACGAATTCGCCGGATGTGACGACTCCACTGGAGGTTAATGCGCCGGTCACAAGTAATGCCAGGATGCCCGAGCCCAAGGCGAACGGAATCTTTCCCTGCAACATGGACTTGATTTTCGTGGCCATCAGCTGGGTAACGGGATCCGGCCCGGAGGCACAGCGCTACTGTGAGCCAACCGTGCGGGGCTTCGACTTTCTAGAAGGGGAATTGATCGTATACCATGCGCCGGGACGGGCAAGTTTGGGTTCGCAGGGGGTGCTTAATGCGGCACGAGCGCGCGTTGGTTTGCGACGCGAATTGGAAGGCGCAGAGGCCGGGTGCGCTGCGAAATATGCCGGATCATGCTGGATTCTCCGTTGCTCCGTGAAGAGCGTTCCGCGCTCGTCCGCGGCGTACACTTATCCATGTCCGGCGTTGCTGTACAGGCCGCGCGGCGCGAGGCGGCGTTGTGTGCCTGAACACTTTTTGAGATCGAGGCGAACAGAATGTTTTCACAGTGGAGTGGAAAATGGGCGCTGATCACCGGGGCCAGCGCGGGGATCGGCGTGGCGTTGGCAAACGAACTGGCGGCCGGGGGAACGAACGTGGTTTTGACCGCGCGGCGTGGGGCCCGGCTGGAAGAATTGGCTCGCGACCTGGAAGCGAAATACAAAATCAAGACTGCGTTGTTCGTCGCGGACCTGGCGGAAGTGAGCGGACCGGAAAAGATTTACGAGTTCACGCGTGGGCTAAATATCGAGGTCGAGTTGCTGATCAACAACGCCGGCTTTGGAGCGTACGGCGAACTGCAGGCTGTTGACACGCAGCGCTTGCTGGACATGGTGCAGGTGAATTGCAGCGCCGTGGTGCATCTGACGCGCTTGTTTCTGCCCGCGATGGTGGAGCGGCGCAGCGGAGACGTTCTGATTCTGGCGTCCACGGCTTCCTTTCAGGCGGTGCCCTTTATTTCGACCTATGCCGCGACGAAAGCGTTCGATCTGCTTTTCGCGGAGGGGTTGGCGGAGGAAATGAAGCCTTACGGCATCGGGGTTTGCGCCTTGTGCCCGGGCTCGACGGAATCGGAGTTTCACGTGGTGGCGGGTCAGGAAAAATTCATGCGTAAAGCGGAGACCGCGGAGAAGGTGGCGCGCACCGGGCTGACGGCGTTAGCCGCGGGGAAAAGTTACGTCATTTCGGGATTGGGAAATTATCTCGGCGCGGTGGGAGAGCGGCTGGTGCCGCGAAGAATGGTGACACGCATCGCCGGGAATATCTTCAGACCTCGGAAGGATTGACGCGGTTCGGAAATTTTTCAGGCGCCGGCGCCGCCTCGTGATGTGCAGACACGACTACGCCTTCCCCGCGGCGATTTCCTGCCACGAGAAAGGCGCGCCGTCTTCAGGAGAGAAGATCGTCAAAAAAACTTTAGTTGTCGGTGACGGGCGCCGGAGCATCCGCCGGGCCCGGTCCGCCGCGATGACCCGGGCCGCGAGGGCCGCCTTCTTTGACGGTGTAGTCCGCGGGCACGCTGAAAAGCGCAGCGGCCGGCTCCGTCTTCTGAATATTCGTCAGTAAAAAAGTAGTGGTGCCAAAACGCGGATCGGTGCGGCTGCTTTTCACCACAGTTTGCAGTTCGGGCGAATACCAGCGCTCGGAGACGACCTGCATGGGCTTGTCGTTTCCGATTTCTCCCACCGCAATCGTGTGGGTGATGCGAGTGCCCTCGGCGTTCACGCCGTTCATCATCCGCGTGCCCAGCGATTCCTTCTTCAACGCACCAGAGGCTTCCGCCTGTTGTTCGCGAGCCTCCATTTTTTGATGGAACTCTTCGGCCTTCCCGGCTTTTCCGCCATGACGCGGGAAGGTCATCTTGTCCGCCACTTTTTTGTCGGCATCCAGCATGTAGTGCACCCCGGCAACAGGATCGAAAATAGTGACTATTTTGCGCGGGTCGCCGGCGGCCATCGGTCCCACGCCGGTAAAAGTAATTTCGCGGCGCGAGCGTCCTTCGCTATCGCGATACCATGCGCCTTGCGAAGTGCGATGGATGGCGGTGCCGTCTTGCAAGGTCTGCGTGGTCTCGGATGTGGAGGTCGCGGAGAACGGCGCCCCTTTGACCAGCTTGCCGCCATGCATGCCTTCGAAGCCCATCAATTCCATCGGTGCGCCGAATGGAGGATGAGGATGCCCGCCGGGCACACCGGGACCGGGACCCTGCGCGCGCGCCGCTCCTGCGCCCAACACCAATGCGCCACCTAAAAGCAAATACGACCAGCCACTTCGTCTCATGTATTTCTCCTTTTTCTCTCCCGAATCGCGGGGCATGGCCACTGCGCGAAACTTTTTCTTATTTACCGCGGCAAGCGCACCGCTTGCGGCGAGCCATCGCCGGCGACCAGCACATCCACTTGAATCCAGTCACTCGCGCCTTCTTCATCCACCGGTAATCCAAAAGCGGCCAGAGCAGCTCTCTGCATTCCCAGCCGGACGATCGCGCCATCTTCCCCGCCGTAAAAGGTGGCGTCCGGCAGTTGCGTAAAATCGCCGCCGTCATTACTGGAAAAGTTGCTGGCCGAGAGAGTTTCCGAACTGTCTATCGCAGGACTGTCTGCGTTGGCCGCGGAAATAGATGGTTTCGCTGTGTCGGCGCCATGGAAGGAATCCTGACTCAGCGTCTTGGCCAGCGAGCGGCGCTGCCACTGATGCAAATTCCAAATGCCCATGGTAAAAACAATCACGGCGGCGGCCCCAAGCGCCCACATCGCAAATTTGATGGTTCTGCGGTCGCGTTGCGATTGGTGCCTGAGCCGAAACTGTCGCAATACGCGGGTCTGTACACGTGACGGCACCGCGAGATCGCGCGTGGCCGCGCCGAGGGCTGCCAGTTCCAGCTGTGCAACGCTCCAGGACGCCCGTAGCGCTGCACATTTCCCGCACACGCGGGCGTGCTGCGAAGCGCGGTGGCGGGCTTCTTCGTGGAGCGAGCCCTCGCGCTCGAGATCCAACCCAACGATTTCAAATTCTTCGCAATTCATATTGGAACTGTCATTCATAAAAGTTATCCCGCGGAGCGCCAGCGCTGCGGCGCGTCACGAAGCATTTCCAGTTTGGCCAGCAGCAACGCACGCCCGCGATGCAGCCGCGAGCGAATCGTGCCAATGGGGCAATCCAGCAACTGCGCGGCCTGCTCGTAGGTCAGTTCTTCCAGCTCGCAAAGCACTACCGTTTCGCGAAACTCCAAGGGTAGCTCCTTCACCGCGGCGCGCACTTTTTCCAGGCGCTCGCGCTGCTCGGCCCACATCGCCGGAGTGAAAGGGTCCCGCAGGGTAATACCGGCGCCGCGTCCGTCCTCGGAACGCTCCACCAGAGAAATGTCGCGCGGCTGGCGCTCGTTATGCTTCATGACTTTGTTGCGCGCGATGCCGAAAAGAAAAGCGGGCAACGTGCCTCGCGTTGCGTCGTACTTGGCCGGCTCGCGAATCAGCGTCATGAACACGTCCTGAACAATTTCTTCCGCACCCCAGCCGCTGCCAGTCATGCGCAGAGCGAAGCGATACAAGGGACCGGCGTGCCTGCGATAGAGAGTGGTGAACGCCTCCTCATCACCTTTCGCCGACCGTTTAAGAAGCGCCTCGTCCTGATCTTTTTCTGGGATGTTCATCTCGCTTGATCAGGCACTTTGCGTCTCATCGGGTATTTCCCAGTTCGGGCATGAAAAGTTCCCACGAAGGGTGGTCAGGTTTCTGGGAGTGATAAGTTGAGTGGTCACAAGGGATTGGACGGCGTCCTGCAGATTAAGGTTTCCTGAGATCAGGACATGGATGCCTGGTCGAGAAGCTCAATCACGTGCAGGACCTGCTGGCTGCCGCCGTGCAACCGCGCTCCCGCGCGCATTTGCAACAAGCAGCCGGGGTTGGAGGTGGCGATGATTTGTGCCTCGGTGGACTGCGCATAACGCATTTTTTCGGCCAGCAAATCGAGCGCGGCCCCGGTTTGCGTGACGTTGTAAACTCCGGCGGACCCGCAACAGATTTCGGAAAAAGGCAACTCGACCAGGTGCAGTCCGGGGATGGAGCGAAGCAGCGCGCGAGGCGCTTCGCGGATTTTTTGCCCGTGAAGGAGATGGCAGGAGTCCTGGTAAGTTACGCGAAGCGGCTGGGATTTGAGTGGCGCGGAGATTCCCAGCGCGGCCAGGAATTCCGTGACGTCGCGGGTCTTGTTTGCGAAGGCCCGCGCCTGCGCGTATTCGGGTTCGTCTTTCGTGAACAGGTGATCGTATTCCTTGAGGGTTGAGCCGCAGCCGGCGGCGTTGGTGACGATGGCATCCATGTCGCCGGCTTCCATAGCGGCAAAGGCGCGAAGATTTGTGCGCGCCAATTGGCGGGCTATGTCGCGAATTCCGGCGTGAGCGGCGAGTGCGCCGCAGCACAGTTGTTCCCCGGGCACGATCACCTCGCAACCATTGGCGGTCAACACGCGAATAGTGGCGGCGTTTAGCTCGGCAAACGTGACATTTGCAACGCAACCCGAAAAAAACGCGACGCGAGCGCGACGCACGCCATGAGCGGGAAATACTTTGCCAAGCCGATCGAAGAAAAAGTGATCATCCACGCGCGGCAGCAGGCGCTCCCGTTCGGCGAGGCGCAGCAATCTCAGGATTCCCGTCGAGCGCGCGAGGGATTGCAGCCCGGAACGCTGATAAAAGCGCAGCAGCCGCGCCACCTTCGCAATGCGGCCGGGGTGCGGCAATAATCGGCGATACACGATGTCGCGTGCGATCCGCGATAACAGCGGACGGTGATAATCGCGCTCAATTCGCGCGCGCGCGTACTCAACGAGCTTTCCGTATTCCACCGCGGAAGGGCACGCGGTTTCGCAGGCGCGGCAGTCGAGGCATTTATCGATGTGATCGACGAAGGAGTCAGTAACGGGAAAATTTCCCTGCTCCACGTGAATCATCTGGTGAATGCGGCCGCGCGGCGAATCGGCTTCCAGGTTCCAGAGCCGGTAGGTGGGACAGGCGTTGAGGCACAGACCACAATGAATGCACCGTGCGTAATCTTCGTAAACCGGATTCAAGCCGGGGATGGCGCTCGGTGTCATGTTTCTCGTGTGCTCGTCCATGATAAGCCCGGCGAATGAACGCCACTTCGCCAGTACTTCTAAATTCCGGAAACGAATCGCCCTGGTGCAAAAATATTTTGCGGATCGAAAGCGTTTTTGACGCGCCACATCATGCTCGCGTCCCCTCTGGACAAGCCCCAGACATTCACTAGGCGCTTCAGTTCGGCGGGACAAAACATAATAGAGGCCTGGCCTTGGTGGGTTGCGGCGTACCCGAAAACCCCGGAAGAAATCTCGACGAGTGCCGCAACGGTTTCGTCATTCAAGGTCGATGGTTCCAGGACGAAATAGAGCGGGCCGGAGGAGTTGGCAAAGACCACGGAGGTAATAGAATGACGCTCGGCCAGTTCACGCAGGCGGACAATATCGGCTGAAAACGTTGGCAGGGTACTGATTTTGAAAATGGTGGCGAATGGAGTCGATTGCATGACATTCGCGACCTGCTCCCGGAGACGCGCACTGAGTTTTCTGGCCTCATCATCTTCCAGCAAGCTGTGTCCCGCGGTCGGGCACCGCTGGGCGTGCATCGTCAAATCGGAAGAGTAGCGGTGCAGGACGGTGTCATCACCTTCGAAGCTGATGCAAACGTGCCAGTGGCCGTAATGGAACCAGGAAGAGCTGCGGTCTTCTTTTACCTCCGCGACTCGTTGCGCCGCTTCCGGCGAGAGAATTTCGAACGAACCCGGGGACGATGGAGACTTTGCGACCATTGCCGTGAATTGGGTCACCGCTTCAACTGCTGAAAATGCAGCTACGAGTAGCCCGGACCTTTGCGGCAAGGGAAAAGTCCGGAAATTCAGCCGGGTGATCACCGCCAGGGTCCCCAGCGAGCCGATCAGCAATTTGTGCAGGTCGTATCCGGTCACATTTTTTACTACGCGCCCGCCGCTTTTGGTGAGGGTACCCGCACCGTTCACAAATTCAGCGCCCAGCAAAAAATCGCGCGCGGACCCGTAGGAACCATGCAAGGACGAATGGATTCCAGAGGCGATCGTTCCGCCGACCGTGCCTTGCTCAAAAAACGGTACCGCCAGGGGAAGGAATTGCTGGTCGCGGGCAAGTGCTGCGGCCAAATTCGCCAGAGGTATGCCGGCGTCCACGCTGAGGGTGAGATCGGCCGGATCGTAGTAAGCGATTTTATTCAGCCCGGTCACATCCAGCGCGAGGTCATAGCGCCGTGGCGGCATCCCGATGCCCAACTTTGTGCGATGGCCGCACGGGATCAGCGAAAGTTTTTCGTTTTTCGCGAAGTCAACAATTTCGGCTGCTTGTCGCGCGGAAGTGGGCGCGGCCACGGCAGATGGGACGACGCCATCGACAGCATATTTTTCGCAGGAGGCTGCGTCCGCCGCGACTTGCTTAGCGCCGATAACGGACTCGAGCCTGGCAACGATGTTTTCCGAGGAAACGCTCACAACGGAGCGGCTCGCACGGCGGCCTGGGCGCGCGGCGTGATTTCTCCGCAACCTTTATTCAACGGAAAAATCTTGCCGGGATTGAGCGCGGCATCCGGATTGAACGCATCATGAACGCGGCGCATCAGCTCGAAATCATCATCGGAGAAAAGCAGCGGCATCAGCTCACTTTTCTCCATGCCGATACCGTGCTCTCCGGTCAGCGCGCCGCCAATTTCCACGCAGTAGCGAATAATTTCGGCGGAGGCTTCCACGGCCTTTTCATACTGGACCGGGTCGCGAGGATCAAAAAGCACTATGGGATGCAAGTTGCCATCGCCGGCGTGAAAAATATTGCCGATGCGGAAATTATATTTCTTCCCGATCTCCTGAATGCGACGGAGAGCTTGAGGGATTTTAGATCGCGGGATGACGCCGTCGAGAGTGTAGTTGCTGGGCGCCAGCCGGCCCATGGCGCCGAAGGCGTTTTTGCGGCCTTTCCAGAGCAGCTCGCGCTCTGCGGCGTCGCGCGCGATGCGCACTTCGCGCGCGTGATGCAGCCGGCAAACTTCATCAACGGCCGCAGCCTGGGAGGCTACAACTTCGGCGAGGCCTTCCAGTTCGATTAGCAGGACGGCCGCACTGTCCCTGGGAAAACCAGCGTGAATGAAATCCTCCACGGCGCGCAGCGTCCACCCGTCAAGCATTTCGCACGCCGTCGGGGTAATCGCGCGCGCGGTAATGTGCGCGACGGTTTCGGAAGCATCGTCCACGGTATCGAAGATGGCCAGCAGGGTTTTGACGCTCTCCGGTTTGCGCAGCAGCTTCACGGTAATTTCCGTGACCAGCGCGAGCGTGCCTTCCGAACCAACCAGCAGGCCGGCAAGGTCGTAGCCGAGGGCCTCGCCGTGGCGTGTGCCCACTCGGCAAATCTCCCCGTCCGGCAAAACTAGTTCGAGCGCCGTGACGTGATTGCTGGTCACTCCGTATGCCAGCGTATGCGGGCCGCCGGCGTTTTCCGAAACGTTGCCGCCGATGGTGCACGATTTCTGGCTGGAGGGATCCGGCGCGAAGTACAAGCCGGCGTGTTCCACCGCGCGGGTCAGTTCGTAATTGACCAGGCCCGGCTGCACCACAGCGCGCTGATTATCCAGGTCGAGCTCCAGGATGCGATTCATCCGTGCGAAGACGATCATAATTCCGCCGGTGCGCGCCAACGCTCCGCCGGAAAGTCCGGTGCCGGCGCCGCGTCCGATAATTGGCACGTTGTGTTGCGCAGCCAGTCGCACGACGCGAGAGACTTCTTCCGTGGTGCACGGGAAAACCACCGCTCCGGGGCGGCCTTTTTCCACCGAGCCGTCGTATTCGTAGAGAAGCAAATCCTCGGGGCGATGCAGAACAGTGGACGCTTCGAGAATGCTTTCGAGGCCGCGAATAATCTGTTTGTCCATTACGTACCTGAGGCCTGTGGCCACTATAGTGAGACTTGCACCGCGTGCGCAATGGACTCGTGCGCAAGCGTGCCAAAGCTGTGTTAGTGTAAATTTTCCAGCCGAAGAGGAAAGCATGCCCCGACCGAAAATTTTCGCCACCAGACCGCTCTTTGACGAGGCACGTCAGATTCTAGAGAAATGCGAAGTCGAATACTGGCCCAAGCCGGAGCGCATCTCCCGGGAGGAACTTTTTGGCCGCGTGAAAGACAAGCAGGGTTTAGTGTGCCTGCTGACCGAGCGCGTCGACGATGCGCTGTTGCAGGGTGCGCCGAAATTGAAGATCGTGGCGAACGTCGCGGTAGGCTTCGACAATATTGATTTGCCCGCCTGCACCAGGCGCGGCGTGGCGGTAACCAACACGCCCGGTGTGCTGGATGAAACGACGGCGGATTTTGCGTGGACGCTGATGATGGCGGTGGCGCGGCGGCTCGGTGAAGGAGAAGCGCTGGCACGGTCGGGCGGCTGGAAGGGCTGGGATCTGGATCAACTGGTGGGCGCCGATGTTTACGGAAAAACATTGGGACTGGTTGGCTTCGGCCGTATCGGGCGGGCCATGGCGCGCCGAGCCGCGGGATTCAACATGAAGGTGTTGTACACCGACGTGCAGCGAGCCGGCGAAGACGTGGAAAAAGAGCTGCACGCGGAATATCGTGATTTTAACGCCCTCCTCGCGGAATCGGATTTCGTCAGTTTGCACGTTCCGCTGCTGGAAGAAACGCGCGGATTGTTCGAAGCCGCCAAATTTTTCAGGATGAAGCCGACCGCATATCTCATCAATACTTCACGCGGCTCGGTAGTGGACGAAGCGGCGCTGGTGCATGCGCTGGAAAGCAAGAAAATTGCCGGTGCCGCACTGGATGTTTACGAAAATGAGCCGTTCATTCACCCGGGATTAAAGCGCCCGAATGTGGTGCTCGCGCCGCACATTGCTTCCGCTTCCCTGGAGACCAGAACGAAAATGGCGAGCATCGCGGCGGACAACGTGCGCACTTTTTTCGAAAACAAGCGACCGCCCAATATTTTGAACCCCGAAGTTGTGAAATCCGCTTGAACAGAACGATAATCCCCGCATGGGGGATTTGAAGCAACTCGCCCGCCGTATTTTCCAAGATACCTTGGCGGCCATCGATATTCCGCGAACGATGCAGCGCAGGCTGTACCGCGAAGGCGCGGTGCTGCGCTGCGGTGAGATCGCGGTGGACACGCGTAAGTTTTCCACATTCCGGGTTGTGGCCCTCGGCAAAGCGGCGCACGCGATGCTTGATGGCTTGAGGTTGTGCTTGCCCGCGGGTATTTCTTTCTCAGGCATTGCTTCGTCGCCCGCTCCGCCAACGCGGCCAATTCCCGGCGTTCAATACTTTACTGGCGGGCACCCGATCCCGAATGAAGACAGTTGGGGAGCCGCCAGGGCCATACTCGAAATGCTGCCCGGCTGCGATGAGCGCACACTGGTGTTTTTTTTGGTGTCGGGCGGAGGCTCGGCGCTGGTGGAGTTGCCTCTGGAGCGTCGCTTCGACTTGGCGAATATGCAGCAGGTGCACCGAGCACTGGTGAATTGCGGCGCCCCGATTGACGATATCAACGCCGTGCGCAAGCACATCTCCGCGGTGAAAGGCGGCCGGCTGGCCCAGGCCGCGGGGCGTGCCACGAAAATAACGCTGGCGGTGAGCGATGTTCCGGCCGGGAAAGAATCGGCGCTGGCCAGCGGTCCGACGCTGCCGGATCCCAGTACCTGGGCTCAAGTGAAACGGGTTCTAGACGAGTATGCGCTGCGCGAGAAGCTTCCTGATGTTGTTTCACGCTGGATCGCGGAAGGCGGCACACCGGAAACGCCCAAGGCCGGCAACGCCGCTTTTCACAACGCGCATTTTTCTTTGCTGCTGGGTCTCGATGGCTTGTTTCATCCCGCACATGGCGCAGCTGAGGCCGTGGGTTGCGTGACCTGTTGCGACAACACCACCGACGACTGGCCGGTCGAGCGGGCCGCTGAATATTTATTGGCGCAGCTGGAAGACTTGCGCAGGCGCAATCCCTCCAGACGCGTGGCGGTGATCGCCGACGGAGAAGTTAGTTCACCCGTCACCGGAAACGGAATAGGCGGCAGAAACTCCGCCTTCGTGCTTTCCTGCGTGGACAAGATTGCCGGCCAGCGCATCGCGGTTTTGAGCGCCGGAACCGACGGCATTGACGGGAACAGCCCCGCGGCCGGCGCCGTTGCGGACGGTGAAACGCTGGCGCGCGCGCAGGCGGCGGGACTAAATGCACGCGACGCATTTCAACGCAGCGATGCGTTCACATTTTTCCGCCAACTGGGCGAAGCGGTGGTGATCGGGCCCACCGGAAATAATTTGCGGGATTTGCGAATACTTATCGCCGAGCCGTGAACGACTGGGCAGATCAGCCGCGCAATGAAGTTGTCACGGCTTCGGCGGCCAGCGGGCTTCCATTGATTTCAGCCGGTCGTTCATTTCCTGGAGGAGATGCTCGAGTTTGTCGAGCCGGTCCGCGACGATGGAAGTGTTTTTGTCGCCTCCGGCGTTGTTTTCGGCGCTCTCGTCATCGTCGTCGCCATCGCCACCGGCTTGCGCGTGAGCATCCGGTTTTTCCTTCGCCGGGCGCTTCAGCTTGGCAATCTGGGCCTTGATCATGGGCATCATCTCGATGCTGAGGTCATTACTCTTCAGCATCTCTTCAAGAGCCGGAATCGCCGAGGCATCTTCGCGGCTTCCCAAGGCAAAAAGCGCTGCCATGCGCACTGAAAAGTGCGGCTCCGAAAGATAAGACGCGATCTGTTTGGTGATTTCTTTATCGTCTTTCTGCAAGCGCGCCAGGCTGGCGATGGCCGCCTCGCGCGTCGGCATAGGCTTACCGATGGCGCTCCATTCGCGCAACGCGGGCACGGCTTTATCGTCGCCCAGCGGCCCCAGCGCGCGCAGCGCCGCGTTGCGCAGAAAATCGTCGGGTGAGTCCCCGACGATGGCGGCATTTAAAATCCTGAAAGCTTCGGGCGACTTCAATTTGCCGAGCGCTTGCAGCGCAGCCGCGCGCGCGCGATAAGAGCTATCCTGCTCGGCGATCAACGGAAGTCTGGCGAGCGCTTCTTTATCGTCCTTGAAGTTTCCCAGAGTGGTAACAACGCGCGCGCGCAACCACGGCTCTTTGGCCGAATCCAGCGCCGCGAGAACTTTCCTGGCCGCCGGGGCGCCGCCGAGTGCTCCCAAGCTGTCTGCCGCCGTCGCGCGCACGCCCCAGGCCTTGTCGGTATTCGCGACCTCTCCCAGCGCGTTGACGACGTCGTCATTTTTCTCTTTGAAAGTTTTCAGGGCCACGGCGGCATCGGCGCGATCCGCAAGCTCCGCGGCATTCTTCAGCTGGTACAGCCATTCCGTTTTTTCCTTGTGGACTTCAGCGGTTTTCAAAATGTGGCCGCCCTTGTCGAACAAGACCATCAGCGGCACAGAGTTGGCCGGAAGCGAAAAAGTTTCCGCTGGCTTCGAGACCACAATAGGATATAAATGCGCGCCGGCAGAGGTGGTGATCTCGACATCCACGGGAATGCGGAAAATGCCAACCTGGCCTTCGACTTTCTGGGCCTGTTTTACGGTAAGCGCAACCTGGTGCTTGCTGTCGTCGTAGCTATAAGCCAGGTCATATTTCGGAGCGCCCGCGCCGTAGATCCACTGGTTGAAAAATTGCTCGAGGCTGGTATAGGTAGATTCTTCCACGGCCTTCACAAAATCCGCGGTGACCACGTTTTTGCCGCGATTCACTTCCAGATAGTGCTTCAAAGCGCGATTGAAGCGCTCTTCGCCTAACTGGCGCCGCAACATGTACAGCACCCAGCCGCCTTTGTTGTACACGTTCTGATCAAACTCGCCGGAGTCGTCGAAATCATGGCGAACGATGGGTTTTTTATACAGCGAAGATTGCGCAAACCACCGGCGCGCGCTGTTCCAGCGTTCGTATTCCACCTGGTCCTTGGGAAAATGCGCTTCCGCCCACACCGTCTCGCCAAAGGTGGCGAAGCCCTCGTTGAGCCAGATGTTTCCCCAGTCCTTGCAGGTGACCAGGTCGCCGAACCACTGGTGCGCCAATTCGTGTGAAATCAAATCGTCTTCACCGGTGGCGTATTCGGCGGCCAGCTGGGGATGTTGCAGCGACGAACTGGTATTGGTGGTGGCGCTGGAATTTTCCATGCCACCGGCGATGAAATCATCCACCATTACCTGCGCGTATTTTTCCCACGGATAATCCACGCCAAATGTTTTGTTGAACGTCTCGATCATCGCCGGCGTGCGCCCGTAATTTATCGGCAAGCGGTCGCCGCGGCCCTTGGGCGCGTAGTAGGTGACCGGCAAATTTCTTAGCGAGTCTTTTACCTCGTCGAATTCGCCGGCGACCACGGTGATGAGATAGGTGGAGCTCGGCAAGGACTCTTTCCAGGTCCACGTCTTCATGTTGTTGGCGGCGTTGGCAACACCCATCAATTTTCCGTTGGCCACGGTCAGCCACGAAGCAGGCACGGTGAGAATCGTTTCGGTGGTCAACCGGTCATTGGGATAGTCGTAAGTCGGCAAATAATAGCGGGTGTCTTCCGATTCGCCCTGCGACCAGATCTGTCGTGGGCGATTGGGATAATCCTTGTCCGGCAAAATAAAATAAAGGCCCTTGGTGGGTTTGCCGTCGTAGCGAATGTCGATCTCAAATTTGCTTCCGGCTTTGCCGGGTTTGACGGGAACAATTAATTTGTCAGCGGTGCTTTCGAATTTGGCCGTCGCTTTATTGACGGCGACGCTCTGAATGGTCAGTCCCACCGAATCGAAGACAATTTTAGAAATATCGTCGTGAAGCGTGGAAACGCTATGGATCACTTCGCCGATGACTTTTTTCTGGTCCACATCAAAGCGCAAAATGATTTTGGAGTGTTGCAGGTCGTAGTCCCGGCTGCGGGCGTAGGGTTCGTCAGCCCGCGATGAAAAAGTTACCCCACTAATAAGGATGGCGACGACGAGCAGCCGGCGGCATTCGGGCAGCGGCAACGCGCGGACATGAAATATATTTCTGATCGAATGTGAATTCACTGGCGCCTTTCCATGAAGCAATAATTTATGAAATTCTTTCCGTGGTAACGATCGAATGCCCGGCGTCGCGTAACGCCGCCTCCGCCGCCTGCAACTGCCCTGATTGAATCAGCAAATAATCCGTATCGAACGTGGAAATCGTAAAAATGCTGATGCCCTCGTGCGCCAGTGGCGCGACCAGCGAAGTCAGCACTCCTACCGCGGACAAGTCGAATGGCCCGTGAACCTTCAAGACCCGCCAGTCGATGTCCGGACGCAAATCGGCGGGCACCACATCCGCCTCCGCAACGATCGAAAGCTCTGCGTCCGTTCGTGTAATGGACAGAAATCCTCCGCCCTTCGCCCATGGCGGCACGGGCGTATCCGCCGCAAGCTTGCAGATAGAGAAAAGTTTCGGAAGCACGGAAATTGTCAGTGCGTGCTTGGTCGCGGGCGTCAAGGCTATAGCAGGCTCCGGACAATTCCGCCGTCAATCGCGATGGAGGTGCCGTTCACGTAGCTGGCGCGCTCGGAAGCAAGAAATGTTACCACCGCGGCGAATTCTTCGGGCGTGCCAAGTCGTCCTGCCGGGATCTGCTTTTCCCAGCCGGCATAAACTTCGTCGGACTTGGCGCCAGTGCGCCCGGAAATGGCCTCGACCAGTTCGCTGAGGCGGTCGGTGCGGGTGTAGCCGGGGCAGACGTTATTGACGGTGATGCCGTGCGAGCCATACTCATTCGCCAAAGTCTTGGCCAGTCCTGTTACCGCGGAACGAATGGCGTTTGAAAGCAGCAAGCCATCGACGGGTTGCTTCACGGCGTAGGAAGTAATGGTAATGAAGCGCCCCCACTTGTTTTTTTTCATGCGCGGCAGCGTTTCCCTGGCAAATGCGACGCAGCTCATCAGCAGCAGATCGACAGCGGCTTTCCAATCTTCGTTGCGGGTATCTGCAAATAGCTTAGACGGAGGGCCGCCGGAATTAGTGACGCAAATATCCACGCGCCCGAAGCGCGTTTCCACCGCGGCAACAAAGTTGGCAACCGCCTGGGGGTCAGTTACATCCAGCACCCGAGGAAATACCTCGCCGCCGTGCGCGCGCCGGATATTTGCCGCGGCGGACTGCAGAGCGCTTTCGGTGCGGGCGCAAATCGCGACGATGGCGCCTTCGCGAGAAAATTCATTCGCTACCGCCAAACCCAAGCCGCTGCTGGCTGCGGCCACAATGGCAACGCGGCCCTTCAGTCCCAAATCCATGAGCGCCCCCTCATCTTTATCATCTCAGCTAAACGGATTGCGGAGCAACGCCGCGGTTTTAAGGTCTTCGAGTGTGGATTACCGAGTTGCATCGGAACGCGCCTGCGGAACATCTAAACCTGCGTTACTATATTGAGATTGCCGTGGGCATTTTGCGGCGCGGAGACGGATATGAGCGAAATCGCAACGTTTGGAGCGGGCTGCTTTTGGGGCGTGGAAGAAACTTTTCGCAATGTGCCCGGGGTGATTGACACAGCCGTGGGCTATTCGAACGGGCATACCGTCAACCCGACCTATAAAGATGTGTGTACCGACGAAACGGGACATGCCGAAGTGGTGCAGGTAACGTTCGATCCCGCGAAAGTTACTTTTGATCAACTGCTCGATGTTTTCTGGAAGGCGCATGACCCCACGCAGGTAAACCGCCAGGGGCCGGACTTCGGCGCGCAATATCGCACCGCCATTTTCTTTCATTCACCGGAGCAGGAAGCGGCGGCGAAGAAATCCCTGGCGGAGCAAAATGCCGGCGGAAGATTCAAGCGCCCCATCGCCACGGAGATCACTGCCGCCGGCCCATTCTATCGCGCCGAGGAATATCACCAGAAATACTTGCAGAAGCGCGGCGCGGCCTCCTGCCATTTCTAAGCCAGCCGTCGGATTTGCAATAAGGCCGGAATATCTTTGATCGGGGATGAGTGCACACATGGAACCGAATGTCGAACCGATAAAAGAAATCCTCGAGGAGTTGTTTTCGCTGCTGGAAACCCTGGAAACCCAAAGCATGGCGATCACGCAGTTTTTGAAGGACCAGGGAATCGCCACCGACGAGAAGCTGGCGCCCTATGTGGATCGAGCCGGAAATGCCAGCAGTGTGAAATGGCGCGCTGCTCGCGCGCGTATGCAGTATCTGCTTTCGCCCATCCACAAAGAGAAGAAAGAGAAAGAGCCAGAGAAGGAACCAAGCGAAAAGCCGCCGCAATCAGAGAAACAGCAGGACCAGAAAGCGCCACCCAGCAGCACCGCTGATCAATCTGCCGGCGCTGAAAAGAGTCCCGCCAAGGCCGCGAAACAGGCCAACGGGAAAAGTGCGGAACCTGCCGCCACAGTCGACACAAAAGCATCCCTCGAGAAGAAAAGCGCGCCCTAGCTCGGCCGGTTACCGCTTTTTCTCGCGTTTCCTGCTGCTGATTTGTTTAACTCCTCTGGCCCTCCATGCCCATCCCATGGGCAACCCTCCGGCCTCACCATCGCGGGCATCGGAATCTTCTTAATTCTACGGCGTTGGAGCGGAGAAGATGGCGAACATAGGCATGGCTCCGGAAAAGTTCACAGCGATTGGTTTTTATCGTCGCGGAAGAGCGGTTTTGTGGACCCGCAGCCAGCAGCCAGCGCTCAGGCTGCTGAAACTTCCGCACAAACCGCACCGGCCCCTGCCGCGCCAGTTACCTTGTATCAGTTGCTTGCCCTGGGCATCACGGGCGGAATCATTCCTTGCCCCGCGGCGTTAGTAGTGCTGCTGAGCGCCTTCGCCCTGCATCGCATCGGGTTTGGATTATTTCTGATCGTGGCCTTCAGCCTGGGTCTTGCCGCGGTGTTGATCGCCGTCGGTATGTCTATGGTCTACGCCAGACGCTACATGTCGCGGTTGCGGATGGAGGGACCGTTAGTCACGCGCTGGCTGCCCATTGCTTCGAAGAAATGCCTGGGGCAAAAATCATGAGTTCAGGAGATTTGGGTGTCGTATGATCCCGTGCGCGGAGCTAGGGGGCAGATCAGCCCAGCGCCCGCCAAATCAGTTTTTGCTCGTCCACCTTAATCTAGTCAGCTGTCTCACCGAAATGTATTTGGCCATGTCCAGCCGAGTTGGGGTCGCCCCGGTTCTCAAGGGCAGAGACGCTTTAAATCAACTAAACCAAGGTTTGTGTTCTTCCCTGTGATCGCATCGAAACCGATGCTCTTGATGGGGTTTTTTCCTTTACCAATAATCATCGTATACCTTATGCCATTAGGGTTTAAGACTAGCCAAAAGTTCCCATTAGAGGCGACATAGCCATCGACCGGTTCGCTGTTGTGAAAGCTATCACTCGTTCCAAACATAGGGACTGCGCGCACCCACCAATCTCCCCCAAATTTACATCCTACAAGCTTTCCCGTTGTGCTTATCCAGTTTACATCTGCGCCCGTTTCCATTTGTCCTACGACAACGGACCGGCGTAGTCTGCAAGATGTCACGACCAAATGAGTAGTGGTCACAATTCCTTTCGGGTCTTGGAGCGTAACCTCAATCTCGCGACTAACGGCTTTATCGGACTGAAATATGATCTTAGAGCCATTTTCACCGATGGTAACTCCGGACTGTAGGATGGAAAGTAGATTGCGGCTCTCGTCATCTTTCGGAGTCACCCTGGTCACCCGGAATGGCAACCGGTCACCGGCTGGTCCGTACACAGGAACCTCCAAGGTACAGGGAGGTGGTGGTTCTTGGCCATTCGAGGTGGGCACTATCAGCAGAGCTAGCAGTATCTGTATCACAACGAACGCCGCTGCATTCAATGCGCCAAGTAGAGCTCTATCGTGGGAAGCTAGAAGCATATTTGCCCCAATAAATCGCTTTCTTTATTGTGAAACATGCCGACACTCAATGAGCCCTTGACGACAGGAGCGAGAGCATTGCCCATCTTATCGTGCGAAAATCCACCACCGACCGCCTGTTTGTTTAGGATCTCGTGAAGGAGCGTTCCGTTCCAGTAGGTAAGCCGGATATAGATTGCTGACCCGTCTTGTTGCGAGAGAGCCTGTTGGCCACTGTTGTTTTTGAAAGTATCGCCTACCGTTTTGCCTTGATAATTCGGAAAACTCTTGGGTGTTAACGGTACAGTGGAGGAAGGCCCATCGCAAATATAGTTAGTCGCGTCCGCTGCTGCCGCCGAAATTTGAGACATCAGGTCGTCTACCGTGATATTTAGATGATTCTGCTTAATTAACTGGTTCAGAAAATCCAGATATTTCTGTTTCAGCCTAAGATTACCCGGAGTGATCTTCGCCAATTGCGCCTTAGCTAACTTCACGCCACGCTGCCTTTCGGCTTCCCACAAATCCCCGAACCGGGTGAAAGGAATGAGTGATGAAGCGAGACGCGGTTCTGGCGTTTCTGTCTGAATTGAGCAGGGTATAAAGCAGGTATAAAAATTTCGATCGAATCTCTA